>NZ_FTOK01000021.1:0-5309 GCF_900156705.1 Salimicrobium salexigens | reverse complement strand
TGAACCACCATTATACAAGACTTGGGGAGGTACTTCCTTTTTTACGTCTTGAACCCATTGGGGGCCAAGGGCTGAGATTTATGAAATTGATTCAATTAGGTTCGTGGAAAACTATATTTCAAACAAGGGGCTATTGAATATGGATTTAAACGTACTGATCAGTTCGATTATCACTGCAACAGCAGCACTGGTTGCTATCATCGGCGGTTTTTTGGTAAGTAGGGTGATATCCCTTTCCAGTGAACGTTCCACAATTGAACGGAGACTGCGGGAAATTAATAATAATATTTCGGTAAAAGAGGAGATGTACGACAGGACCAACATTACACTTCTTGAAGAGGATGCGGATGATTTCATCACAGAGCACCATAAAGATCTTGTCTTCACTGATAAATCAATAGAGCAGTTGATTAATGAGAGCGACTATAATGGATTCACAAATGAGGAATTGGATCCCTTCATTAAACAGTTTAACTCTATAAAAAATGAAGTAAGAACAATCATTCAAAAACATGAGAGCGATGTCATCCCAGCAAATATTAACGATATTATTAATGGAAAAGCCGATTTAATTTATCCTGATAAGAAATCCTGGTACGAACTTGTATATGATGCTATATACAAAAATCTAGAGAAGGAAAGACCAGCAAACAAATGGGGAGCCTTTCCCACATTGCCTTCATTTGACTTGCCTTCTTTTAAATCAGCTGGAGAGATTCAACGGTATAATAATATGGTAAAAGAACGCGATGAGCTAGATGATGACCTCCGGGCTCTTAGAGTACAAGAGAAAGAACAGCAAAAAATACTAAATGATTACGGAACACCTCGTGGCATGTGGGGCGGGTTAGGTGTACTCGTTTATGCCTGTATAGTTGGAATCGCGTATCCAAGCACATTCCTTCCTTATCCTATAGATTTTTATGATGATGTAGAGACCAAATGGTTTTTACTTATCTTGTTCTTCAGCGAACTGATCGTCCTGTTCGCCTATCTTGCATTTAGTTTGCACCGGCTAACAAGCAACCAGAAATAAAATGGCCTTATCAAGCTCAAAAGGTGACAATTCATATAAAAGTATTTTATTTATAATTGGGTATCGCAGAAGCAAAAAGGAAATGAAAAATGGTCATTCGTAAACAATTGACAAATACTTTCCTCCCAAGGACTAGGCGATTTTTAGATCTATCTCAGAGTACCATTTTTTGTGTTATTGTAACATTGAATTATTGTAGTATTGAGTTAATGTGTTATTGGGATATTGTGACATTGTGTTAATGAATAGGTGAGAAATATGAAAATAGGTAACGAGAAGGTAGGGAAACAAAGAGGTTATTCAATCATTGCAAACCCTCCCTTTGTGTAATGTGGAGGAAGTCATAGACGTTTATTCTTTGTAAACGATACATATAAAAAGAGAAGGGGGACGCCCTTCTCTCGTATTGCTTCTCTTATTCTTCGAGACTGACAGAGAACGTTCTTCTCCACCTCTTATAAAGGTTCATTCTCCAACCGTTCCATCCCCGTCGCTATCTCTCATGTATTCATACAACCAGTGGTCGCTGGTGATCGGCATAGAGAAACCAGCATCTTTGGCCTCTTGAATGGTCACCTGGCCATTGCCATTCGCATCTACGCTGGAAACATCCCCTTCTTCCGCAGTAGTGGTGGGCTCAGAAGAAGGTGAGGATTCGGAGGAATCATCATCCTCGGTCAACCCAAGAGACTCATTCACGTCATCCGGATTCACGTTATCAAAAGTGTCCACGACTTCATTTCCTTGAATCGTATAAGTATATTGATACTTCGAAGGAGTTTGTGTCTCCGTATCCGGGTACGTAATGATGGCTTCAAAATCCGTCGCACCTCCAGCGTTTCGGATGGCATCTTCCAGGTACGCCTGATCCCCATGCCGATTCAACGTACTTTCCTGAGGCGTAATATTATACGCATTGGATACGCCTCCGAGAGAGTCCGCAATGACATGTCCTTCATCAAGGGTGTCGCTTTCCACGCCGGGGACCTTCGCTTCATCCCAGAAGTATCTCCCGTTCGAAAGCACAGGTTCCGAGGCGTCATCCTGAGGGACGATTTCCTCAGCTACGACTTTGACGAGCTGCCCGTGTTCATTGGTTATATTTAGGTTAGAGGCTTTTACGCTTGGTATTAAAAGAACCACACATATTAGACATATCTAAAATGCGTGGCCTTATTTTGATCTTATCTTCAAGAAACGCCCCCAATTCATGAAGACTTGATTTCAAAGCATTCGTTAATTAATAACATTAAACATTATTTTTTGAAGTCATCTAAAGTATAAAAGGACCTACAAAAATCATTAAAAAACTTATGTGAACAGCTACGAAATAGGTAATCCTCTTAGGAATACTCCACCTCTCCTTTAAGTCGGTCGTAGCCATTATCAAATAAGTAATCACCCCAAAAGCACAAATAAGAATGAACGGGCTTCCCGGGAAATCCAGGTACGCAGGAAGTCGCGAAATTACTTTCTCACTAAACAATTGCTCGTTAAAGTACAAAGCGACTGCTACATAAAGCAAAGCTGGTGTATAGAAGACCCATTCCTTCCCTTTGTCCAAGGCATTATTGGACCCGAACGTCATAATTCCTATAAATCCAAGAGGAACCACATACCATCCTATAGTTACTAATAACGTCAGTAAGCCACTTGCTAGCATTACCATGGTCTTTCCTACTATCCGAAACCCTGTATCTTTACTCAATGATGATTCAGGTAAGTTCTCCAAATCCGTAGATCCGGCAGCAAATAGTTTGTTGGTATCACCCGTAACATCAAGCCAAACTACTACATCATCACTTACCCAGGAAGGGTTTTTAGACAACCAGGGAGTATTGCTTAATCTGGTTACGTCGACTTTTCCTTGTCCATTCAACACCGCTTTATAAACATTGTATTCGACTGCATCCCTGTACTTCGTCTCCGTACTTCCTTTTGCTCTGAATAACAGTTCAGACTTTCCATCCTTTACGTCTAATTCAATGTCTTTGACATTCTGTAAGTCATTTCGACTGAAAGGATCATTAAACGGTACAGGATTAAGTGAGATAGGTGACCCTATTTTTTGCTGCGTAAAATAATAATTATCCTCGGGTAAATAAGTGTGTTTGTCGAGAGGCCCAGCATTGATAAATAAAGATAGTTGATTGTTATCAACCGTAAAAGACAATTCCTCCAAAGTGAGAGAAGGCTCCAGTTCGATAGTTTGCTGATCAATCTCTGTTACGTTCTTTCCATCCCACTTTAATAAACGGTACTCTGTTGCATTTCTTTGTTTATCACTAAGCATTATGTATGTATTGGTTGCCGTTGGTTGGTAAACATCTATTAGAGTTTCTTTCGACACGCTTTCAATTAGTAATCGTTTATCCAAAGAATTTCCCTCTAAATAATAAATCTTGTCATTCCATTGATAGATCATGCCATTTTTAAGAGGTATGAACTCTTGGATATCTGAAATTTTTTCATTGCTTTCTGTCTGGTACATTGCTTCGTTATCCGCATACACTATGTTCTTGTCTCCCGGGTATACTTCTGTCCATTTCGTATAGGGGATATCATAGCTGCTTTGGTCAATCAGTTCTAAGGATTCGTTGTACTTCCCCTCGACTAGCCCATTATCAGTAAAATAGTAAATGTTATAACTACCATTAGAATTAAGGGTCGTTTTAATGTTTGACTGGATGGACGTAGTTGCAAGTTCGACCTCTCGAGTCCACGAATCCGAGGGGACAGCTGTTACATCTTTATAATTGTTTAATACAAGTATAAAGACCCCTATCAGAAGAATTATTGCTGGCATGATCCAATGCATCTTTTTCAAGATTATCGCTCCTTTCAACACCTTTCATTCTCCTTTAAAAACGAAAGAGTTAATATAGGCTTCAGCAAACGCCCCCAATAACGGAAGACTTGAATTCGAGATATTAAAGCATATTTCCAACTAACAAATCACGTTTGTTTAATAAAGCAAAGAGAGATTATTTATTTGCAAAAGGATTGATTACCTTCCATCCCTTTCCTTCAAATAAATTTCTTAGCATCCATAAATGGTCACTTCCAATTATGAGTAGTATGCTGTCATTAGAATTACTTGCTTCAACAATATTTTTGAATACCATCAATTCTCTTTCTGACCATTTGTTTAAAAAGTCAAAACCAATCATTTTTTTATTATTATCAGTTACAGTAACAAAAGATAAGTACATTCTCTCGAGTTCTTTAGTAGCTTTATTGTCATTTAATTTTCTAAACGAATCAACCAATGGAGTGTTAAGGCTAATATCAGGAGCATTTTCGCTAATTACCTTCATTGTATTTAGTAATTCAGGATAAGATCTTTGAATTGTGGCATTAAGTTCCGTCACATCTTCTTGAGATATTCCCCCTGACCAATTCACCGCATATATCTTCTCATGATTTAACTTTTTGGCTAGCCTAAATCCAATTTGTTGAATTTCATCAATTGAATAATCACCATTTGATTCTTTATATTCTATATTAAGTTCTTTGTCTTTTGACATTTCCCATTCTACAGCGACTTTAGTTGGCTGGTATTTAGCTAAATGATCAACTAACTCTATTACTTCTTGTTCTTTTTTCTCTATTAGTTCCTCTTCCTGTCCAAAGTGATAGCTCCCGACAAGAATTATTTCTTTTTTCAAAAACCTCTCCCCCAGTTACCTTATTTGTTCCATTAGACTGCTCCTTTAACAACTATTGCCCCCTTTCCATGAAGGCTCGAAATCAAGATAAGATTACTTGAATAACAAGTAACAACCACCTAAGAATAAAATGATTAAGAGGCTTATAAAAATACTTTTAATAATGAGCCTTTCCTTGGTCTTAGGAATTAGCTCCCTTTCAATATATCTCCAAAACCCAGCGATGAAAAGCAGGCTCAACAATGCGAGAGTGTGCCCCGTAGAGTCACCTAACCATATCAACCTGAAACCAGTGAGAACTAAGAACAAAACCCCTATATAACCAATGGTCAAATAAAAATACATCTGTTTCTTTCCTTCAGACAAAATGTGCCCCCTTAGTTATTTAACATTCAATTCTAAAAAAGTGATGACTCCTATTTTGTTTTCCGTCCTAAATCAATTATTTCAAAATCATGTTAATTACTCAACTCCACCCAGCGACCATTTAGAGATATTATCTCGGACTCAAGTCTTCAACTATCCTGCCCTTTACTTGAAGACTCGGTCTCAAGATAACTGCCCTTAGTTGCAGAAGGATTTATATCTTCGTAAAGTATGCTGAA
>NZ_FTOK01000019.1:0-6278 GCF_900156705.1 Salimicrobium salexigens | reverse complement strand
GATCAAACTCTCCATAAAAGAGATTGATTAGCTCAATCATAATTCGTTCAAAAAATTGACGCATGGCATAAAACATTGTTCAGTTTTCAAAGATCCATTACAACGTCGCCTCAAAACAGCGACTTAATTAATATATCACATCTGTTGACATCCGTCAATAATCAAATATGATTTATTGTTTTTGTTGCTCTTCGCGATGTGTTTTCCTTAACGCGACGATTAATAATGTATCACGAGCTGAATATAAACGTCAATGATTTTCCCTGATTTTTTATTTTATTTTCTCCGACCTGACTGTCCTGCTTTAAAACAACCTTGTCGAAAGATTGACGTTTTTATAACAGTTGTCTTTCTCTTTCTATGAAGTCTCTCTCCTGTGATACAATAATCCATATAGAAAGAAGGTGAATTCATGGCACTGAAATACAGCAACAAAATAAATAAAATCCGTACGTTCGCTTTATCATTAATTTTCATCGGTTTCGCTATCATGTACGTCGGTCTTCTCTTCAAAGACATAGCCTGGTTGATGGTAGTAGCCATGATACTCGGAATGATCGCTATTCTTTTCAGTACGTTAGTGTATTTCTGGATAGGCATGATTTCCACGAAGGCTGTCCCCATCATCTGCCCCTCCTGCGGGAAACAGACAAAGATGCTCGGACGTGTCGATGCCTGTATGCACTGTGATCAGCCGCTGACAATGGATCCTGAACTTGAAGGTGAAGAATTCGACGAAAGCTACAATTCGAAGAAAAGAAAAACCGAACAGTGATTATTCGGGAACGGACCCCATTAAGAAAAACTAAAAAAGCTTCCGGCGGTGTTTATACGACACTGCCGGGAGCTTTTTTGTGGTTATCAATAATGATCGCTGTATAAAAAAAGATCTTCTTTGCTGCCAAAGAAGATCCTAATGAGCTGTCTGCGCCCGGCACTCGGGACACGTTCCGTACACTTCCATGCGATGGTGACTTACATTGAAACCCGTCACCTGTTCCGCCAGTGATTCCACCTCATCCAGGCTTGGATAATGAAAGTCCACGATCTTACCACACGACTCACAAATAGCATGGTAGTGATCCGTAGTATTACAATCAAACCGGCTCGAAGAATCCCCGTAAGTAAGCTCCCTCACAAGTCCGATTTCCTTAAGGACACGAAGGTTATTGTAGACAGTGGCTACGCTCATGTTCGGAAATTTGTGTTCTAAGGCCTTATATATATCATCAGCAGTAGGATGGCTCATCGACTGGACGAGGAACTCAAGTACCGCATGACGCTGAGGGGTAATACGAACTCCTGACTCTTTCAATGTATCAATCGCACCTTGAAGTCTATAATCAGACACCGTCATGCACCTCGCTTTCTAAACAGAAATAACTAACTATAAAATTATCAAATAATAATCTTTATAAATAGTGTAACTCTGTTCCTCTCCCCCTGTCAATCTTTTGCTTTGTCCTTATACATCAGGATTCAGGTTAGTTTCTGTTCCTTCGAGCGTATGGTTAACATATCTCGCTGCCACGAACAGTAAATCCGACAGCCTGTTCAAGTAACTGACAGCAAGCGGATTATTGAGTTCCTCTTCAAGCGCAGAAGCATACCTTTCTGCACGACGCACGACAGTACGGGCCATGTGGAGATGGGCAGCCGCTTCCACTCCTGTAGGGAGAATGAAGTTCTTCAAATCAGGAAGATCTTCATCCCACTGGTCGATGAGTGCCTCCAGCTCATTGACGTGTTCTTTTTTTAGCTGCCAGAAAACTTCTTTTCCTTTCGGTGTCGCAAGTTCTGCTCCGACATGAAAAAGGATAGTCTGAATTCTGTTCATCTCTTCAAGCATTTTATCTCTGCCGGTGAAATCCTCTTTCCTTAAATAACTGATGGCAACTCCAATTACGGAATTCGCTTCATCACACGTGCCGTAAGCTTCCACCCGTTCATGACTTTTCGGCACCCTGTCCCCGTGTATAAGTGAAGTTTTACCCTTGTCACCGGACCTTGTATAAATCCTCATCTCAATAACCCCTTTCTAAATCAATCACGTTTTCCATCGTCTCATTTTCAATGTAAGCTTTAATGTTTCTGTCAAAAATTTCAAAACCTCTCGGCAAATAACGGGAGGTGATTCCCGAGATATGCGGGGTGACCGTAATATTCTCTTCTCTCCAGAGAGCATGTTCCGCAGGAAGCGGTTCCTCTTCCATCACATCAAGAATGGCATGAGAAATGAGCCCCTCCTGTACAGCCTCGAGAAGAACGTCCGTGGAAACCAGCTCTCCTCTCCCCATATTAAGGAAAACGGCATGGGCAGGCATGGCTTCGAAATGTTCTTTCCGGAGCAGTCCCCGCGTTTCTTCAGTGCTCGGGAGAACAGCAGTTACATAGTCCCCCGTTTCCAGAGCTTCCGTAAGCTGATCTATACGAAACACTTCGTCAAAATGCTTCTTCGCCTCTCCGGATCTCGATACTCCTACCGTTTTCATATTAAAACATTTCGCGAGACGTGCAGTTTCAGAAGCGATAGCCCCTGTACCCAGAAGAGTCATGGTATGACCATTCATTTCCTGAAATTCAAGCCTTCGATTCCACCTGGACTCCTTCTCCTGCAGATGAAGTTCCTTCATTCGTTTCGCATTCTGCAAAAACATACCTATTGCATATTCAGCCATAGGCTGAGCGTGGATACCTCTTACGTTCGTTACAAGAACCCCTCTTTCCCGGATGGCTTCGAAAGGCATCCGGTCCATACCGGCAGACATCACCATAATCCATTTCAGATTTACCGCCTTCTCTATCTTCTCCTTATCGAGATCTTCTCCATATGTAACGAGAATATCCGCCTCTTCCAGAAAAGGCTCTCCCTCTTTCATACCATGGCAGTATCTGAATTCGAGGGAGGGATACTTTTCATCAAGCCACTGCTGCAGATCCTCGGGAACGTTTTTCAAAACCGAAAGCACCTTCATTGTCTGTTTCCTCCTTATTCCTGATCACGGGTCTGAAATTAAGATTCCAGATTTTCTTTAATGTAGCTTAAAGCTTCTTCCACATGACCTTCCACTTTAACCTGACGGAACTCTTCCTGCAGAACACCGTCTTTATCGATGATAAATGTGGAACGTTCCATTCCGTATTTTTCGTCACCTGCGCTCCCCTGCACTTTGAGTGCCCCGTATTTTTCGGCAACATCAAAGTTCTCATCGGCCAGAAGCAGAAACGGAAGATCATATTTGTCTATGAACTTCTCGTGGGAGTCCACAGGGTCTGCGCTCACACCGAGGATTACGGTATCAAGTTCTTTAAAGCTCTGGTGATTGTCACGGAAATCACAGGCTTCACTGGTACACCCGGGAGTCATATCTTTCGGGTAAAAATAAAGCACGACATTCTTTCCTGCGTAATCTTTCAGGGACACATCCTTTCCATTGTTTGCTGGAAGTGTAAACTCGGGCGCCTGAGTTCCTTTTTCTAAATTCATTACGATTCCTCCTTCATCTTATTATCTTACTTTCTACTTTAAAGGAAAGTATCAAAAACTTCCAATATTTCTAAATTATCATCTATCTTCCACTTCCACCTCTCATGATCGCTCTTATCTGTCTCCATATGATAAACTACTTAAAGAAAAACCGAAGAATGGAGGTAGTATAGTTGAATATACATACGTCAGAAACGTTATTCAAAGAAGCAGAAGAACATATCGTCGGAGGAGTCAATTCCCCTTCCCGTGCCTACAAAGGGGTGGGCGGCGGCACGCCTGTTTACATGAAAAAAGGGGAAGGATCACGTTTTATAGATGTGGATGATAATGAATACATTGATTTTCTTGGTGCTTACGGCCCTATTATCACCGGGCACGCCCATCCGCATATAACCAGTGCCATAAAAACTGCCGCAGAAAACGGTGTCTTATACGGCACACCTACTTCCCTCGAAAATGAATTTGCGAAAAAGATCAAGAGTGGTATCCCCTCCCTTGATAAAGTGAGGTTCGTAAACTCAGGCACAGAAGCAGTGATGACCACTATCCGGGTAGCCCGTGCTTACACCGGAAGAAATAAAATCATAAAATTCTCAGGATGCTATCACGGCCACTCCGACCTTGTGCTCGTAGCAGCGGGATCGGGGCCGGCGACACTCGGCACTCCCGATTCAGCAGGGATTCCTGCCTCTATAGCCGAAGACGTCATTACCGTACCTTTCAACGAGATCGCCCCGCTGAAGGAAGCGTTGAAACGGTTCGGTGACGAAATCGCAGCCGTACTCGTGGAACCGATCGTCGGCAACTTCGGAATCGTCACTCCGAAAGAAGGGTTCCTTGAGCAGGTGAACGACCTTACTCACGAAACAGGGGGACTCGTAATCTATGATGAGGTGATCACCGCGTTCCGTTTCAACTACGGAAGTGCACAAAATCTTGTAGGGGTGGAACCTGACATGACCGCAATGGGGAAAATCATCGGTGGCGGTCTCCCTATCGGTGCCTACGGGGGGCGCGTCGATATTATGGAACAGGTAGCCCCGCTCGGCCCCGCTTACCAGGCTGGTACGATGGCCGGAAATCCTGCTTCCATGGCAGCGGGCATCGCCTGTCTCGAAGTGCTGGAAAAACCGGGTGTCTATGACCATCTCGACAATCTGGGGGCGCAGCTCGAAAAGGGTATTGCGGAGCGGGCTTCCTCTCACGGTATACCTGTACAGATTAACAGGCTCGGAGGAGCATTGACCGTATATTTTACAGACCACCCTGTAGAAAATTATGAGGATGCCGAAAATACCGACGGCGAAAAATTCGCTTCATTTTTCCACAGCATGCTCGAAAAAGGTATAAACCTGGCTCCTTCCAAGTTTGAAGCATGGTTTTTAACCACTGCCCATACAGAAGAGGACATCCGCATAACTCTGGAAGCTGTCGACAGCACGTTCGCAGAAATGGCAGGAGAAAAATAGTGATAATTAATCGTCAAACAAAGCGAAAACATTTATAATGAAGGAAGATTGTTAAATTGTTTTCCTCCGCGTTCAGGGCAGCCCGAGTTCGAGAATGCCCTGGTTCTTATTTTTAAATTAAAGGATGATGTGACTTGAAACTGGGAGCAAGAATGGTCAAAACCGGGCTGGCTGTGGCCATAGCCTTATATGTAGGAAACATGTTCGACTTTCTCTCACCTTTACTTGCAGCTATTGCCGTAATATTTTCACTGCAGCCTTCTATTTTTCGTTCTTATCAGTCCATCATCGAGCAGGTCCAGGGTAATCTGATTGGGGCACTGATTGCAGTTCTGACCGTTTTCACGCTGGGCAACGACCCGTTCGTCGTAGCGTTTGCCATTATCGTTTCAATCGGGATCACTACGGGAATGAAAATGAACGAAAACACGGTCTCTCTTGCGGTTGTGGCCGTTGTAGCCCTGATGGATTCGACAGATCTGACATTCCTGCCTTTCGCGGCTTCGCGAATCGCTTCGATGTTTTTCGGGATTTTTACAGCTTTCATCATAAATCTGGTTTTCCTTCCTCCTAAATACGAGACGAAACTGTTCGCGAGTATCGACGATTCCACCCGTGACATTTTACAGTGGATCCGAGTAACAACCAGAAAGTTATCCGACGAACCTGCGCTTAAATACGAAACTACACGTATTCAGGATGAAATAAGAAGACTGGACCACACGTACCTTCTTTATTCTGAAGAAAGAACTTATTTAAAAGGAAAAGGTTTTGCCAAAGGCCGGAAACTCGTCGTATTCCGCCAGCTGATTACAACTACGAAGAAGTCCTTCGATGTCCTGAAGGCTTTTCATCGGCTGGAAAATAAAATCGAGCACATACCCGAAGATTTTCAGGATGCTCTCGTCTATGAACTCGACAAACTCGTCAATGCACACGAAAAACTGATTCTGAGCCTGAAAGGCAGAATTAAACAGACGCATAAACAGGCACTTCGCCTTGTGGAAACGCCTGATATTCCACTGATTGTCGATCGTCTCATGAACGAATATGAACACGGATACGACAAAGACAGGCTCATTTTTCTTCCTCTGGCTTCTCAGTTGATGGAGTATCACTACCAGCTGGAGAAACTGAAGCGTTTGCTGAAAAGCTATCAGAAAAACTCCCAGAACGAATACATCCAGACAGGATTCAAATAAAAAAGGAAGCCCGCGGGCTTCCTCAGCTTGTAGAGAAACCCCGTGTTTTTCTGCAAGCTTTTTTTGTGCAGTTCGTGCGGGCGAATACCACTCGCTTTCCGCGGACGAACGCCCGAG
>NZ_FTOK01000014.1:0-38953 GCF_900156705.1 Salimicrobium salexigens | reverse complement strand
GGTCACACCTGTTCCCATGCCGAACACAGAAGTTAAGTTCTTCCGCGCCGATGGTAGTCGGGGTTACCCCCCGCAAGAGTAGGGCGCTGCCACATTGTCAGAAGCCCAGAGGCCACCCCCTCTGGGCTTCTTTTGTATAGGTAAGACCCCGTCGCTTCGGAAAGGTAAGGGGAGACTGCTTTCTGCGTGTGTAGAAGGCAGTCTTTTTCTTTGTTATGATTAATGGAGAAAAGAAAGGGAGAGCACAAATGACTCGATATGAAAAAGCCCCTCTTTGGGAAGCTGTAAAGCAGTATCGCCAAGGAAAAGCCGGAAGCTATCATGTGCCTGGCCATAAAAACGGGACTATCTTTGATACGGAGGCCCAGGGAGTCTTCCGTGAGGTGCTGGAAATGGATGCGACAGAAATTCCGGGTCTTGATGATCTCCACTCCCCACGCGGAGCGATCAAGGAAGCAGAAGAACTGGCTCGTCTTTATTTTAAAAGTGAAAAGACCCGCTTTCTCGTGAATGGAAGTACTTCGGGAAATCTGGCTATGATTCTTGCGGTATGCCGGAGAGGAAGCTTCGTTCTTGTACAGAGGAACGCGCATAAATCCATACTCCACGGTATAGAACTGGCTGGGGCCAAGCCCGTGTTTTTGGCTCCGGAATGGGACGCGAGAACCGGAAAGTTCAGTAGCCTGACACCAGAAAGAGTGCGGGAAGGGTTGCGTCAATTTCCGGAGGCGGCGGCGGTCATTGTTACGTATCCGGATTATTTCGGTCACACGTTCAATCTTCCAGCGATAACCTCACTCGTACATGAAGCGGGAAAGCCGGTGCTCGTAGACGAGGCTCATGGCGTACACTTCTCTCTTCACCGTAACTTTCCTGATACTGCGCTTGCAGCGGGTGCGGACATAGTGGTGCAGTCTGCTCATAAAATGGCTCCCGCAATGACTATGGGAGCTTATTTACATACCCAGGGGTCGCTTGTACCGGGAGAACGTCTGACTTACATGCTCCAGATCGTACAGTCAAGCAGTCCCTCTTATCCCGTTATGGTAAGCCTGGATGTATGTCGGAGATATATGGCGATGTGGGAAGAGAACGGGCTGTTAACATTTCTCGATGAAGTAAGGGAAGAGCTGGACGCCTGCTGCGGCGAATGGGAGGTTCTGCCTGCGTCGCCACAGGATGATCCCCTGAAAGTGGAGTTGAAGCCGAGCAGAGTGGACGGGTTCACCCTCGCTTCCATGCTTGAAGAGCAGGGAATATATGCGGAGATGGCCACGAATACCGGGGTGCTTCTGACATTTGGGCTGGAACGTCCGGAAAGCTGGGAAAATGATAAGGCGGCCTTTTATGAAGTGGCACGCTTATTACAAAAACGGGAAAAGCATGATAAAATAATAGATAACAATATATCTTTTCCCCCGGTTCAACAGCTCGATGTACAGTATGAAGAGATGGAAGATCTGCATCAGGTCTCTCTTCCACTCGAAAAAGCAACGGGGCACATAGCTGCTGAAGCGGTCATCCCCTATCCGCCGGGCATTCCTCTTATCCTTAAAGGAGAGAGGATCAGGCAGGAGCAGGTGGAACACATTCGCACGCTCATAGAGAATAGAGCAGTATTTCAAAATGAAAACATAGAAAAAGCAGTAACTATATTTCAGGAAGAATGGTCGTGACTAGGTATGTTCATTACATTTGAAGGAGGCGAAGGAGCCGGAAAAACGACGGTCCTCAAGCTTCTTCACGAAGAGTTCGAAAATCAGGGGTATGACGTGCTCGCAACGAGAGAGCCGGGAGGGATCCGGATATCCGAAAAAATACGTGATGTCATCCTCGATCCCGTCCACAGGGAAATGGATGCAAAGACAGAGGCGCTTCTTTATGCCGCTGCCAGGCGTCAGCATCTGACGGAAAAAGTGATTCCTGCCCTGAAAGAAGGTAAAATCGTCCTTTGTGACCGTTTCGTCGATTCAAGTCTCGTATATCAGGGGGTAGGACGCGGGCTCGGCATTTCCGAAGTAATGGCAATCAATGAATTCGCCATAGAAGAGTGGATGCCGGATGTCACCCTGTTTTTTGATATCACCCCGGAACGCGGGCTTGCGAGAATCGATGCCAATGATACGAGAGAGAAGAATCGGCTTGACCTCGAAGACATCGAGTTCCATCGGACAGTATATGAAGCTTATCTCGAACTCGTCGCAAGGTACCCGGACAGGGTGGAGAGGATCGATGCCGATCAGTCTCTTGAAAAAGTGACCGAAGAAGCCCGTCAGGCTCTGCGTCGACACACGAACAGACAGTGATTTATTTCTACTAAAAAATATGAGGAGGCAGAACGATGAAGTTGATTATGGCGATTGTACAGGACAAGGATATGAACCGGCTGACAGACGCCCTTTCGGAACACGATTATAAATCTACGAAACTGGCTACCCGGGGCGGATTTCTCAAAGAGGGGAACACGACGCTTATGATCGGAGTGGATGACGGGCAGGTGGACCACGTGCTTGAAATCATCGAAGAGAACTGTTCAAAACGGGATCAGATGGTAGCGCCGATCTCCCCGATGGGAGGGAACGCGGACTCCTACATTCCGAAACCGGTGAAGGTGGAAGTGGGAGGAGCTAACGTATTCGTTCTTCCCGTCGAATCGTTTTTCCACTTTTAAATTGAGTGAGGGAGCGCTTTTATGAAAATAAGTCAGGATATGCGCGTTCAGATGGAAACGCAGTATAAGCAGGATGCGCGGACGGGAGCGAAAGCCCGGTCTTTCGAGTCACTGATACGTACAGAGACAGGTCAGCTGCAGAAAGAGCAGCTGAACCGGCTGCTGGCGGGAATCTCCGCCCAGGGAGAAAGACTCGCCCGCGATCGTTCCTTCCGGGAACTTGCCAAATATAAAAAAATGATCAGGGAGTTCGTGAAAGAATCCGTACAGTACGGAATGAATCTGAAGCATTCGCACAGCTGGAGCCGGTCCGGTCAGAACCGGAAGCTGACGATTGTGGAAGAAGTGGATGAGAAGCTTGCTGAACTGACGGAAGCCGTGATGACCCGGGAAGACAGTAAAATGGATCTTTTAGGCCTGATCGGTGAAATAAAGGGTCTGTTAATCAATTTATATACGTAAGGGCGGACAGAGATGGAACGTTGGAGCCAACTGAAAGAAACGCAGCCGCTTGCGGCACAGATGCTTATAAACAGTTATGATAAAGACAGAATGGCGCATGCCTATCTTTTTTACGGCCATCGGGGGACCGGGAAGCGTGAAGCGGCCCGTCTCCTGGCAAAAACGCTTTTCTGTCCGTATACCGCAGATACAGAACCGTGTCAGGAATGCCGGGAGTGCCGGCGCATCGACTCCGGGAATCACCCCGACCTGCACTGGATCATACCGGACGGAGCCTCGATCAAAAAAGAACAGATTCTCGAACTGCAGAAAGAATTCACGTATACAGGGCTTGAATCCGATCGAAAAATCTACGTTGTGGAGTCCGCCGATTTAATGACGGTCAACGCTTCGAATCGTCTGCTGAAATTCCTGGAAGAACCGGGAAGGGATACTACGGCGATTCTCCTGACGGAAAACAGTGAAGCGATTTTGCAGACCATCCGTTCGAGGTGTCAGCAGATCGCCTTCCAGCCTCTGAATCATGAAAGAATGAGGAATTATCTGATGGAGGATGGCATTTCGAAGTCAAACGCTTTCCTTTTGAGCGAACTGACGAATAACGCGGAAGAAGCGAAGGAAATGCTTGAGGGAGACTGGTTTGCCAATGCTCGAAAATTAGTGATACAATTGACGGAAGTACTTCAATCGAAACCGAATGAAGCACTATTGTTTGTCAATCATCAGTGGATGCCTCATTTTTCCGAAAAGGATACGCTTCAGCGCGGTCTGGACGTCCTCATGCTATGGTATAAGGACATTCTTCACGAACACCTCGCTCGTGAAGAAGCTGTCGTATTCATTCAGGAACAGGAGAAGAGAGAACAGGCGATGATGCGGTGGTCCCGTGCACAAGTCACCTCCTGTATGTCCGGAATTATGGAGGCGAAACGTCACATACACCAGAACGTTCACCCCACACTCGTGATGGAACAACTTACACTTCAATTGCAAAGGTGTTGATCCGTAATGGTCGAAGTAGTAGGTGTGCGCTTTAAGCAGGCAGGAAAAGTTTATTTTTTCGCTCCTGGTAACTTGAAGTTGACGACGAGTGATTACGTCATTGTCGAAACGGTGAGAGGCATTGAGTTTGCGAAAGTCGCCATCTCCAACCGCACGGTAGACGAAGAAGATGTAGTTCTTCCGTTAAAACAAGTCATCCGGGAAGCTGACGAGAAGGATAAGCTCACTGTCCAGGAGAATAAAGTCCAAGCACAGGAAGCCTATGATACATGTGAGAAGAAGATTAAGGAACATAAGCTGGATATGAATCTGGTGGAAGTTGAATATACATTTGATCGCAATAAAGTGATCTTTTATTTTACAGCGGATGGACGGGTGGATTTTCGAAATCTCGTCAAAGACCTCGCCTCCGTTTTCCGTACGCGCATCGAACTGCGTCAAATCGGAGTAAGAGATGAAGCGAAAATGCTCGGAGGCATCGGCCCATGCGGTCGTATGCTGTGCTGTTCCACGTTTCTCGGGGACTTCGAGCCCGTTTCCATAAAAATGGCGAAAGACCAGAACCTCTCCCTGAATCCGGCTAAAATTTCCGGTCTCTGCGGGCGTCTGATGTGCTGTCTGAAATACGAAAACGACGACTACGAAGAGGCGAAACGCGTCTTGCCGGACCTCGGAGAACGTATTTCCACGTCTCTCGGCGACGGGAAGGTCGTAGGGCTGAATATGCTTGAGCGTGTTGTACAGATTGAGTTCAAAGATCAGGAAAATGCTTTGGAGTACTCCCTTCAGGAACTGATAGATGAAGGAGTGCTTGAAACAAATGGTGCAGAGTAGCAAGGAGAGAGGGACACTGAATAAGAAAAATGTGATTGAAAAGTTCACTCATTTGGAATCACAGATCGGGGATCTTCACCAACAGCTTGGGGACCTGAAGGAGCAGCTGGCTATGCTGATTGAAGAGAACCAGCATCTCTCTATCGAAAACCATCATCTGCGGCAGCGTCTCGATCGGGAAAATGCCGAAAGAGAAGCGGCAGAGGGAGGCGGTGTGCCTGTCCGGCCCGTAGTCGGAGAAGGCTACGACAATTTAGCCCGTCTTTACGAAGAAGGCTTTCACATATGTAATCTGCATTTCGGAAGCCCAAGAGACGAAGATTGTCTGTTCTGTCTCTCTTTCTTAAACCGCAGTTAGTTATTTCGGGACTCCCCTGGGTGCAGGGGGGTCCTCTTTTCTTTATTCATACCAGGCGGGAGGAAACGGGAACGTGGTTCACTTATACGAAGACGAAAGAATAGATTATCTGCTTGCAGAAGAAAACAGAAGAATTATACAGAGCCCGAGCGTATTCGCATTCTCTCTGGATGCCGCTTTTCTGGCGAGATTCGCCTCTCTGCCGCGGACGAGAGGGAAGATTCTTGATTTATGTACCGGAAACGGGGTACTGCCCCTCTTTTTCCTTAACCACTCCAACGTACCGATCACCGGCGTGGAAATCCAGGAGAGGCTGTATGATATGGCCGTCCGGAATGTAGAGCTGAACGGAGCGGCAGAACAGGTGTCCATGATCCACGGAGATCTGAGGGAGATGCCGGCTTATTTCAAAAATGATAAATTCGATCTTGTAACCGTGAATCCGCCGTACTTCAAGACGACGGATGGCGTGATGAGGAATGAAAATGAACATTTGAAGATCGCACGTCACGAAGTCGCCTGTACGCTTGAAGAAGTGGTGGAAGCATCCTCCCGACTGGCAAAATCCGGCGGGAAAGTAGCGATGGTCCACCGGCCCGAACGTTTCGTCGAAATCATTGAGGCGTTCCGCAAGCATAAGCTGGAACCGAAGCGGGTCCGTTTCGTTTATCCGAATGCGAAAAAAGAAGCGAATATGCTGCTGATCGAAGGGGTAAGGGACGGGAAGCCGGGGCTCGGCATTCTGCCCCCTCTCTATGTATATGAGGAAGACGGTGGCTACACACAAGAAGCGGCACAGATGCTGTATGGATGAGCACATCGTTTATGTCCTCAAGTGCCGGGACGACACGTTGTATACAGGATACACGAACAACCTGCCTGCACGTCTGAAAAAACATGAAGCAGGACAGGGAGCGAAGTATACGAGAGGCAGAGCTCCTTTTGAAGTCGTCTATACGAAAATATTTTCGACGAAAAGCGAGGCCCTCCGGGAAGAATACAAAATTAAAAAACTGTCCCGCACAGCCAAGGAAAAGCTTATACAGGGAGTGGATGAAGGATGAAGACGCAAAAAAGTTTCCGGGGACATAAGGAGGAAGGTACGCTGTACATCGTCCCCACGCCGATCGGGAATCTGGAGGATATGACGTACCGGGCCGTGCATACGTTACAGTCGGTCGATAAGATTGCAGCGGAAGATACCCGCAACACGAAGAAATTGACCCGGCACTATGATATTGACACTCCACTGATCAGTTACCACGAACATAACCGGAAAAGCCGGGCGGAGGAACTGATCGCCTGGCTCGGAGACGGCCTTTCCGTAGCGCTGGTCAGTGATGCCGGAATGCCGGGGATTTCCGATCCCGGGGAGGAAATCATAAATCAGGCGGTGGCAGAAGATATTCCGGTCGTCGTACTTCCCGGTGCCAACGCGGCACTCGTCGCTCTGGTCGGTTCGGGACTGCCGGCGGAACACTTCTTTTACTACGGATTTTTACCCCGGAAAAAGAAGGACAGAGTGAAGGAACTGGAAACGTGGAAGAACTTTCCGGAAACGATGGTATTTTATGAATCTCCGCACCGTCTGAAACAGATGACGCAGGATTTATACGAGGTATTCGGTGACCGTCGCGTTTCTTTTGCCCGCGAACTGACGAAACAGTATGAAGAGTTTCTGCGGGGAGATCTTTCCGACGTCCTCACCTGGGTGGAGGAAACGGAGCTGAAAGGCGAGTTCTGTATCGTGGTCGAAGGAGGCGAAGAGGAAGAGAAATCATTCTGGTGGGATTCGCTCACTCTGGAGGAACACGTCGGATCTTACGTGGAGGAAGGACTGAGGGATAAAGAAGCCGTCAAAAAAGTAGCGGTGGAGCGCGGTCTGCCGAAACGTGAAGTATACCGGGCGTACCATGTGGAAGAGGATTAAAGAATAAAAAAGAAGCACTTTTACCTTCTCTCTCTGTTGGTAAAAGTGCTTACTTTTTTAAAAAGAGGTCGAAATATCAGAATTTGCTCTGAATTTCTTTGACCAGCTGTTCGGCGCCTTCTTTACTGAGAACCAGATTGCCGCCTGCAAGCTTAATGTTGTCATCAGCCACTTCCCCGGTGACCTGACAAGCCATGGATGGCTGATATTTCTTAAGAACGATGCGGTCGTCGTCTACGTATATTTCCAACGCATCTTTCTCATTGATGTCCAGGGTACGGCGTAATTCGATAGGAATAACGACGCGTCCCAGTTCGTCCACTTTACGGACGATTCCAGTAGATTTCATAGTGTTTCTCTCCCCTTACTTCAAAAGTTAGTCGTCTGATTTCGACGATGGTTCGGAATTATAGTACCAAAGTTTGCCAATCATGTCAATTAGCATGTTCTAAATAACGAAAAAACTTTTACATATCTGTATACGGGTGTCTATACCTGTTTCGAGAAGGGAGTCTTCCCCCTGCACAAACCCCGATTTTTTGACAGGACGGACCTATTTTCGGTATATTTTAAAGTTAGGAATGACTATTTATAAGAAGTCTCGTAATCATAAGGAGGGGCCTGTATGCCTGAGGAGAAAAATACATTTTATATTACGACACCGATTTATTACCCGAGCGGCAATCTTCATATCGGACACGCTTATACAACCGTAGCCGGGGATGCGATGGCCCGCTACAAACGACTGCGCGGATATGACGTGATGTATCTGACCGGGACGGATGAACACGGCCAGAAAATTCAGCGTAAAGCCGAAGAAAAGGGAGTAAGCCCGATTGAGTATGTGGATGAAATCGTGGGCGGTATTCAGGATCTATGGAAGAAACTTGATATCTCTTACGATGATTTCATCAGAACTACCGAGGAGCGGCATAAGCAGGTAGTAGCTAAAATTTTCGATTACCTCATGAAAAAAGGGGATATCTACCTCGGGGAGTACGAAGGATGGTACTGTACTTCCTGTGAGTCCTTCTTCACGGAACGTCAGCTTGATGAAGCGCACTGTCCGGATTGCGGCGCTCCGGTTGAGAAAGTGAAAGAAGAATCCTATTTCTTTGAGATGAGCAAGTATGCCGATCGCCTTCTTAAGTTCTATGAAGACAACCCGAAATTCATCCAGCCGGAAAGCCGGAAAAACGAAATGATCAATAACTTCATTAAACCGGGGCTTGAAGATCTCGCTATTTCCCGTACTACGTTCGACTGGGGTATCGGGGTACCGGGCAATGAGAAACACGTAATTTACGTGTGGATCGATGCGCTCAGTAACTACATTACGGCCCTTGGGTACGATACGGATGATGACGAGCAATTCCGCAAGTACTGGCCTGCCGATGTACAGCTGGTTGGTAAGGAAATCGTCCGTTTCCATACGATCTATTGGCCGATCATGCTTATGGCTCTCGATCTTCCTCTTCCAAAACAGGTGTTTGCGCACGGCTGGATTCTGATGAAGGATGGAAAGATGTCGAAATCCAAAGGAAACGTCGTGGACCCTGTCCAGCTCAGTGACAGATACGGTCTTGATGCACTCCGCTACTATCTTCTCCGCGAAGTGCCGTTCGGGTCGGACGGAGTGTTTACACCGGAAGCTTTCGTTGAGCGTACGAATTACGATCTGGCCAACGACCTCGGTAACCTGCTGAACCGTACGGTCGCCATGATCAACAAGTATTTCGACGGACGGATCCCTGCGCTTGTACCGGGAGAGACCGGCCTGGAGGAAGATCTTGAACGAATGGCCATGGAGACGAAGACGAACGTGGAGGAGAGCCTGGAACAGATGGAATTCTCCGTGGCCCTCGGTGAACTTTGGAAATTTATAAGCCGTACGAATAAATATATCGACGAAACGACTCCGTGGATTCTTGCAAAAGACGAGGATCAGAGGGAACGTCTCGGTAACGTGATGGCCCACCTGGCAGCTTCGCTGCGTCATATCGGCATTATGCTTCGTCCGTTTATGACGAACACGCCGGAGCGTATGTTTGAGCAGCTTGGCCTCACAGATCCTGCCGGGAAAGAATGGAAGACACTTGATGATTTCAATTACATCAGCGAAGGGACGGAAGTTCAAAAAGCGGAACCGATTTTCCCGAGACTGGATGTGGAGGAAGAGACTCAAATCATCAAGGATATGATGAGGAAACCTTCGGCAGGACCGGAAAAGCCCGAGGATTTGCCGGAAGTTACCATTGATGACTTTCAGCAGCTCGACTTCCGTGTAGCCGAAGTGAAAAAAGCGGTTCCTGTTAAAAAGGCGAACAAACTGCTGAAAATTCAGCTTGATCTCGGGTATGAAGAACGCCAGGTCGTATCGGGGATTGCCGAATATTACAGCCCGGAAGATCTCAAAGGTCGCAAGGTTATATGTATTCGTAACCTGAAACCTGTGAAACTTCGCGGAGAACTGTCGGAAGGTATGATTCTTGCCGGAGAAGACGAGTCCGGTAATTTGTCACTCGCTTCCGTCGATCAGACGCTGGCAAACGGAGCCAAAGTAACCTGAGAAAACGTTCGGGATAAAACAGATAACGGGAAGCGGATGTTCCCGCCGGTTTCCGGATTTTTTGAAGAACAGCACGGAGACTCCTGAGGCGTCGGCACAAGTTGAGGCCGGGCCCGTGGGAGGCGACGTGCTGTTCTTTTGTTATCTTTTTGTTTTGCCCCTGAATCTTTGTCATGAATATCCGGAAGGAGGAAACACAATATGTTGTTCGATACACACGTACACCTGAACGCCGATCAGTTTGAGGAAGACCGGGACGAAACGATACGCCGGGCCCGGGAAGCGGGTGTTGAATATATGACAGTCGTCGGATTTGACCGGAAAACGATTCCGAAAGCTCTGGAAATAGCGGAGAGCGATGAGAACATTTACGCCGCTGTCGGCTGGCACCCGGTGGATGCTGTCGATATGACGGAAGAAGATCTCGAATGGATTGAGAGTCTTGCGGACCACCCGAAAGTAGTGGCGATCGGTGAAATGGGTCTTGATTATCACTGGGATAAATCACCGGAAGACGTACAGAAAGAAGTGTTTAAAAAACAGATTGCTCTTGCGAAACGGGTGAATCTGCCGATTATCATCCATAACCGGGAGGCGACAGAAGATATCATCGAAGTTCTCGAGCAGGAAAATGCAGAGGATGTTGGCGGTATTATGCACTGTTACAACGGTCCCGTAGAATATGCGGAGCGTGCGATAGACATGAACTTTATGATCTCTCTCGGAGGCCCGGTCACGTTCAAAAACGCTACGCTCCCGAAAGAAGTGGCAAAAGCTGTAGACATGAAACATCTGCTCGTGGAAACGGATGCCCCTTTCCTTGCTCCTCATCCGAATCGCGGCAAAAGGAATGAACCTGCGTGGGTGAAGCTGGTCGCCGAACAGATTGCGGAGTTGAAAGAGTTATCTTATGAGGAAGTAGCGGAAACGACTACGGAGAATGCGAAAAAGTTTTTTGGTATTCAGTCGTAACTACTTTACTTCCAATGGAGAAAACACAACATAACAGGTTTAATAACATATCAATTTTCGTATAGATTGGTATGTTATTTTTCAATAAATCATGCCACTCTGGTTAGAAATTTCTATTATAGTTTCGGATGGGGGCAGGCTTAAATGAAGAAAACCTTCGAAGTTACATACGAAGGGCACCACATTCAGGTAGTGAATACATGGTTTAATGGGGAAAGATTATATGTTGATGGTACATTGCAGGACGAACAGGTCGGTTTTACCCTGCGAGGGATTTTGACCGGGAGTTTAAAGCGCAGTAATGGATGTACAGAAAATATTAAAGTAAGTATCGGTGGTATGTTCACAGTACGTTGCAGGATATTCGTCGATAATGTTTTGATTTATCCTGAAAATTAACGGACATATAATACAAAACGCCTGAATAGAGTTTTTATCTCTAAACAGGCGTTTTTGTGTATTCAGTTTCTTTTTGAGGAAGGATAGTAAATCCCACTCTACTGGTTCGAGCTGCTGATTTTGCCTGTGCTTTTTCTGAGGGGTCACACGTGGTATGCTTACAGAAGCAAATGAACGGAGGGGCCTGAGGTGAAAGTTAAAGAAATAATCGTCGTCGAAGGTAAAGATGATACACAAAAAATCAAACAGGCGGTCGTGGCCGATACGATTGAAACGAATGGCTCGGCGATTGGTGATGACGTCCTGGAGAGAATCAGACATGCATACGAAAAGCGCGGGGTCATCATTTTTACGGATCCGGATTATCCGGGAAAACGGATCCGACATATCGTCTCCGAACACGTACCGGGCTGCAAGCACGCGTTTCTGCCGAAGCATACGGCTATTGCCAAACATGACAAAGGGATAGGAGTGGAACATGCGTCGGCAGAGCATATAAGGGAAGCGTTGTCCGCCGTTTATGAAGTGACAGAAGAAGAGGATGACCATTTGGAGAAAGCCGACCTTCTGCCCTACGGTCTGGTCGGAGGACCCGGTGCCAGTGCCCGGCGGGAAAAACTGGGGGAACGCCTTTACATTGGTCATACGAACGCGAAGCAGCTGGTGCGTCGTTTGAATATGTTCCGGATTACTAAAGAGGAAGTGGAACAGGTCATGAGAGAAATTATTCAGGAGGAGAAAGATGAACAATAAAGCGATAGCGACACCAGGTCGCACGAAAGACATTTTAGCCAAAGCCGGGTTTTCCTTTAAGAAGAGTCTGGGACAGAACTTTCTCGTAGATGTTAATATTTTAAAAAATATGCTCCGCCATGCCGGGATCAGTGAGAATACAGCAGCTATTGAAATTGGCCCCGGCATAGGGGCGCTGACCGAACAGCTGGCTCTCCATGCAGGTTCTGTCACGGCTTTTGAAATCGATCAGCGGCTGGTACCTATTCTCGAGGAGGAACTGTCATCTTTCGAGAACGCCACAATTATCAATGAAGATATTCTGAAAGCGGATATAGACCAGGTCGTTCGCGAGCTTGCCCGTGATCATGAAGAAGTGAGAGTGGTTGCGAACCTCCCTTATTACATCACTACTCCTATCCTGATGAGATTGCTGATGGACCGTCTTCCGTTCCAGAGCATTACGGTAATGATTCAGAAGGAAGTAGCCGAGCGGATGGCCGCCTCTCCGGGCACAAAAAGCTACGGTTCGCTGTCGATCGCTGTGCAGTATTACACGGAAGCGAGCATACCGATGATGGTGCCGAAGTCTGTATTCATGCCCCAGCCGAACGTGGATTCCGCTGTACTTCATCTGGAAAAGCGTGTGGAACCGCCTGTCAACGTGCAGGATGAAGATTTCTTCTTTGAAATAGTGAGAGCCTCTTTTAAACAGAGGAGAAAGACGCTTATCAATAATCTCGGTAGTTTCTTCAAAGGGTCACTTGAAAAGAGTGAGATCAGGGAACGTATGGAGGGCTCGGGTATCGACCCCGGTCGCCGGGGGGAGTCGCTTTCGATGGAAGAGTTCGCGAAACTGGCGGATGTTTTCCATAAGGTAAAGTAAGCCTCCTGCTTACGCCAGCGCTTCTACCCGGAAGTTTCCGCTTTTCTTTGTCCAGCTCCGCCATTCAGAAGTCCGTAAGATAAGCTGGCCCCCCTGTTTCGGGCCAGAGCACCCGAAGCCCGGAGTACCTGCTTATCTTAGAACTTCTAAGCGAATGGCTCCGCTTTTCTTTGTGATTGACATTCTTTATTGAATATTGCTATAATATATCACTTATTTGACTATTTCCAATGTGTGTGATACATTTGTTTTAGTGAGGTGGAGTCTAGTGGCTAAAACATTGGGAGAAATCAAGCAAACGCTAGAAGAACAGATCGGAAACCGACTTACATTGAAAGCTAATGGAGGTCGACGCAAAACGATTGAACGTACAGGGACGCTTTCCGATACGTACCCTTCCGTTTTTATCGTGGAATTGGATCCCGAAGAGAATTCTTACGAGAGAGTCTCTTACAGTTACGCGGATGTTTTGACCGAAACCGTGGAACTCAACTTCGAAGAACAACCATCAGTTGCCGTAGCAGAGCAGTAAACATTTCGTTTGCTGCTTTTTGTTTTGTCTTTTTATGGTACAATGCGGTCATACTATACGTTTAAGTGGGTGTTGGTATGTATATAATGGAGAAAGCGCCGGCGAAAATAAATTTATCGCTCGACGTGCTACATAAAAGAAAAGACGGTTTCCACGAAGTGGAGATGGTGATGACTACGATAGACCTTGCCGACCGTATTGAACTGACCAGCCTGAAAAAGAATAAAATTGTTCTGGAAGCCGAAAGCAGATACGTCCCCAATGATGAGCGTAATCTTGCCTACCTGGCAGCGAAGAAAATGAAGAAGCATTATTCCATCACTGGCGGTGTCCATATCAAATTGACGAAACACGTTCCCGTGGCTGCAGGACTGGCAGGAGGAAGCAGTGATGCAGCTGCCGTATTAAGAGGGATGGCGCGGCTGTTTGACCTGGATACAACTCCCGGTGAACTTGCGGAAATCGGAGCAGAAATCGGATCGGACGTTTCTTTTTGCGTCCACGGGGGCACGGCCCTCGCTACCGGTCGGGGAGAAAAAATCGAGGAGCTCCCCGCACCTCCTCCGTGCTGGGTCGTACTTGCCAAACCGCCTATCGGCGTATCTACGAAAACCATTTATCAGGCCCTGGACATAAAAGAGGCCGGGCACCCGGACACCTCTTCCATGGTGGAAGCCCTGCGGACAGGAGATTATGAAAAGATGTGCCAGAGCGTAGGTAATACGCTGGAGGGGGTCACCGTGCGACTTTATCCTGAAGTAGCCCAGCTGAAAGAACATATGCTGCAGGCCGGAGCGGATACGTCCCTGATGAGCGGGAGCGGTCCGACCGTGTTTTCCCTGGTGGAGCCGGATGTAAAAGCCAGAAGGATCTGTAACCATCTGAAAGGGTTTTGTGATGAAGTGTATATGGTGAGAGTCCTTGGAACGAAGGAAACTCTTGATTAAAACCGTATATTTTTGTTATATTTAAATAAAATATTCGGTTTTAAGAGGAGTTTCTGTATATGAAAAGAAGTAAACGTTTAGTTTCTATGACCCGTTACATTATTGAACATCCTTACACCCTGATCTCCCTCCCCTTTTTCGTGGAAAAGTTCGGTTCCGCCAAATCTTCGATCAGTGAAGATCTCGGAATCATTGATGAACGGTTCCAGGAGGAAGGGACGGGGTACCTGGCATCGGTGGCGGGGGCTTCCGGCGGGGTGAAATATATCCCGGCCTACTCGCAGAGCTATGGGACTCCGTTTGTCGAACAACTCTGTGAGAAGCTTTCGGATACAGGCCGCCTTCTTCCGGGAGGTTACCTGTTTATGAGTGATCTCCTCGGAGACCCGCGGACGGTGAATGACATTGGAAAAATGTTCGCTTCTGTGTTCGTCGACCGGGAAATAGATGCGGTAATGACTGTAGCAACGAAAGGGATCCCTCTTGCTTATGCGGTAGCCGCTCATTTAAACGTTCCGGTGGTCATCGCGAGAAGAGACCCGAAAGTTACGGAAGGGTCGACCGTAAGTATTAACTACGTGTCGGGCTCCACCAGAAAAATCCAGACAATGGTGCTGACGAAGCGTTCGCTTAGTCCCGGATCCAATGTATGTATCATCGATGATTTTATGAAAGCAGGCGGCACGATTAACGGTATGAAGAATCTGCTGAAAGAATTCGATGCGCAAGTTGCAGGTATCGGAGTGCTGGCGGAAGCGGAAGACGAAGAGGAAGAACGTGTCGTCGATGACTATGTATCACTGTTGCGCATTCTTCACGCCGATGACCGCACGAAAGAAATTGAAGTGGAAGCCGGTAATCTTCTCGGAAGGCTTTAAGAAAACTTTATTAGAAATAGAGAAAAAATTTTCTGAATAAAGCAGGAAACTTTGTGACAGAGTAGAAATAATATAACAGGCTCTATAAAACAAAGGTGGTGAATGGTTAATGGAAGTAACTGACGTGAGACTGCGTCGAGTAAACACAGAAGGAAGAATGCGAGCAATTGCTTCTATTACGTTTGATCAGGAATTCGTGGTACATGACGTTCGTGTCATCGACGGGAATAATGGACTGTTCGTGGCGATGCCGAGCAAACGTACACCGGACGGAGAATTCAGGGATATCGCTCATCCGATCAATTCCGGCACGAGAGGTAAAATACAGGAGGCTGTACTCGAAGCTTATCAAAAAGCCGAGGCACCTCAGCAAATGGAATATGAGGGAGCAGGCGCTTCTTAAAAATGTTTCAGAAGAGAATCTGACCGGGACGGGTCAGGTTCTTTTTTAGCTCTCAGCAGTTTCTTTCCCGGAAATAATCGGAGCCGCGTAACTAAAACGGGGCGGGATATTTTTTTCGACAGGAGAAGAAGAAGAGCCGACCACCTGCTATAGTATTGATATACCCATTTCTAAAAAATATAATCACTGACGGGTGTAATGTTGAAATTAATTCTGATTTAAGATAATATTCATAGTGGATAACTATGATGGGGGTTACTTCATGGCCAATCGTTTTGCAGTAGTGCTCGCAGCCGGTCAGGGTACCAGGATGAAATCAAAGCTTTACAAAGTTCTTCATCCTGTAGCCGGAAAGCCGATGGTGCAGCACGTAACAGATCAACTTAATCAATTGGAACTATCGCAGATCATTACTGTTGTCGGTTTCGGAGCGGAAACTGTGCAGGAACAGCTCGGAGACAGCAGTGAGTATGTCATTCAGAAGGAACAGCTCGGCACAGGTCATGCAGTACTCCAGGCCGGAGATCACCTCTCCGGTAAAAAAGGGACGACCGTCGTCGTCTGCGGTGACACACCGCTTCTGACGAGTGATACGCTTGAAGCTCTTCTTTCGCACCATGAACAGAAGCAGGCGAAAGCGACAGTACTTACTGCCCATGCGGAAGACCCGCACGGTTATGGTCGTGTCCTTCGCGATGAACGTGGCGACGTCAAACGTATCGTGGAGCAGAAAGACGCTTCACCGGAAGAGGCGAAGGTGCAGGAAATCAATACCGGAACGTACTGTTTTGATAATGAAATGCTTTTTGAAGCACTCTCCAGCGTTTCGAATGATAATGCCCAGGGGGAATACTACCTGCCGGATGTCATGGAGATTCTTCAAAAAGAAGGGGAATCCGTAAGTGCGTATCAGATGGAAGACCTGAGGGAAGCACTCGGGGTCAATGACCGTGTCGCTCTGTCCAGGGCAGAGGCGTTTATGAGGGAAAGAATCAATGAAAACCATATGCGCGGCGGCGTGACTATTATAGATCCTTCCAATACTTATATCAGTGCGGATGCCGTTATCGGTCAGGATGTCACAATTGAGCCCGGTACCACGATTACGGGTGATACGGTCATTGAGGATGACGTGGTCATCGGTCCGAATTCCACTGTGGAGCGCAGCTATATCGGAGAAGGGTCCGTTGTGAAACAGAGTTTTGTGTCCGACAGTAAAGTGGGCAAACGCGTAAAAATAGGGCCATTTGCGCACATTCGTCCTGAATCGGACCTCGGTGATGAAGTGAAAGTGGGTAACTTCGTTGAGGTGAAGAAAGCTTCGTTCGGTGAAGGAAGTAAAGTCTCCCACCTGAGTTATATAGGGGACGCTGACGTAGGCAGCGGGGTGAATATCGGCTGTGGAACGATCACCGTCAACTATGACGGAAAGAATAAGTTTTTGACTACAATCGAAGATGATGCGTTTATCGGCTGTAATTCGAACCTCATCGCCCCGGTTACCGTTGGGAAAGGTTCGTACGTAGCGGCCGGCTCAACCATTAATAAAGATGTTCCGAAAGAGTCGCTGTCTATTGCAAGAGCACGGCAGACGAACAAAGAAAATTACGCACAGAAACTGAAATCCAAGAAAAAAGATTAATGGAGGGTTCGTTCCATGGCGGCTAAGGATTACCGAAACTCGGAGCTGAAGGTTTTTACTTTGAATTCCAACCCGGCGCTTGCAGAAGAGATTGCCAGCAATATCGGTATTGAGCTCGGGAAATGTACAGTAACTACGTTCAGTGATGGAGAAGTTCAAATCAACATTGATGAAAGTATTCGTGGTTGTGACGTATACGTGGTGCAATCGACAAGTTCACCGGTCAACCAGCACCTGATGGAACTTCTAATTATGATTGACGCACTGAAACGGGCGTCGGCAAACTCGATCAATATCGTCATGCCTTATTACGGGTACGCGAGACAGGACAGGAAAGCCCGGTCGCGTGAACCCATCACCGCTAAACTTGTAGCAGACCTGCTTCAGACTTCCGGAGCGGACCGGGTCATAATGATGGACCTTCATGCTCCGCAAATCCAGGGTTTCTTCGACATACCGATCGACAACCTTATCGGAGTACCTATCCTTTCCGAGTATTTCGAGAATAAGAATCTCGACGACATCGTTGTCGTATCGCCTGACCACGGCGGGGTGACACGCGCCAGAAAAATGGCAGACCGTCTCGGGGCCCCGATTGCCATTATCGATAAACGCCGGCCGCTGCCAAACGTGGCAGAGGTTATGAATATTGTCGGTAACATTGAAGGTAAGACAGCAATTCTGATCGATGATATCATCGACACGGCCGGTACTATCACTTTAGCAGCGAACGCACTGGTCGAGAATGGAGCGAAAGAAGTGTACGCCTGCTGTACTCACCCTGTACTTTCAGGGCCGGCGATCGAACGCATCAATGACTCGAAAATCAAAGAACTGGTCGTCACAAACACGATCCCACTGGGAGAAGACAAACAGAGCGAGAAAATCAACCCGCTTTCTGTTGCTCCGTTGATCAGTGAAGCGATTATCCGTGTACATGAACGGCAGTCCGTAAGTATTCTTTTTGATTAATACGTTTACCCATATGTGAATGAGGGTATATAATAACGATAAATATTTGGAGGTAGATGAAATTGGCTATTAAATTAAAAGCAACGAAAAGAAATAATCTGCAGAAATCCAGTACAAAGGAAATCCGTCAGCGCGGAGAGGTTCCTGGTGTCGTATACGGTAAAGAAAAAGACCCGGTAACTCTTTCCGTAAACAGCATCGAACTTCTTAAAACGGTTCGTGACCACGGCAGAAACGCAATCATTTCCCTCGATGTTGAAGGTGGAGATACACTGGACGTAATGCTTCACGAACACCAGCTCGACCCGCTCAAAGACGAATTGATCCACGCGGATTTCTACGCGGTCAACATGCAGCAGGAAGTAGACGTGGAAGTTTCCATCAACGTGGAAGGAGAGCCTGAAGGCGTACGTGAAGGCGGCGTACTGCAGCAGCCTCTTTACGCTGTAGCTCTTCGTGCGAAGCCCGGTGACATTCCGGAGTCGATTACTGTGGACGTATCCGAACTTCAAATCGGCGACAGCCTGATGGTGAGCGACCTGAAAGAAGGACGTAACTACGAACTTCTTGAAGATGAGAATACGACAATCGTTTCCGTTACTCCTCCGGAAGAAGTTCCGACGGAGCCGGAAGAAGAGACAGACGAGCAGCCGGATATTCTTAAAGACCCGGATGAAGACGAAGATAACGAGAATTCCTGATAAACGAGAGGAACGAGGAAGGGCGTAGCCGAAAAGGCGCGCCCTTTTCTTTCGTTAAGCTTCCGGTTTTTGCTATGCTATAATAACTGTAATCATTCAAAAGAAAAGGAAGTTCAACTTATGAAGTGTATCGTAGGACTGGGGAATCCCGGTAAGAAATATGAAGCTACCAGACATAACGTCGGTTTTCAGGTGATTGATGAGCTTGCAAAGCGGAACAACTGGGCCGTGGAAAAGAAAAAGTTCAACAGCCTGTTCACCACGGAACACGTACGCGGAGAAAAGATCATTTTACTTAAACCTCAGACATATATGAATTTGTCGGGAGGAGCAGTCCGCTCGTTTATGGATTATTTCGGACTCGGAGAAGAGGATCTGCTCGTCATTTATGATGATCTCGATCTCCTGCCCGGAAAAATTCGTCTGCGCCAGAAAGGCGGTCACGGGGGCCATAACGGAATCCGTGATATTATTGACCAGCTTGGTACGAAAGAGTTCAAGCGGCTGCGTGTGGGAATTGGAAAGCCGAAGAGCGACTCGGTCATTAACCACGTGCTCGACCCATTCAGCAAAGAAGAGAAAAAGTATATGGAAGGCAGTATCGACCGTTCCGTAGAAGCGTGTGAGGCGTGGATGGAGAGCAACTTCGATGAAGTTATGAATGAGTATAACAAGTAGGCGGACCGGGTGTCCGGGTCTGTTTTTTACGATTATAAAAAGATGAATTTGAGGGAGAGGAAGCTTTGAAGGTGGAGGGTTGGTTACTATGAATGGAATAAAACAATATTTACGTTCCCACGATGATATTGCTTCAGTTATCGAGGGAGTCAACAGCGGTATAAAAGAACAGATGGTAGCCGGGGTTTCAGGGACGTCAAGAAGCATGCTGGTTTCCGTGGTGCAGGAGGCGGTGAAACGGCCGGTTCTTCTCGTCACTCATCAGCTGCATCAGGCTCAGCAGCTGTATGAAGACCTGCAGGAATGGGCGGACGACTGCCCGGTACATCTCTATCCGGTCAACGAACTGATCGCATCGGAAATCGCTATCGCCAGCCCCGAACTGAGAAGTCAGCGGATCGATGCTCTGGACGAATGGCTTCATGAAGACTCCGGCATTTTCATAGCACCTGTGGCGGCTTTAAAAAGAATAATGCCGCCTGTTTCGTATTGGAAAGAAGCTCAGCTTCATTTTGAAATGGGAGAAGAAATCGATCTTGACCATACGTTGTCGAAGCTTGTGAGAATCGGATATGAACGTACGGGCATGGTCTCTTCCCCGGGTGAGTTTTCGATGCGCGGGGGGATTCTCGACGTTTATCCCCTGACGGAGGAATACCCGGTCCGGATTGAGCTTTTTGATACAGAAGTGGACTCGATCCGTACCTTTGATGTCGAATCACAGCGCTCAAAAGAAAAGCTTGGGAGCACGGTGATCAGATCGGCGACGGAAATGCTTCTGAAACCGGAAGATTACGCCAGGGCTCTGAACAGACTCGAAGACGCCTATCAGGACACGGTCGGCAAGTGGTCGGACCAGGAAGCGAAACAGAGGTTGTTCGAAGAGATCTCCCATGACAAAGAACGGCTGGAACAGCAGGAACGCTTCGAGAATATGTACAAGTACATGGAATTTTTCTATGAAGAGACTTACAGCCTGCTCGATTACCTGTCGCAGGACGGGCTCGTCGTGTTTGATGAAATGAGCAGAATTCAGGAAACAGCACAGCGACTGGATGAGGAGGAAGGGGAATGGCACCGGAACCTGCTTGAAAACGGGCGTACCGTGAAAGACTTGCAGGTGTCCCATGACTGGCATGATATATGGGCGAAAACGACCCATCAGCGCATTTATCTGTCCGTATTCATGAGACATATCCCCTCCACTCAGCCCGGGAATGTCGTCAACATAACAGGGCGGCAGATGCAGGAATTCCACGGCCAGATGAACCTGCTGAAAAATGAGATGGATCGCTGGAAGAAGCAGGACTTCTCGGTCGTTATCGCGGCTTCGGGAGAGCAGCGGAAAGAAAAGGTCCAGGCGGTTCTCGACGATTATGAAATGGAGGCTGTGGTAGGGGAAGAGGATGTAACCCTGCCGGTGAGCACTCCTGTGATCATCGACAGTGCACTCCGGGCCGGTTTCGAGTGGCCGCTCCACAAAATAGCCGTATTGACCGAACGGGAACTGTTTAAAAAACGGGCGCCTAAGCGGAAAAAGAAAGAGAAGATTTCAAATGCCGAACGGATTAAGAGCTATCAGGAACTGAACGTCGGCGATTACGTCGTCCACTCCCACCACGGCATCGGTAAGTACCTTGGCATCGAAACGCTGGAGTCGAGCGGGACGCACAACGATTTCCTGCTGGTCCAGTACTCCGGGAATGATAAGCTGTTCGTGCCGGTGGATCAGATCGACCTGATCCAGAAATACGTCGGTTCTGAAGGAAAAGAGCCTAAAATTTATAAACTCGGCGGCTCCGAGTGGGCAAAAGTTAAGCGGCGCGTCCAGTCTTCGGTTGAAGATATAGCGGATGACCTTATTGAAATTTACGCCGAGCGTGAAGCGTCCAGGGGGCACTCCTTTGAGCAGGACGGGGAAATGCAGAAAGAGTTCGAGGAAGCTTTTCCTTACGAAGAGACCCCCGATCAGGTTCGCTGTATCGAAGAAATCAAACACGACATGGAACGGGTGCGACCGATGGATCGTCTGTTATGTGGAGATGTCGGGTATGGAAAAACGGAAGTGGCTCTCCGTGCCGCTTTCAAAGCGATCGCGGACGGAAAGCAGGTGGCGATACTTGTGCCGACTACGATCCTTGCCCAGCAGCACTACGAAACGCTGACGGAACGTATGCAGGATTTCGGGGTGAATATCGGTCTGATGAGCCGCTTCCGTACGAGAAAGCAGCAGAAGGATAATACGGACGGCCTAAGAAAAGGCCTGGTTGATATTGTAGTGGGAACGCATCGCCTTCTGTCGAAAGATGTCGAGTTCAAAGATCTCGGCCTGCTTATCGTTGATGAAGAGCAGCGTTTTGGCGTGAAGCACAAGGAGAAGATTAAACAGCTGAAAGCGGACGTGGACGTTTTGACTCTTACGGCTACTCCTATACCGCGGACGCTGCACATGTCCATGCTCGGAGTACGGGATCTCTCCGTCATCGAGACTCCTCCGGAGAACAGGTTCCCGATTCAGACGTACGTCATCGAGTACAACCCGGTATTTATACGGGAAGCGGTGGAACGCGAGATGTCGAGGGACGGTCAGGTCTTCTTCCTTTACAACCGTGTCGACAGTATTGACCGGATGGCTTCCCACATATCCGAGCTCGTGCCGGATGCAAGGGTCGCAGTGGCGCACGGGCAGATGAACGAAACAGAGCTTGAGAATATTATGTTCGCCTTTCTGGAAGGAGAATATGACGTGCTCGTAAGTACTACAATCATTGAAACAGGCGTGGACATCCCTAACGTGAACACGCTTATCGTATATGATGCGGACAGAATGGGGCTCAGTCAGCTTTATCAGATTCGCGGACGCGTGGGCCGGTCCAACCGGGTCGCCTACGCTTATTTCACCTATCAGCAAAACAAGGTGCTGACGGAAATCGCCGAAAAACGTCTGGAAGCGATCAAAGAGTTCACGGAGCTCGGATCCGGGTTCAAGATCGCCATGCGTGATTTGTCGATCCGGGGAGCAGGGAACCTGCTCGGCGCCCAGCAGCACGGGTTCATCGACTCTGTCGGGTTCGATATGTATTCACAGATGCTGAAGGATGCGATCGAAGCGAAGCGTCAGGGGAAAACGCCCGAGGCCATACAGCCGTTCCAGCCTGAACTCCAGCTGGATCTCGACGCTTACCTTCCGGGTGATTACATCGCGGATGAGAAACAGAAGATCGACATGTATAAACGTTTTCAGACGATTGAATCGGAAGAGGATATCCAGGATCTTCGTGATGAACTTATCGACCGCTTCGGAGACTATCCGGAGCAGGTGGAGAAATTGTTCACAGTTTCCGTACTGAAGCAGCAGGCGAAACAAAATCGTATTGAAGAAATCACCGAACAGAAGCACATGATCAAACTGGTGATGGAAAAAGAACAGAGCCAGGGCATCGACGGTTCCCGGCTGTTCGAAATGGCCAACCAGTACGGACGGATGGTGCAGCTTGGTACAGATGAGAATCAGCTGACGATCCGATTCCGGCTGGACAGAAATACAAAACCGAGACGCTACGAGCTTATCGAGGAATTTCTGAGACGGCTTCCGTCTATGATGAGGGAAGATGTCGTGTGATTGCTGAAGACCCCCTGACTGCCGTTGCCTGAACAAAAGAGGAACAGGCGGCAGGGGGATTTTGGTTTTTACGGGTGAAGAGCCAGAGCGGCACTGTGATATAATGGGAGTATCATTTTATAGTTGAAAGGTTTCCATATGAAAAATAGTTGGTTGCAAGGGACGGCCTGGCTGATGCTGGCCGGTCTTACAGGAAAAATATTGAGTGCCGGTTATCGTATTCCTCTGCAGAATCTGGGGGGCGATATCGGTTTTTATGTATATCAGCAAATATATCCAATTGTCGGGATAGGAATAATTTTTGCGCTCCAGGGGGTGCCGGCGGCGGTCTCCCGTGTGGTGGCCGAGAACAGGAAGCTTACGGCAGCTTCGTTCTATTTACCGGTCTTCCTCTGCCTCTCGGTGTTTTTCTGGCTGCTTGCGGGTGCAGGCTTTGTAAGTGCCGCATCCCTCGCCGGGCTGATGGACGACCGGAATCTAATAAGTTCTCTTAAGGCATCGTTCCTCGTCTTTCTTTTCGTCCCGTTTCTCGCACTGTTGCGGGGCGCGTTTCAGGGAGAAGAGGATATGAAGACCCCTGCTGTATCCCAGATCCTGGAACAATTTTTACGGGTGGCGGGCATTCTGATTGTAAGCACCATCGTCTACGTGACCGGAAGCGTTTATTTTATCGGAACCGGGACCGCTGCGGCGGTTATAACGGGCATGGTCGCGGCGACAGGTTATCTTTTTGTGAAATGGAAGAAGAGAGAGTTACAGGAGCAGTCGCCTGGTGCCGTTTCTTCTCTTCATTACGTAAAACAGGTGCTGTTCTACAGCGTGCTGATCAGCGTGAATTACATGATGCTTCTGCTTTTGCAGCTGACCGACGCCTTTACGTTCGTCCCTCTCCTCCTCCAGGACCACGGTATTTCTGTAACGGAAGCGAGGGAATGGAAGGGAATCTACGACAGGGCTCAGCCGCTTATCCAGCTCGTTACTGTTCTCGCCTCTTCGCTCGCATTATCCATATTGCCGACCATCGTGCGCTCGGAACAATCCGTGGAACCGGTCCGTCAGGCAATGGCGCTCACTCTGGTTATCAGTACCGCCGCGAGTGTCGGGCTGCTGCTTCTGTTTCCGGAAATAAACAGGTTGTTTTTCCAGGACGAGTCCGGTACCGGGGTACTCCGGGTGCAGATGGTGATGGTGATTATGGTGTCGCTTGCCCTGACGGCCGCTTCTGCCCTGCAGGGGCTGGGTTACGCTGTGTGGACAGCCGCTTTGATCGGCGCCGGCTTAATAGTGAAAGCGGGCTTGAATATAGTATTAATTCCGGAGTTCGGGGCTTACGGTGCGGCGGTCGCCTCCGTTGCAGCCGTGGGTACCGCCGCTTCCGGTAATATTTTTTTACTGAAAAAGAAGTTGAACAGCAGACTGTTTACGTGGAAGTGGGTCCGTATAATACCTGCGCTTGCCGGTATGAGTATTTTCGTACTGGCGTTAAAGTGGCTTTATACTCCGGAAGACAGGCTTCCGCTTCTTCCCTGGGTGCTTGCAGCTTCCGGCGGCGGGGCTGTCGTGTATGCTCTGCTTCTCCGGCAGTTCAGGGTCCTGCCTGCGGAGACTTTGCCGGAACAGTTTAGAAAATGGTTCATAAAGGAGAACGGATAGTATGGGGAAAATACGAATTATCGGACTCGGAGCGGGGGGCCTCTCCCAGCTCCCGGTGGGCACATACCGGAAACTGGTATCCGAAGAGAATAGTGTGTTCACCCGGACGCTTGATCATCCGGCTGTACGTGATTTGCAGGCGGAAGGCGTCCGGTTTATAAGTTTTGATGATGTTTATGAACGTTTCGATTCCTTTGCAAACGTTTATGGGACAATTACGGAGGAGCTGATCGAAAAAGCCCGGCACCGGGACATCTACTACACGGTGCCTGGTCATCCGATGGTCGCAGAGAAGACGGTCCGGCTTCTTCTGGATAACGGGGAGCTCGAGGTGGAAGTCGAAGGAGGACAGAGTTTCCTCGATGATACTTTCCGCACTCTTAAAATCGACCCGGTGGAAGGACTTCAGTTCATGGACGCCACCGGCTTTGAAAGGGAAGAACTGACGTACCGGCAGCATACTCTGTTCTGTCAGGTGTACGATGCAATGATTGCTTCCGAAGTGAAACTTGCTTTACTTGAAGACCTTCCGGCGGACTATCCGGTGACGATCGTAACGGCAGCCGGAAGTGACAGGGAACGTGTGGAAACCGTGGAACTCGCTGATCTCGACCGTACCGTGGAGGTGGACAACCTCACAAGTGTCTACGTTCCGCCAGCCTCCCGGGAGATGCTGAGTCATCAGTTCCAGGAGCTGCGCTCCGTTATCCGCCGTCTCCGGGGTCCCGGCGGGTGCCCGTGGGACCGGAAACAGACCCACACCTCCCTGAAAAAATATCTTATTGAAGAAGCTTATGAGGTTATTGAAGCCATCGACGAAGAGGATGAGGAACACCTGGCAGATGAGCTGGGCGATGTGCTGCTGCAGGTGATGCTTCACAGTCAGATCGGCGAGGATGAAGGGTACTTCACAGTTGACGACGTCATCCGGGCAGTGACGGAGAAAATGATCAGACGCCATCCGCACGTATTCGGTGAAGCGGATATGAATGAAGAGGAAATCAGCCGTAACTGGGAAGCCATCAAGCAGGAGGAATCCCAAAACGCTCGACGTGATTCGCTTCTCGACGGAGTGGTGACACACGCTCCGGCTCTTCTTCAGGCGATCGATCTTCAGAAGAAAGCGTCCAAAGTCGGTTTCGACTGGGATGACAAATCTATGGTTCTTGATAAAATGAGAGAAGAGTGGGAGGAGTATACGTCGGCTGATTCGCAGCGCGAACGGGAGAAGGAACTGGGCGACTTCCTTTTCACCATTGCAAACCTCGCAAGACACGACCGGATTGATGCAGAACTTGCGCTCCAGGAGACGAACAGAAAATTCCGCAGACGCTTCGCTTTTCTTGAAAAAGAAGCGGAACTTGGGAATGAAAAGCTGGAAGAAATGTCTCTTGAACAGTTGGAAGATTGGTGGCAGAAAGCTAAAGAGAAGGAGAGGACTACGGAATGAGACTTGATAAATTTTTGAAAAACGCCCGTCTGATTAAACGGAGAACCCTGGCTAAAGAAGTAGCCGATCAGGGCAGAATTAAAATCAACGGTCAGCCCGGAAAGGCTGCGAGCAAACTGAAAGTCGGGGACGAACTGTATATCCAGTTCGGGCAGAAACTTTTGACTATCGAAGTGAAAGAACTGAAAGAGACTGTACGTAAAGACGAAGCTGCCGACCTTTATGAAATCAAAAACGAAGAAGCGATCAACAAGGATTGATTTCATCGATGACAGAGGAATGGAAAAATATCGGCTTTTTTAGCGGAAATGTGAAAAAATAGTAGAAAATTCACGGGATTTATAGGTTACATTTCAACAAAAACATGTATAATGAGTGTAAGGAGGCCTGTTAAACAATGAGTGAAAAGAAATCGGTTACACGGTTGGACTCTACATACATGGATCAGTATGAAGCACATGTAGAGCGGCAAAGAAGAAAAAAGAAGCGATTGTTCCGCCGTTTGGCTTTATTTGGTTTGCTCATGCTAATTATAACGAGCTCACTTGCTGTTTATCATGTCCAACAACGTATGGTATACGCTGAAAAAGAAGCGGAGTATGAACAATTGCAGGAAGAGATGGCCAGTCTGGAAGACAAAGAAGCGGACCTTAAGGAAGAGAAAGAACTCCTCCAGCAGGAAGAATACGTTCTCGAGATTGCCAGAAGTAATTACTTCTTCTCTAAAGAAGGAGAAATTATCTTTAAAATTCCCAATGAAGAACCTTCATATTGACACTTTTTTAAAAGCATATATATAATAAGATAGGAAATTCTTTTATCGAAATTTTAAGGAGGAGCATTTTTTTTATGGCCATTGAAGTAGGCAGCAAGTTACAGGGTAAGGTTACTGGTATCACTAATTTTGGAGCGTTTGTGGAGCTTCCGGAGGGTCAGACCGGTCTTGTTCACATCAGTGAAGTCGCCGACAACTATGTGAAGGATATCAACGAACATTTAAGTCGTGGGGATGAAGTGCAGGTGAAAGTCATCAACGTAGGAGACGATGGCAAGATAGGCCTCTCCATTAAAAAGGCGAAAGAAACACCGAAACGTACACAGCCTCAAAAGCCCCGGAAGCCGGAAGAATCTTTTGAACAAAAGATGAACCGCTTCATGAAAGATAGTGATGAGCGTTTGACGTCACTGAAAAAGCATACAGAATCGAAACGCGGAGGCCGCGGCTCTAAGAGAGGGTAGCTTGCTGTCTATAACAATCGATGAATGTTGCAGAAAAAGAGGCTCAATCTCAAATTAAATCAAAAAGAGCGGAAAACCAGGTATAGCTCCTGACTCCGCTCTTTTTTTATGCAACAAAAAAACCGTCTTCCGGTATGGAAGACGGTTTGTAGTATGACCCGTACGGGACTCGAACCCGTGTTACCGCCGTGAAAGGGCGGTGTCTTAACCGCTTGACCAACGGGCCGCAAATGGCGGCGGAGGGAATCGAACCCACGACCTCACGGGTATGAACCGTACGCTCTAGCCAGCTGAGCTACGCCGCCGTTGTTTTAAGCACAAGGATTATAATACACAATCCTGAAAAGACTGTCAACGGGTATGGGATGTTTTTTCACCGCGAATGTCTTCCTTTTCCCGGGAAAAGGAAAGTGACTAAATATTGAACTGGAGCGAGGGATTTTTTTCTCGGGAACTCCCCGCTTTTCTTGTGCGGAATAACGTCCAGTGATAACATAAAAGGGCGACAGATGGGGGATGAAGATATGAAGAAGGTAGATACTTTCGTACAAAGGCACGGACTTATCAAAGAAGGAGATACGATAGTCGCCGCAATCTCCGGAGGTCCGGACTCTCTTGCACTGCTGCACTACCTTTCTGAGTTGAAACAATCTCTGTCACTGACGGTAATCCCGGCTTCCATCGATCATGGTCTCAGAGGAGAGGAGTCCCGGGAAGACGTGGCTTACGTAGCGGAAATATGCGAACGTCTCCGCCTTCCCGTGGAGAAGATCACCCTGGACGTCGGCAGCTACATGAAAAAGAACAGTATGGGGACCCAGGAAGCGGCCCGCATTCTTCGCTATAAAGCACTTGCGGAAGTGATGTATACATATGAAGCAGACAGTCTGGCCCTCGGCCACCACGGAGACGATCAGGTGGAGACGCTGTTCATGCAGCTGACCCGTGGCGCGAGCCCCTCCGGAGTAACAGGCATGCCGGTTACGAGAAAATTCGCCGGCGGACAGATTATTCGGCCGCTGCTGGAGATGACGAAAGAAGAACTGGAACGCTACTGCAGGGACGCAGGACTAACACCGCGATATGACCCTTCCAACGAGGAAACGGCATATACGAGAAACGCCTTTCGCCATCGGCTTATCCCTTTTTTGAAAGAACAGAACCCGAAACTTCATACCCACATTCAGGCCTACAGTGAAAGAAAGATGGAAGACGAAACGTTTCTTCTGGAAAAAGCTTCTGAAATCATGGAGGAGCTCTCCTTTTCCGAAGGCAGAGCGGAAGCTTCCATAAGTTCTCTGCAACGTTATCCGATTGCTTTACAAAGAAGAGCCTTTCATCTAATATTGAACTATCTGTACAATGGACAGACAGAAAATATCACTTATGTGCATGAAGATTTGTTTTTACGGTTAATGGATGGTGATCGGGCAAACAGTACCCTGAATTTTCCGAAAGACCTTCATATTATCAGAGAATACGACAAGATTCTGTTCACATTTGAAGACCCGGAGCCTGCCTCCTATCGGCTGGAGCTCCAGCCCGGTGAATCCGTTCTTCTTCCCGGAGGAGACGGACTGGCAGCCGACTTCGTAACCGGAGCGGAAGAGGTATCTCCGAACGAATTTATATGTGATGAATCTCACGTGAGTTTCCCTCTGATTGTCAGAACCCGCCGGGATGGAGATCGGATGAAGCCTGCAGGAATGAAGGGGACGAAAAAGATAAAAGACATTTTCATCGATTGCAAAGTTCCCTTGAGAGAAAGGGAAGATTGGCCGGTCGTTACAGACAGTGATGGTACTGTTCTATGGATTCCCGGAATAAAAAAAGCGGCAGTGGAACAGACTACGGGTTCCCTGATCCGAGTGACTTACAACAGAGCTGGTAGGAGGAACGAGGATGCATAACGAAATAGAACGTATTTTGATTTCCGAAGAGGAAATACAGAACAAATGCAGTGAAATAGGCGGGGAACTTTCCCGTGAATATGAAAATCGCTTCCCATTGGCGATTTGCGTACTGAAAGGAGCTATGCCTTTCATGTCCGACCTTGTGAAGCGCATGGATATCCATCTGGAAATGGACTTTATGGACGTGTCCAGTTACGCAGGTATGCGTTCCACAGGAGAAGTCAAAATCGAGAAAGACCTCGATACGCAGGTGGAAGGCCGGGACCTTCTTATCATAGAAGATATCATTGACAGTGGCCGCACCCTCAACTATCTGGTGGACCTGTTTAAATACAGGAAAGCGAACTCCATAAAAATCGTGACGCTGCTCGACAAGCCTGCGGGACGGTATGCTCAGATCAAAGCGGACACTGTCGGTTTTGAAGTCCCGGATGAGTTTGTGGTAGGGTACGGACTGGATTACAACGAAAAATACAGAAACCTGCCGTACATCGGTGTTTTGAAACCGGAAATATACAGTGGGAAAAACGACTGACTTTCAGTAGTAATTATTTGTAGGAAAAGAATTTAATGTGATACTATTTACTATAGTTTTCTCTCACAGGAGGAGGTAGGCAATGAATCGGATATTCAGAAATACAATTTTTTACTTACTTATCTTCCTCGTTGTAATTGGCATATTAAGCCTGTTCCGAGGTCAAGGTGAGCCACAGGAAACACTTTCTGTGAACCAGTTTTTAGATAGACTTGATAATGGTGAAATACAGGAATTAACCTTACAGCCTGTCAACAACGTATATGTTGCTAAAGGTCAGCTGGAAGGGGAAGGAGAAGACAACTCCTTCAGTGTACATCTCCCTGCGAACGAACAGTTCATTTCCCAGGTGACAGAAACAGCGACCGGCCAGAGCATACTGAACGTGGAAGAAGAAGAAGAGCCTAGTGCATGGGTAACGTTCCTTACAGGAATCATTCCTTTTGTTATTATCTTCATTCTGTTCTTCTTCCTGCTGAATCAGTCTCAGGGCGGCGGCGGCAAGGTTATGAACATGGGTAAAAGTAAGGCGAAAATGTACAGCGACGATAAGCAGAAAGTCCGCTTTAAAGACGTCGCAGGTGCTGATGAAGAGAAACAGGAGCTTGTGGAAGTCGTCGATTTCCTTAAAGATCCGCGTAAATTCGCCCAGGTCGGTGCCCGTATTCCAAAAGGGGTGCTCCTCATGGGGCCTCCTGGTACAGGTAAGACACTACTTGCCCGTGCCGTAGCCGGAGAAGCAGGTGTACCTTTCTTCTCCATCAGTGGTTCCGACTTCGTTGAAATGTTTGTCGGTGTCGGTGCATCACGTGTCCGTGACCTTTTTGAAAATGCGAAGAAGAATGCTCCTTGTATCATCTTTATTGATGAGATGGACGCAGTAGGACGTCAGCGTGGCGCCGGTCTGGGCGGTGGTCACGATGAGCGTGAGCAGACCTTGAACCAGCTGCTTGTGGAAATGGACGGGTTCGGAGCCAACGAAGGAATCATCATGATTGCAGCTACCAACCGTCCGGATATCCTTGACCCTGCCCTGCTTCGTCCAGGACGTTTTGACCGTCAGATCACGGTTAACCGTCCGGATGTAAAAGGTCGTGAAGCTGTACTTGCAGTACACGTTCGGGAGAAACCACTTGGTACGGATGTGGATCTGAAGACGATCGCTCTTCGTACACCAGGGTTCTCCGGTGCCGATCTTGAAAACCTCCTTAACGAGGCAGCTCTTGTAGCGGCACGAACGGATAAAGATAAAATTGAAATGGCGGATATCGATGAAGCGATCGACCGCGTAATCGCAGGTCCTGCCAAGAAGAGCCGGGTCATCTCGAAAAAAGAACGCGATATCGTTGCTCACCACGAAAGTGGTCACACTGTTATCGGTATGGTGCTGGATGATGCGGACATGGTCCACAAAGTTACAATTGTTCCGCGTGGTCAGGCCGGCGGTTATGCCGTAATGCTTCCGAGAGAGGACCGCTACTTCATGACTAAACCGGAACTCTTCGATAAAATCACCGGGCTGCTCGGTGGCCGGGTAGCAGAAGAGGTTATGTTCGGTGAAGTCAGTACCGGCGCCCATAACGACTTCCAGCGTGCTACGAGCATTGCCCGCAGCATGGTCACGGAGTACGGCATGAGTGAAAAACTCGGACCGCTCCAGTTCGGTTCCAGTCAGGGCGGCCAGGTATTCCTCGGCCGGGACATTCAGAACGAACAGAACTACAGTGATCAAATTGCTTTTGAAATTGACAGAGAAGTTCAGAACTTCATCAATTACTGTTATGATCGTGCCAAGCAGATCCTCACAGAGCATAAAGATAAGCTTGAACTGATGGCTCAGACGCTTCTCGAAGTAGAAACGCTCGATGCTACAGAAATCAAGTACCTGTTTGAGGAAGGCCGTATGCCTACGGAAGAAGAACTGGAAGAGCTGGCTCAAAAGAACAACTCTACTATTCACGAATCTTCTTCCCTGGAAGAAAGTGACGAATTGAAATCCAGTGCGCCATCTGCAGATAAGGAAAATGCCTCTTCTGAAGAGACGGAAGAAGAAACAGAAAAAACAGATGATAATGCTGATCGGACTCAGACAGACGAGGAAGATAAGCGTTAATAAATGTTGGGAGTTTCGGGGGAGCTGTGCCATTGCGGTACAGCTCCCTTCTTTCGGCAACGGGTGAGAAATTATGATATTATAAATCCAGATGAAGTACGATACGAAGGTATGGGGGCTGTTTCTATGAATTTTGTACTCGACGTAGGGAACACAAACACGGTGTTAGGTGTTTTTAAGGAAGATGTATTAAAATATCATTGGCGGATCAAGACCGATCGTCACAAAACGGAAGATGAATACGGGATGCTCATCCAGTCACTGTTTGCTTATGAAGGTCTGTCGTTTTCGGATATTAAGGGTGTCACTATTTCTTCCGTGGTCCCTCCTATTATGCACTCGCTTGAACGGGTGGCAGAGAAATACTTTCACCGTAAGCCCATCGTTATCGGGACGGAAGAAGTGGAAGAAGGATTGGACATGGCTTACCCGAACCCTGCTGAAATCGGGGCGGACCGGATCGTGAACGCTGTCGGAGCCATCCATGATTATAAGACTCCGGCCATCATCATCGATTTTGGTACGGCTACCACGTACTGTTACATCGACGGAGAAAACCGGTATGCCGGAGGAGCGATTGCGCCGGGTATCAATATTTCCATGGAAGCCCTGTACGCAAAAGCGGCGAAGCTTCCTAAAATAGAAATCAAACAGCCGGGGGAAGTCGTAGGTCAGTCAACGGTGGAAGCGATGCAGTCCGGTGTTTTCTACGGGTATGTAGGACAGGTGGACGAAGTCGTACGCAGGATGAAGGAAGCGAACGGGGAGGCCCCTTCCGTTATTGCTACGGGAGGGCTGGCTGATCTGATTGCGAATGAATCACGGACGGTAGAACACGTCGATCCGTTTTTGACTTTAAAAGGATTGAACGTCATTTACCAGAGAAATAAGGATAAGGATATATTTCAAGGAGGTACAACATGAAAGATCATTTAATTCGGGCAACGGCTTTTGAAGGTCAGGTACGTGCGTATGCTATACAGTCTACGGACATGGTGGAAGAGGCGAGACGCCGTCACGATGCATGGGCTACTACATCGGCAGCGCTCGGCCGTACGCTTACCATCGGTTCCATGATGGGAGCGATGATGAAAGGCGACGACAAAATGACGATTAAGGTCGAAGGTAACGGTCCGGCCGGAGCGATTATTGTGGACGCTGCATCTACAGGGAATGTGCGCGGGTACATTCAAAACCCTCACGTGGACTTCGATTCCAATGAGCATGGAAAGCTCGACGTGGCCAGAGCTGTAGGAGACAGCGGTTCGATCAGCGTAGTCAAAGATCTTGGTCTGAAGGATTACTTCACAGGTCAAGTGCCGATTATTTCCGGGGAAATAGCTGAAGACTTCACGTATTACTTCACCAATTCCGAACAGGTTCCTTCGGCTGTAGGGGCCGGTGTACTGGTGGATACCGATTATACGATCAGTGCTTCGGGAGGTTTTATCATTCAGATGATGCCCGGAGCTTCGGAGGAGACGATCAGTGAGATCGAACGGAGACTTACTGAAATGAAGTCGGTGTCCACACTGGTTAACGAAGGTAAAACTCCGGAAGAAGTTCTGAACACCATTCTCGGTACGGAAAATGTGAAGGTTCTTGATTCCCTGCCTGTGGCTTTCGAATGCCATTGTTCCAGAGAAAGAATCGAGACAGCCATCGCCAGTCTCGGAGACGAAGAAATCGACCGTATGATAGAAGAAGATGGAGGCGCGGAAGCTACTTGCCATTTCTGCAACGAAGTGTACCAGCTTGATGAGCAGGATCTGAAAAGTCTTCAGTCCACTTCTTAAAAAGATATAAGTACGACTACAGACCGGCAGAAGCCGGTCCGTTTTTTATTTCGGGAACTTCTAACCGGGTGGTTCCGCTTTTCTTGGCTAGCTGCACCACCCAGAAGCCCACGGTCCAAGCTGTAGCTTCTTTTTCAGGATAGTACGCCTGAAAAGCGAACCTCCGGCTTATGCCCGGAACTTCTAACCGGGTGGTTCCGCTTTTCTTGGCTAGCTGCACCACCCAGAAGCTCATGTCCTAAGCAGTACACTTATTTTCGGGAGAAGTCACCCGAAAAGTAAGCCTCCTGCTTACGCTTTTCGTTGTAATTGACATTTTCCCTGTTTTTCTTTATATTAGTATCAAACCCTATTAAAATGCTAGGAATTAGGAGTGGTCGAATGAGGATAGCTAATGACATTACGGAGCTCGTTGGAAAAACCCCTGTAGTTAAGCTGAACGGCAGCGCTGAAGAAGGCCATGCCGATATTTATCTTAAACTGGAATATATGAACCCCGGAAGTTCGGTCAAAGACAGGATAGCGCTCGCCATGATCGAGGCGGCCGAACAGGAAGGTAACCTGAAAGACGGGGACGTGATTGTCGAACCTACGAGTGGAAACACTGGTATTGGTATTGCGATGATCGCGGCTGCGAAAGGGTATAAGACGAAACTTGTCATGCCTGATACGATGAGCCAGGAACGGCGGAACCTCCTGAGAGCCTATGGGGCAGAACTTATACTTACCCCCGGCGCAGAAGGAATGAAGGGAGCTATAAGAAAAGCTTCTGAACTTAGTGAAAGCCACGGGTATTTTATGCCTCAGCAATTTGATAACCAGGCAAACGTGGAAGTGCACGCAAACACGACAGGACCTGAAATAGTGGAACAGATGGGTGAAGAACTGGACGCGTTCGTTGCAGGAATCGGTACAGGAGGTACTATTTCAGGTGCGGGCCGAGTGTTGAAAGAGAAATACAAAGATATCGAAATAGTAGCTGTCGAACCGGAAGACAGCCCTATCCTCTCCGGGGGAGAGCCGGGTCCTCACAAAATCCAGGGACTCGGAGCCGGTTTTATCCCGTCCATTCTCGATACGGATATATATTCCGAAGTTATCCAGGTGACGACGGATCAGTCATTTGAAGAAGCGCGAGCAGCAGCGCGTAAAGATGGTGTACTGGGGGGAATTTCCTCCGGGGCCGCTATTTATGCAGCCAAACAAGTGGCGAAACGGCTAGGAAAAGGGAAGAAAGTACTTGCAATCATTCCAAGTAACGGAGAACGTTACCTTTCGACACCGCTGTATCAGTTCGATGACGAATAATGTAACTGCATCCTTAAAAGGGTGCAGTTTTATTTTTGAAAAGAATCGGTTATTATCGGTATAGAAAACGACAAAAGTCAGGTGGGTGAAAATGAATAACATACGGATTGGACGACGAACGTATGACTTGGATGAAGAGACCCTGGTGATGGGTATTCTGAATGCCACTCCCGATTCCTTTTCGGACGGGGGCCGTTTCAATGATGTTTCCCATGCCGTAGAACATGCGGTACAAATGGTGTCAGATGGTGCTTCCATTATAGATATCGGCGGGGAGTCGACAAGACCGGGACATGAGCCTGTTTCGGAACAGGAAGAGATTGAAAGGATTGTTCCGATAATACGTGAAGTACGAAAAGAGATCACCGTCCCTATTTCTATTGATACGTACAAAGCGGAGGTGGCCAGGCAGGCGATCGAAGCAGGTGCCGATATTATCAACGATGTCTGGGGAGCGAAGCGTGATCCTCGTATTGCCGAAGTTGCTGCTGCCTGCGGGGTACCGATTATCCTTATGCACAACCGGGAGGAGCGCAACTACTCATCTCTCATTGAAGATATGAAAGCGGATCTTCTGGAGAGTGTGGAAATCGCACGGGGCAGAGGGGTACCGGAAGCGGATATTATTCTGGACCCGGGCATCGGTTTTGCGAAGACGATGCAGGATAACATGGTGGCGATGCGTCACTTAAAAGAATTCAAAGATCTGGGTTACCCGCTCCTTCTCGGAAGTTCCAGGAAACGTTTTATCGGCAGCGTGCTGAACACGGAGACCGAAGACCGTATGGAAGGTACCGGAGCGACCGTATGTTACGGCATTACCCAGGGCGTGGGTATCGTAAGAGTGCACGACGTGAAAGAAATCGTACGAATGACGAAAATGATGGACGCAATGATGGGAAGAGGTGAGTGGAATGGATAAAATATATTTGAACAACATGAAGTTTTACGGATACCACGGGGTTTTTCCGGAGGAGAATAAACTGGGGCAGCATTTCACGGTAGATTTGCAGTTGGAAGCTGAATTGAAAGAAGCGGCATCAACGGACGACGTTTCGAAGTCGATCGATTACGGAGCGGTACATGAAGTTACGAAAGAAATCGTGGAAGGTCCTGCGAGAAACCTTGTTGAAACTGTAGCCGAGGAAATAGCCGACAAACTGTTTGCAGAGTTCGCGATGCTTGAAGCCTGCCAGGTGAGAGTGAACAAACTGCATCCTCCGATTCCGGGACATTATGATTCGGTGTCCATTGAGATATACCGGAGTCGTGACTGATGAATACAGCTTACGTAGCCCTGGGTTCAAACATTGACCCGCGGAAAACATATTTTCAGGAAGCGATCCGCCTTCTCGGGGAGCACCCTTCTGTAAAGGTGGAGCGGTTCTCTGCACTTTACGAGACGGATCCGGTCGGGTACGTGGAACAGGAAGATTTTCTTAACATGGTAATTATGCTCAGCACTTCCCTTGAACCGCTGGAGCTTCTTGATGTGTGCCAGAATATTGAGCTGGAGCTTGGAAGAGAACGTCTTGTGAAGTGGGGCCCAAGGACGATAGACCTTGATATACTGGCTTTCAACCGGAAAGAAATCAACACCGATCGTCTCGTTTTGCCGCACCCTCATCTGCATGAGCGGGCTTTTGCCCTCATCCCTCTGGCGGATGTCGAAAAAAAGCTCATCATCCCCAATGACGGGAAAAGCGTAGAGGAGCTGGTGGAAAGATTATCGGAACAAGAGTGGAAGGCAGTGAGAAAGGTGGACTGCAGGCTTTAGTACAGCCCGGTGAAAAGCGCTCAAACCGTTGACACCCGGGATGGTCTTTTCTATACTATTCAATAGTATGATACTGCCAGTGTGTGATTTGCTGGCAGTATTCTATTTTGAAGCGGTGAAATCAAACATAGAACGGAGTGAGAAACATGGCTGATGAGATGAATGAATATATGCAGGTACGTCTCGACAAAATGAACAGCTATAGAGAACAGGGGATCGACCCTTTTGGAGACAAGTTCGAGCGTACGCATTTAGCTCAGGATCTGCACGAGTCATATGAAGAGGTTACGAAAGAGGAGCTTGAAGAGAAACAGGTGCCGGCTGTCGTTGCGGGGAGAATTATGACAAAACGCGGCAAGGGGAAAACGGGTTTCGCTCACATCCAGGACTTAAGTGGTCAGATTCAGCTTTATGTCCGGAAAGATGAAATCGGAGAAGAGAATTATGAGCTTTTCAAATCGGCGGACATGGGAGATATCGTCGGGGTGGAGGGTGTTATGTTCAAAACGAACGTCGGCGAACTATCCGTCAAAGCACAGAAGTTCCATATGCTGACGAAATCCTTGCGTCCCCTCCCGGAGAAGTTCCATGGTCTGAAAGATGTGGAACAGCGTTATCGTCAGCGCTACCTGGATCTTATTACGAATCCTTCGAGTAAAGAAACGTTTATTACCCGGAGTAAAATCATCCAGTCGATGCGCCGTTATCTCGATGGTCTCGGCTTCCTCGAAGTAGAGACACCTATGATGCACGGTATTCCTGGCGGAGCGGCAGCACGTCCGTTCGTAACTCACCACAATGCTCTTGATACGGAGCTATATATGAGGATCGCCATTGAACTTCACTTGAAGCGCCTTATCGTGGGCGGCCTGGAAAAAGTTTACGAAATCGGACGCGTCTTCCGTAATGAAGGAGTATCCACACGCCATAACCCCGAGTTCACAATGCTTGAGCTGTATGAAGCTTTCGGAGATTACCACGATATTATGGATCTCACGGAAGAACTGATAGCTCATATTGCAAAAGACGTTCTTAATACAAGTAAAATAGCTTACGGGGAACAGGAAATCGACCTTGAACCGAAATGGACACGACTGCATATGGCGGACGCCATCAAAGAAGAGACAGGTGTAGATTTCCGGAAAGAGATGTCGGATGATGAAGCCCGTCAGTTAGCTGAAAAACACGGAGTGGAGATCGATAAAAACATGACATTCGGACATATTATGAATGAATTCTTCGAACAGAAAGTCGAAGAGAAGCTTATTCAGCCTACTTTCATATACGGTCATCCTGTAGAAATTTCTCCACTTGCAAAACAGAACCCGGACGATAAACGCTTTACGGATCGTTTCGAACTGTTCATCGTCGGCAGGGAACACGCTAACGCATTTTCCGAGCTGAATGACCCGATAGATCAGCGGAAGAGGTTTGAAGCCCAGGTGGAGGAAAGAGAAGCCGGGAATGATGAAGCTCACCTTATGGATGAAGATTTCCTCGAATCTCTGGAATACGGGATGCCGCCGACAGGCGGTCTCGGCATAGGAGTCGATCGTCTCGTAATGCTTTTGACAAATTCTTCTTCTATTCGTGATGTTCTGTTATTCCCACAAATGAAGCAAAAGTGAAGATTATAAAAAAACCGTCCTTCAGAGGGGCGGTTTTTCTATTATTACTTAAAATACCTGCAAATGTTTTTCAGAAAAAACTTTTAATTAAACAACTATTGCACCTGATTCTGAATCGTGATAAATTATTATTTGTCGCATTAAGAAAGCCGGGAACGGCAGACGATGCGAAACAAAAAAATATATAAAGTTGTTGACGGGAAACCTTCAGCATGATATATTAATTAAGTCGCTGTTTTGAGACGACGCTGTAATGGATCTTTGAAAACTGAACAATGTTTTATGCCATGCGTCAATTTTTTGAACGAATTATGATTGAGCTAATCAATCTCTTTTATGGAGAGTTTGATC
>NZ_FTOK01000013.1:0-43604 GCF_900156705.1 Salimicrobium salexigens | reverse complement strand
CCCTTACCACCTTTACCTTAAATGCTTTACTATACTTGGACATAAAAACACCCCGGAAGTTAGATTTTTTACTCTAACTTCCGGGGTGCACTACCGTTCCTGCGGGTCTTTCTCTCCTGACAGAATCTCAGCAATGTTTTCTATCCGTCTGTAAGCTTCGGACTGTTTGCTGTTACATACGGCTGCGAAATAATACTCTTCTTCCTTGATAATAGTGGCAAAAATCTTTTCTTCCGTGTTCTGCAGGTTGAAAAGTTCCTGATCATACAGCTGTTTGAACTTTTTCTCGTTTGTACTATTCACCCAGGATCACCTTCCTCCCGTCCTTTTACCTGATACTTACCGGCTGCTGTTACCGGCAGATTCTTCTACTCTGCAGTAGGGACACTGGAGGTGGATGATTTTTCTGTCTATAACTGTTTCCTCGAAATCAGTCTGGCATTGAATACACGTCATCGCTCGTACCTTGTAACTCAAAATGAACAATCCTCCTGAATTCGTAACAGGTATTACGCTGTTAATGTAACCATACCCTAAATAACAGATAATACATTCATAATTACGAACATTTATTATTAAAATTCAACATTGTAACAAATCATGACTTTAGACCTAATTCGTGCATATTAATTGAACTTTCTAATAACATCATAACATTAACTCTTCCTCCCGAAAACCTTACCTCCTCTTCCGCCTTCACGGTTACACAAAACAAAAAAACACCTGTTCCTACAGGTGTTTCTTCCCGGTTATTTTTCTTCCTCTATAGGAAGAAATTCGAAAATCTCTCCGGATTCTATGGAATCTGCAAGACGTTCCAGCCACTTACAATACTTACGGTATTCTTCGAGCTGATTGTAGTCTTTGCGCGCCCTCTCCTTCAGTTCTTCTTCCGTACTTTCGTCATCGATGACTTCCTGAAGCTTCTCTTCTGCATATTCGATTGCGGATAAATTCAATTTCGCTTCTCTTTCCCACTTGTTGCCAAAAAAATGAGAAAAATATTTAAAAAAGTTCTTCTCAGCCGTAAAAGCGTCCTTACGGGAGCCTTTCTGCCAGACTTTCTTTACGATGCTCACTTCCTGAAGATTACGGACGGCTATGCTCATACTCGGCTTACTCATTCCGAGATCATCCTTCATATCGTCCAAAGTCATAGGCTGATGTTTAAAATACATCCGTGCAAACAGCCGGCCCGTTGACGGGGTGATACCGTACAGGTCCATCGTTTCGGCAATGGAATCGACGACGGCCCCTTCCGCTTCCTCAATCAGTGCTTCCGAATCCTTTTCCACCGGGAACCACTCCTTTTATTTCATTTAAAGTATTTAATATTAACTAAAATATAACACAAATTAAAATCAGGGACCTGTAAAGTAGCCCCTGATTTTAGTAATTTCCTTATTTCTTTTCTGGTTAAACTTTAACTGTTCCTGCATCTGCCGGATGTACGCCGTGCTTATAATAGTCTACATACTCGGGCTCAAGCGGTTTTTTGCCGCGGATGATGTCTGCAGCCTTCTCGGCGAGCATCAGTACCGGAGCATGAATATTTCCATTCGTTACGTACGGCATAGCGGAAGCATCGACCACCCGGAGGTTGTCGAGTCCGTGAACCTTCATCGTTTCCGGATCGACGACGGCCATAGGATCGGATTCCGCTCCCATTTTCGCTGTACAACTTGGATGCAGAGCCGTTTCTGCGTCTTCCGCCACCCAGTTCAGAATTTCTTCTTCCGTCTGTACCGACGGTCCCGGCGAAATCTCTCCGCTATTGTAAGGTTTCATGGCAGGCTGGTTCATAATTTCACGCGTGACGCGTACTGCTTCCACCCATTCACGTCTGTCCTGTTCAGTGGAAAGGTAGTTATAAATCATGCTTGGATGCGCTTTTGGATCGTTGGACTGTATTTTCAGGGAACCGCGGGCATCCGAATACATCGGTCCGATGTGTACCTGAAAACCATGTTCCACCGGTGCTTTTTCACCGTCGTACCGGACGGCGACCGGAAGGAAGTGATACATAAGGTTCGGATACTCCACGTCTTCGTTCGACCGTACGAACCCTCCGCCTTCGAAATGGTTCGTCGCAGCAGGTCCTTGACGTTTCAGCAGCCACTGCAGACCGATCCACGGCATGTTTTTCAGTTTGAGACTCGGCTGCTCGGAAACCGGCAGCGGGCAGCCGTGCTGAATATAGACTTCCAGGTGATCCTGCAGGTTCTCACCCACTCCCGGAAGATTCACTTTCGGCTGAACGCCGACGGAACGGAGATGTTCAGGATCGCCGACTCCGGAAAGCTGAAGCAGCTGAGGAGTGTTGATCGCCCCGCCTGAAAGTATGACTTCTCCAGCGGATACGTAGTGTTCTTTCCCGTTCCGCTTATAAGTAAGTCCCCGTGCTTTTCCATTTTCAATATCGATGTGCTGAACGAAAGAAAGGGTCCGGACCGTGAGATTCTTCCTGCGCATTGCAGGACGAAGGTAAGCGCGGGAGGTGGACATCCGCCGCCCGTTATAGACGTGCTTATCAAACGGACCGAAACCTTCCTGACGGAATCCGTTCACATCCGGAGTTCTCGCATGCCCCGCCTCTGAAGCAGCTTCGAAAAAAGCCTGGAATAACGGACTCGTCGCAGGTCCGCGTGTCAGTTTAACCGGGCCGTCATGACCACGGTATTCATCACTCTTATCGGAATCGATTGTATTCTCCAGCCGTTTGAAATAAGGGAGGCAATGGGCGAAGTCCCACGTATCCATCCCTTCGTCCGCTCCCCAGCGCTCATAGTCTTTAGGGTTACCGCGCTGGTAAATCATTCCGTTTATGGAACTGGAACCGCCTAACACTTTACCACGGGCATGCTTGATTCTGCGTCCATTCATGTATGGTTCCGGATCCGATTCATATTTCCAGTCATAGAGGGATTTCCCTGCCGGAAACGGTAAAGCCGCCGGCATCTGGATCAGCAGATCCCACGGATAGTCACTGCGCCCGGCTTCCAGTACAAGTACGCTTTTCGTTCCATCTTCACTCAGCCGGTTCCCAAGAATCGAACCGGCACTTCCTGCTCCGATTATTACAATATCGTATGCTTCACTCATTTTGATAACCTCCCTGTTATTTGAACCAGTGAATCGGTTCAGGTTTCAAGTTTCTGTATATATGTTTCGTTTCTGTATATTCTTCAAGTCCCGGTTTTCCGAGTTCACGGCCGATACCGGACTGTTTGTAGCCGCCCCATGGCGCCTGAGCAAAGTACGGATGGAAATCATTGATCCATACTGTTCCCATGCGCATTTTGGCAGCTGCACGTTCCGCCTTATCGATGTCTGTAGTGAAAACGGCTCCTGCCAGTCCGTAAATGGAGTCATTCGCAAGAGTCACCGCTTCTTCCTCAGAACGGAAACGCTCCACCGTAAGTACCGGTCCGAAGATTTCTTCCTGCACGATTCTCATATCAGATGTACATTCCGTAAAAATCGTCGGAAGATAGAAGAAGCCGTTCTGAAGCTCATCCTCTTCCGGCCGTGCTCCGCCGGTAACTATCTTCGCACCTTCCTGTTTACCGATTTCCACGTAGCTTTCCACTTTCCCGCGATGTTCTGCGGAAATAAGGGGTCCTGACTGTGTATCGTCTTCGAAACCGTCACCGAGCCTGATACGCCCTGCTCTGTCCGCCAGTTCCTTAACGAACTCATCATGGATCGAATCTTCCACAATAAGACGAGCTCCTGCTGAACAGACCTGACCGGCGTGGAAAAACGCGGCGTTCAGAGCCTGGTCGACAGCTGTCTCAAAATCAGCGTCGGCGAACACGACGTTCGGGTTTTTACCACCGAGTTCAAGAGCGATTTTCTTCATGTTACCGCTCGCCTTCTGCATCACTTTCTTCCCGGTTTCGATACCGCCGGTAAAGGAAATCAGATCGACGCTGTCGCTTTCTGCCAGCTCATTGCCGACCGTAGCCCCGTCGCCGAGCACCAGGTTGACGACACCAGCCGGGAACCCGGCTTCTTCCATCAGCTCCGTCACTTTGACAGTGGTGAGTGGCGTTATTTCACTTGGCTTGATTACGATTGTGTTTCCGGCTGCAAGAGCGGGAGCGATTTTCCACGAAGCCTGAAGGAGCGGATAGTTCCACGGGGTAATCTGCCCGCACACTCCGACCGGTTCCCGGACGATTCTGCTCTGACTGTCCGGAATCGGGGACTCGATCATCTCTCCGCCGTCCTTGTCGGCGAGACCGGCGAAATACCTGAAGACTCCGGCTATATCGTCCATGTCCTCCCGGCTTTCTTCTACTGTCTTGCCGGTATCAAGAGTTTCCATCCTGGCAAGTTCTTCTCTGTCCCGTTCAATCAGTTCCGCTATACGCAGCACTTTTTCTCCTCTGTCTGCTGCAGGAGTCGATGCCCACTCCCCATTATCAAAAGCCTCGCGTGCTGCAGCGATCGCTATTTTGGCATCTTCTTCGCTTCCGTCTGCCGCTTCGGCGATCACTTCCTGATTGTAAGGATTGATGATTTCTCTCGTTTTTCCGGAACGGGCGTCCACCCAGTTTCCGTTAATATACATTTGTTTCATTTTCGCGCCTCCTTTTTAACGTTTATTTTATTTAATTATTTTTAAACGTTTTTAACAATTTTCATGCTAGCACATGATTTTTTAGTTGTAAACCGGAGCCCGCTAAACTTTTCTTATTGGAGAAAGGAAATTCAGAGTCTTTTCGGAGCCTTTAATGAAAGGAACGATTTCCGGGAGCCTGAACTTTTCCCATTTCCTATGTAAAGCCTTCCATGTCCTATACATGGAGAAGGATTTTTCTGAAATTCTCTCTATCCCTTGTCTTTGTAGCTATGAGGCCGGTTTTGTCCCGGGAGCGGAGTTGACATTATTTTATGGTACGTTACAGTAATACGTGTTGGTTGTTTAATAATTATTAAACGTTTTAAATTAATTAAGCGACACGGTACCGTCGTAAGCTTTACATCCGGAAACATACACACTACACATAACAAATACTTGCAAAGGAGTGGTTTCGTGCAACCGCAACCATCTGAAACACCAGAAGGGAAGCAGGATAAGAAAAATAAAAATTATGAAAAAGCAGGAACGTTCGGATTTCTGGGGTTACTTCTCGGAGTAGCCGTCTATGTAGGTTTTACGGGGAACAACGTCAACTGGGGCGCCCTCATTTTCATGTTCATCGCCTACGCTATCATCTTCTACATAGGCTCCATTACAGCCGGGAAAAAATCAGACAGTGCCAAAGATATGATGGTCGCCGGTCGGGCGATGCCGTTATGGATCGCCATGTTCACGATGACGGCCACCTGGGTCGGCGGCGGTTACATCGCCGGTACGGCTGAGTCGACATTCGCCTCCGGTATCGTCTGGGTCCAGGCTCCGTGGGGTTTCGGCCTGAGTCTGATTATAGGCGGGGTTTTTTACGCCCGAAAAATGAGAAGATATGAATTCACGACAATGCTCGATCCGCTCGAAGCCCGTTTCGGTAAAAAAGTGACCGGTGTCCTTTACCTGCCTGCACTGCTTGGAGAACTTTTCTGGAGTGCTGCGATTCTGGTAGCGTTAGGATCCACGTTCGGACTGATTCTTGGTATAGACTTCACGACTTCCATTATCGTTTCGGCTCTCATTGCAGTAGCCTACACGTTTGTCGGCGGTATGTGGTCGGTCGCGCTCACCGACGTAGCGCAAATCATCATGATTATCGTCGGTATGTTCCTCGTCGTGCCTTTCGCTCTTGCAGAAGTAGGCGGACTCGGTCAGGCATGGGGAGCTTATAAAGAAGGTATGGCCGGATTTACGAACCTGATTCCACCTCTCGACGGCTGGAATCATCCGGACTGGGGAAACCAGTACTTCTACTGGTGGGACTCTGCCCTTCTTCTCATTTTTGGAGGTATTCCGTGGCAGGTCTATTTCCAGAGAGTACTTTCATCGAAAAATGAAAACACCGCTATGTGGTTATCCATTGCGGCAGGTGTATTCTGTATTATCCTTGCAGTACCGGCCGTTATGCTCGGTGTAGCAGGATTCTCGGCCGACTGGGCAAGCTACGGTATTGAAGGACCGGCTGCTTCTTCCGATATTCTCGCCTACGTCATCAACTATATGGCTCCTTATCTCGTAGCTATTGTGGCTCTCGGTGCCGTGGCGGCTGCAGTTATGTCCTCCATGGACTCATCTATTCTATCTGCTTCTTCCATGGCAGCGTGGAATATTTACCGTCCACTGATTAAACCGAAAGCCGAAGGAAAAGACATTAAGCGCGCTATCCGTATCTCTATCATATTGATCGGACTGGCAGCGACAATGGTCGCACTCAACATCGACAGCGTGTACACGCTCTGGTATCTGTGTGCCGATCTCGTCTACTGCGTACTTTTCCCGCAGCTCACGACAGCCCTTTTTGATAAAAAAGCGAACACGTACGGCGCGCTCGCCGGACTCGGTGTATCGTTCTTCCTCCGTATCGGGGGCGGGGAACCGGCGCTCGGACTCCCGGCTTTCCTTCCTTATCCGATGGTGGAAGACGGGGTCGTCCTCTTCCCGTTCCGGACGCTCGCTATGGTCGCCGGGTTACTGACGATCATCATCGTCTCCCGTCTTACTCAGAAATCATGCCCGCCTCAGCCGCTTCGCAAGCTGAAAACGGAAATGGCGGAAGAATAATGAAAACAGGCAGTTCCTTCGAGGGAGCTGCCTGTTTTTTGCAGGGGTGAACGGGCGTTTCGTGACCTTGGGAGCTTCTTTAGCGCTCTGAAGGTAACGATTTACCGGTAATCCTTACTTTCGGGAAGTCGATTGTCTCCTGAAGGGAACGATTCGGTCATTTGCGTGCCGTTCACCGGCACAAAAAGGCCCCGAACGTCACGAATATAAAAAAATTGCAACGGAAACCGGTCATGACGGCTCCATTGCAATCGTTAAGAATCACGCATTTCCATGGTTGATCTTCGTAAGTGCTTCGTTCATCCGGAACAGTTTCGAACGGATACCGGTGATGCCGAACTCTCCAAGCCTTGCGGAATGCTTTTCCAGGTACTTCTCCGCTGCTTCTTTCGTCTCAAAAGCATAAATGCCTCCGGCTTCCTTCGTATCCGGGTTCTCAGTCCATACCTTCCATAGAAAACCTTTTTCTTCATTAATACTTTCAGCCAGTCTGGCAAAACCTTCGGCCATCTCCTCGCCGAACGGACCGTCCATGGCAAAATCCATCTGAAGAATATAAGCCGTACGTACGCACTCCTTTCAAAAACTCTTCTTTTTCAATACAGCTTCCGGGCCGTGTTCTTCGTTATGCTAAGCTTCACTTTTTCAGCATCCTCATAATTATGAAGAGTGAAACCTGTGCAGAGAAGGTCAATCAGGAACAATTGAGCCATCTTCGAAACGAGAGATCCACTGTCGAGCGGACTTTCTTTCGAAGAAGATAAAAGAACCTGGTCTGCATACTTTGTAAGCGGAGACTTCACATAATTGGTGAGCGCTACGATAGTCGCTCCTTTCTCCTTCGCCACGGCTACGCTGTCAACAATGTCCTTCGTGCTTCCGGTCAGACTGATTGCGACCACCAGCGTATCTTCGGTCATGGATGATGCACGCATAACCTGAAAATGAGGGTCCGTAACTACGTTCACATGCTTTCCTACCCTCATAAGTCTGGTCTGCATATCCTCAGCAGATATACCCGACGATCCAACGCCAAATATTACCACGTCCTCATGACTGTGCAGTAGTTCTACGCAATGATCCAGGGTCTTCACGTCCACAATGCCATAAGAGTCTTCGACAGCCTGTACCATGTTATTTTTGATTTTCTCTACGTACGTTTCGTCTTCCGAATGTTCCTTCTGCCCGGAGAATTCCTGAGCATAAGCGAATTTAAAATCCTGAAAACCTTTATATCCAAGCTTACGAAAAAAACGGAGGACAGTGGCTTCGGCAACCCCGCTGGCCTCGGAAATTTCAGTAAGGGAGTGATATAACACCGTTTCCTCATTCTTCAAAATATACTCGTATATTTTATGCTCCGATTTCGTGAACGTATGCTTGTTCTGCTCCATTACAATCGAAGGTTTCGTCGTAATTCGTTGCAGTTTCTCCACAAAAACCCCTCCTTCATCCACTCACTGATTATCAAGGTAATGGCGTACAGCTCCTAAAAGGTTCGCTTCGTTTCCTTTACCCGCTATCCGTACACGTAACGCAGAAAAATGGTTAGGCATCACTTTTTCGCTGAGAGATTCAGTGATCGCATCCGTTAACAGAGAGCCCTGAGCCGATACACCTCCTCCAATGATCAGAACAGACGGGTTCAGTAAATGTACAATACTCTGCAGACCATTCGTTAAATGATCGATCCACGTATCGAAAATTCTCATCGACTCTTTTTCTCCCTTTCGTACCTCTTCAAAGAATTCTGGCAGCGGGACGAACCGGTCTTTCTGTATTTCGACCTGTCTCTCCAGCGCCCCGGCAGAAGCGTACTGTTCCAGACACCCCCGGTTCCCGCACGTACAGGTCAGCCCCCCAGGATAGAGCGGCATATGTCCCATTTCTCCGGCACACCAGCTGGCTCCCGGTACAAGATTATTTTCCATGACGAGCGCCCCGCCAATTCCCGTTCCAAGCGTTACACAAAAGAAATTACTTACTGCGACGGCATTTCCTTGCCAGGATTCTCCCAGTGCCGTACAGTTAACATCATTTTCGACACGCACAGGTATTCCGACAGCGTTCTCGACACGTTCAGCTACTTTCATTCCCGTATAGCCGGGGATATTTTCTGTGGCATGAACGATTTCCCCTTCGTCACTGTTCACCTGTCCTGCTGTACTGATGGCTGCACCGCTCACAGAATATTCTTCCTTCAGTTGCCTGCATTTGTTCTGCACATTTTCTATTAACCGATCTGCTCCCTCCTCTACCCGGGAAGGAAATGATCCTTTCTCGATGATTTCCCCCTCGTCCGTTACGATTCCCCATTTTATATTCGTACCACCAATATCAAAAGCTGCAATCTTCATTTTACCCCTCCTCAAAAATAAGAGGAAAAACCTTTGCAGGCTTTTCCTCTATGGGCTTAATACATTTGGTAAAAACATCACTAACTGTGGAAACAGAGTAATTAATAACAGTGTCAGGAACAGAGGTATCCAAAAAGGCAGTACGCCTTTCGTAATCGTATGAATCGGTATGTTTCCGGCTCTGGAAACGACGAACAGCGCCATGCCCATAGGCGGTGTAAGAATACCGATCATGAGGTTCAATATAACGATGATACCGAAATGCACCGGATCTACACCGGCCGTCATCACGACTGGCACAAGAATCGGTATCAGAAGGATGAGCAGCGCAAGTGATTCGATGAAAGTCCCCAGAAAAATAAGCAGTACGTTTATCAATAATAACAGAATAACAGGGTTATCCGTCACATTGAGGAAAAAGTCGGCGATATTCATAGCTACCTGCTCATGAGCGATCATCTGTCCGAAAAATTCGACCGCAATAATCATGAGTACTGCTACTCCGGTCAATTTCAGTGAATCAACGACGTTCTGGAAGAATTTCTTCAGAGTCAATTCCTTGTAGAAGAAAAAGCCCAGAATCATTGCATAGACCGTAGCCACAACAGCTGCCTCCGTTGCCGTAAATAATCCGGAGAATATCCCGCCGATGATGATAACGGGAGTGAGCAGAGCTGAGAAAGCTTTCTTGAAGTGGACGCCACGCTCTTTGAAAGTCGATTTCTCCTCTTTCGGGAACCCGCGTTTTTTAGCGAATGTGTAGGCGACTACCATCAGACTGCCTGCCATAATGATACCTGGTACGACACCGGCAAGAAACAGCTTGGCAATCGACTGATCCGACACCACTCCGTAAATGATCAAAGGTATACTCGGCGGTATGATAGGTCCGATAATGGCAGAAGCTGCAGTCAGCCCTCCCGCATAATCATCGTCATATTTACCGTCGCGCATCGATTTGATTTCAAGCTGTCCAAGTCCCCCGGCATCCGCAAGCGCTGAACCGGACATCCCGGAAAACATAAGGCTGGCCATAATGTTCACGTGGCCGAGCCCTCCGGTGAAATGACCGACAAGCGACTTTGCAAAACTGAAGATTCTCTCCGTAATACCGGAAGAGTTCATAAGTGTTCCGGTAAGAATGAAGAATGGAACAGCAAGCAAAGAAAAAGTGTCGAGACTGTCTACCAACTTGGCTCCGGAGAAGAAGACCAGGTTCCAGTCATTCGATATGAAGTAAAGAAAAGCGGCTGACAAAAGAGTGAACCCTACCGGCATTCCGAGCAGCAGCAGTACGATCCAAACTAATAATACAATGAATACGTCCATCTTCTTATACCCCCCTGCCGTCTTTGATTCTTCTTATGTTTGCTTCCACCAGACGGTAAAGCATGAGAAGGGACAGAACAGGAAGAGCCATATACATATAGAAGTAAGAAATATTCAGTGAGACAATTTCCACCGGCAATTTTCTCATGGCCATCTCATAACCGATATATCCCATTACAATGAGGATGACGCCCATTATAATCTGAAAGAAGTAGTGGAGAGCGACGCGTACTTTCTCAGGCAACTTATCGAAGAAATATTCAATACGCACGTGACCTTCGTTTTTAATTTCAGAGGAGACGGCGAGGTAACCGACATAGACAAACAGGAACCTCGCCATCTGCTCAGACCACGTATTAGGGCTGTCCAAAACCTGTCTGGAGAAAATCTGTACAATCAGGACCACAAAGATGACGATGAACAGGGACCCGCCGACAATCTCCTCGAAATTTCTCAAAAACTTTTTCATAGACTGATGCTCCTATACGTACAAGACTTATTTAGCTTCCTTGATCTGTTGAAGATAGGATTCTCCGTCTCCTTCAATATCTTCGAGGTATTCAGGATAAACTTCGGAAACAGCCTCACGGAAAGGTTTAAGATCCGGTTCTGTAACAGTCATTCCTTCTTCCTCAAACTTGGAGATCAAGTTTTCCTCTTCTTCTTTGAACAATTTTGTATGCTCTTTTACTGCTTTATCTATCCCTTCCTGCAAAATCTTCTGATTCTCTTCGGAAAGGGATTCCCAGGTATTCTGGCTCACTACATAGTTGGCATCGTTAACGACGTGGTTCGTCATTGCCAGGTAATCCTGAACTTCGTAGAATTTCTGTGCATCAATCGTGGAGAGCGGGTTCTCCTGACCATCAACCGAACCTGTCTGAAGAGCCATATAAACTTCGGTGAACGCCATCGGAGTAGGTGCTGCTCCCGTATATTCCGCATAATCAAGAAGGGTGTCGGCTTCCGGAACTCTCAGCTTCATCCCTTCCATATCTTCGAGAGACTCAATAGCTGAACTCGAGGTCGTTTGACGCGTACCGTTATAAGCAGTGCCTGCGACTTTCCAGTTATGCTCGGATTTCAGTTCTTCATGGATGCCTTTTCCATACTCAGTTTCATAAACGGCTTTTTTCAGATGATCGAAGTCGTCCACGATGTAAGGAAGTCCCATCAGTTCCGCACGCGGTACCCAGATGCCGAAACGGCCGGTTTCAGCCAGCGTAATGTCCAGACTGTCTTCACGGACCTGTTCGAGCATGGCACGGTCATCCCCAAGTTGGGAATCCGGGTACAGTTTTACCGATAAATCTCCGCCACTTTCTTCTTCCACATATTTTTTCAAAGTTTCTCCGGCTTTGTATTCGTTCTGAGCCGTACCGGCCACCATACCGAATTTCAGCTCTTTCGTTTCTCCGTCACCCGATCCCCCGTCGGAAGAAGCTTCACTTTCTCTTCCTCCGTCACCGGAACAGGCAGCGAGAAAACCGGCTAACAGCAGAATGGCACTCAACATAAACAATCTTTTTAACATATGAACCCCTCCATTTTAATTAGTTAACTTCTGTGTTCAGTTCAAGAATGTACGGCTGATTTCTTTTGCTCCGCTGACCTGTTCATCATTCGGTTTTTTCATCGGTTGGCGGCAGTATCCGGCGTCCACGCCCTTATCTTTCAGAACTTCTTTTATCGTCTGATAAAGGCCGTTACCTAATATAGCCGTAATCAGATCATTCGATTCTTTCTGGAGCTTCCGTGCTTCATTCAAATCTCCTGAGTGAACCGCTTTCAATATATCTTTCGCCTTTCTTCCATTTACGTTGAAGGTGCTTCCGATGGCCCCGTCGATTCCAAGAACGCTTGCAGGCAGAAGCATTTCATCAAATCCTGAAAAGATCAGTTTCTCAGGGTAAGCATGTCTCAGACGTTCCAGAAGGAAGAAATCGGGAGCCGTAAACTTCACGCCCGTAATCTTTTCGTTTTCAAAAAGCTCGCCGAACTGTTTCAGATCCATATTTACGCCTGTCAGTGCAGGTATGGAATAGATAAGCATCTGGTTATCGACATCTTCAAGTATAGAATTATAGTAATCTTTGATTTCCTCAAAATCGAATTTGTAATAAAAAGGAGTCACAGCAGATAGGGCACCATATCCGAGATCCGTCGCATAAGCAGCCAGTTCTTTCGCTTCGAAAATATTCAAAGCACCGACCTGGGCGATGAGCTCCACCTCTTCTCCCGCTTCGTCTTTCACGATTTCAAATACTTTTTTCTTTTCTTCCGGTGACAGCATAAAGTTTTCTCCGGTGCTGCCGTTTACGTACAAACCGTCCACTTGGGAGACATCGATATTGTAACGGACGATTTCCCGCAACCCCTGTTCGTTTATGTTTCCTTTTTCGTCAAAAGAATTGATTAGAGCTGTAAAAACACCCTTCATTTTACTTTCCCTCCTGCTTTGTTACTTGTTCTTTCTCTAAAGCCTCAGCAAATTTTCTCGTTATGAGTTGTGGCCTCGTAATGGCACTCCCCACGACTACTGCATGAGCCCCGGCTTCCACTGCACGGCGTGCCTTGTCTTCCGTATTGTAATTCCCTTCGGCGATCACCGGCACTGAAGCTTTGGCTGTCAGTCCTTTCAATACATCGAGGGGCTCATGCCCTTCCGTGTAGGGCGTGTAGCCTACCAGTGTCGTAGCAATCAGATCCACGCCCATTTTTTCGGCCTGCAAACCTTCCTCCACTGTAGAAACATCCGCCATAAACAGTTGTTCAGGGAAAGCTTCTTTAATCAAAGTGAAGAATTCCTCAAAACTCTTACCGTCCGGACGCATCCGGTCTGTAGCGTCAAAAGCTATGATGTCGCACCCTTCTCTTACCAACTTTTCAATTTCTTCAAAAGTAGGAGTGATAAAAACTTCACTTTCGCCGATCACTCTCTTGATGATTCCTATTAAAGGAAGGTCCACCTCCTTTTTGATAGCTCTGATGTCTTCCACACCGTTGGCCCGGATACCCCGTGCGCCACCTTCTCGCGCTGCTTTTGCCATTTTACCCATCGTTTCGGATCCGTGAAGCGGTTCTTCCTCCAGAGCCTGGCATGAAACGATCAGTTGACCTTTCAAGTTATCCAATACTTCCATAAAGTTCCCCTCGCAGACTATTATTATAAAGCGTTTTCATGAATCAAGAATAATACAGTGAAATATAACTGTCAATAAAATAATCAAAAATGACAAATAATAATCATCATTATTTTTTATAAAATGATAATAAATTATCAATTAACAGTCTTTTTTGATAGTTTTGATATTCTTGATATGAAGAGCTTTTCGTGACGTTGGAAGTATTCGAACGAGGCTGAAGGGCACGATAACAAAAAAAGATTGCAACGGAAACGGTGCTGTCCGCTTCCCTGCAATCTTAATCCAAACATTTATTCCCGAAACAGGAGATCACGACTCTTCTCGTTACTCTTTCAGCAGATTGAGAAACCGTTTCGTCCGCTCCTCTTTCGGCTGTTCGAATACTTCAAGGGGGGTCCCTCTCTCCACGACCGCCCCTTCATCCATAAAAATAACTTCGTCTGCGACTTCTTTCGCAAAATTCATTTCGTGGGTGACGACGACCATCGTACGCCCTTCTTCCGCCAGCTGCTTCATGACGCGCAGCACTTCCCCTATGAGCTCGGGGTCAAGAGCGGAGGTAGGCTCATCGAAAAGCATCACTTTCGGATCGATGGCCATCGCTCTTGCGATTCCGACACGCTGCTGCTGACCTCCGGATAACTGGTACGGGTACGTATCTGCTTTCTCTTTCAGCCCAACCTTAGCCAAAATCCCTTCCGCTTTCTGTCTCGCTTCCGTTTTTTTCACTTTCTGGACAATTACGGGCCCTTCCATCACATTTTCGATAGCAGTAAAATGAGGGAAAAGATTATACGTCTGAAAAACCATCCCCGACAGTCTGCGGAAGTTCCGGACTTTGTGCTTGGAAATTTTATCACGGAAGTCTATGGTCTGCGTATCTATGGTAAGACTTCCGTACTCCGGCTGTTCCAGCAGGTTCAGGCACCGCAGGAGGGTCGTTTTTCCGGAACCGGACGGCCCGATGATGACGACGACCTTCCCGGTTTCCACTTTCATGTTTATTTCCTTCAGTACTTCAAGCTCTCCGAAACGTTTTGATATATCCGTTGCTGTAATCATAAAAATCTCCTCACGTATTCACATAACGGTTCATTTTATTTTCGATTCCACCCTGAATAAGGGACAGGACGAAACAGATCGCCCAGTAAATAGCGGCCGCCTCGATATATAGCAGAAGCGGCGTGTAAGTAGTCGCGACGATCTCCTGAGCTTTCCGGAACATCTCACTCACGAGAATCGTCGAAGCGAGTGACGTCTCTTTCACAAGACCGATGAACGAATTGGAAAGCGGCGGAATCGAAACGCGGGCCGCCTGCGGCAGAATCACCCGCCTGAGCGACTGCATGTAGGACATTCCGATGGACGAGGCCGCTTCCCACTGCCCCTTATTCACGGAAAGAATCGATGCCCGTATCGTTTCGGAAGCGTAAGCACCCGTGTTCAGGGAAAAAGCGATCAGGGCACCGGTAAACGGTTCGAATTTCAAGAATTCCACTCCGAGATTACCGAGACCGAAATAGACGATGAATAACTGAACGAGAAGCGGCGTCCCGCGAATGATGGATACGTATACCCGCGCCGCTCCCGACAGTAAAGCTATACCTGACAAACGGCTAAGCGCTGTAACAATTGCAAGAACCAATCCTATAAAAAACGACAGCAGGGAGAGAGGAATCGTATACGTAAGTACTCCCCGCATTAGCGGCAGGAACGACTCTTTCAGTATTTCTATATTCTCCGAGCTCATCCAGAGAATACTACTGAACAGATACATCTTCATCGAACCATTCTTTGGAGATTTCTTTCAGCGTACCGTCTTCTTTCATTTCTTCAAGAGCTCCGTTCACAGCTTCCACCAATTCTTCATTTCCCTGGCGGAACATCATCGCTGTTTCAGAAGCATCATCCTTGCGATCCGCAATTTTCACCCCGGCCTTATCTCCTCTCGTATTCAGGAAATCCAGCACGGATAAACGGTCGTTCACAGTCGCGTCTGCCCGGCCATTTGCCAGAAGCTCCATCGCAGGGTTAAACCCTTCGACACTTTCGATTTCCGCTCCGTGTTTCTCGGCAATGGACGCGTAATTACTGGTCAGAGACTGAGCGGAAGTCGCACCTTCCAGATCCTCGAAGCTCTGGATATCCTCATTGTCCTCCTGAGTTACGAGGACAGCAGAGGTATACGTGTAGGGTTCGGAAAATGCATACTTCTCCTCCCTGTCCGGCTTGATGCCGACCTGGTTGGCAATCATATCAAAACGCTCATTGTTCAGTCCTGCAAACATGGAGTCCCATTTCGTTTCCTCGAAATTCACTTCGACCCCGAGTCTGTTCCCTATTTCTTTCGCAACTTCCACATCATACCCGGTAAGTTTATCTTCCTCGTTGTGGAAAGTATATGGAGCATACGTCCCTTCCGTACCAACCGTAAGTACCCCTTCTTCCTGAATGCTTTCCCACACGCTTCCGCTCTGTTCATCGGAAGAGGACTCACTTTCTCCATTTGATCCGCATGCGCTGAGGATCACCATGAAAATAATAATAAATATAAAACCGAAAACTTTCTTCATATAGTCCAGCTCCTTCTAATCCTTAGTAAAATGGTATGTTTAATAAGGATACAAAAGGAGATGCTTTTCGTCAACAACTAAACGTTCTTCAAGTAAGTATTGGAATATATTCGAATATTAAAATTATTTTAACAATTGATCTAAATCCATTATTTTAATTTTCTTTTTCGGTAACTGTTTAATCAATCCAAGTTCTTCTAGAGTAGTAAATTTACGGCTGATTGTTTCTGGTGTGGTACCAAGATACGAGGCTAAATCCTTTTTGGACATTGGTAAGATAATCGTTGGACTATTGCCACTTCCCTTTTCAACATTCTCAGCTAAAAAGGATATAATGCGGGTTTCTACATTTTCAATCGCTACTTGTGTGGTTTGTTTTTCAGAATCCTTCAAACGCATCGTTACTTCTGACAGTATTTTTAATGAGATCTGCGGATATTCCACCAAATACTCTTGTAAATCCTCTCGTTTAATTAAACAAATGGATGTATTTTGTAGTGCTTCCGCATAGTTCTCATGAATACTTCCAGATTGGAAAATGGCGACTTCACCTGTAAAATCACCGGGATTTAAAATGCGAACAAGTTGTTCTTTTCCAGAATCCGATAAGCGGTAAATCCGAGCCTTACCTGAATTGATAATATATAAGGTATCATCTTTCTCACCTGCACGGAATAACATTTCCCCTTTTTGTAGATGAAGTGTCTTGGCAGATTCGGCAATCAAATCCATTTGTGAGTCTTCCAGATGGTTGAAAATGGGAACAATACGAATACATTCTGCATGTCCATGTTGGTGATGACAACATTGGTTTTGTTCCAAAATAACCTCTCCTTTTTATAAAAAGCCTAAGAGGGCATCTTAGGCTTCCTTTCTATTCACTCGATTAAGCAGGTTTTACCTTTGATTTGACAACAGGATATCCTAAGTCTTCAATTGCCTCTTCGATATCGTTAATAACGACTGCTTCTGAATCAAAATCTACTTTTACTTTACTAGCATTGAACATTACCTTCAAGCTATCTTGATTCACACCGTTTATTCCTTTCACCGCATTTTCAATCTTTTGGAGACAAGATGGGCAAGATAAGGTTTCTAATTGAATCGTTGCTTTTTGCATAAATCATTTCTCCCTTCATTTTTTAACGACCGTAAACCAATTTATTCTTTTGTTTTTGGGTTACTTTTAAGCCTGATATGCTTTGTCTACTTCTGATAACATTTCGTAGGTGCCTGCATATGTTTCACATACATCTCCAGGAATGGCGTAGTTGTTTGTGATTTTTCGTAACTGAGCAAATTCAACATCCAAGTCTGGTTTGTTTGCACCAGCATCTTTTACCTTTTTACTGAGTTTTTCAAATAGTTCACGTACTTCAAAGGCTTCTGGATGGTTCTTACCATGGGCCCGTGTAATCGCAGTAGTGTATAAATCCAGTTTTTCAAAATGGTTTGTTATTACTTCGTTAAATGTTTGCTCAGACATTATTATTTCCCTCTTTCTATATATAATTTTTGTTATGTGTGTTTGTCTTAGGCAGATTTTACTTTTGATTTAACAACGGGATATCCTAAGTCTTCAATTGCCTTTTTGATATCGTTAACGGTGATCGTTTCTGAATCAAAATCTACTTTTACTTTACTGGCATTGAATAATACTTTTAAGCTATCTTGATTAACCCCATTTAATCCTTTCACCGCATTTTCAATCTTTTGCATACAAGATGGACAAGATAATGTTTCTAATTGAATAACTGCTTTTTGCATGAATTATTTCTCCTTTCATCTTATCTTTGACTTTTTTGTTTTCCCTCTTCTTCTTTACAATTTAAGTATAGCTGAGGTTCTACGAAATGAAATTGACGCAAATCAAGTTTTAAGAAAAAAGTAGGGGAGTATTTTGTTCTTCCTACCTGAATACTTCCCCTTTATCATTCGTCAAGACCGCTTTCTATTAAATTTATCCTCTCAAACGGTATCGAAGCAATCTCATACCATTCAAGATGACTACTAAGATACTTGCTTCGTGAACCAACATCCCGATTGACATATTCATCCATTCACTAAATAGTAGGCTAGCAAGTAAGACTAATACCACACCAACTGCTATGGTGATGTTCTGTTTCATGTTTCTTGAAGTTAATTTTGTTAAGCCTAATGCGTGTGGTAAACGACTAAAGTCAGAATTCATTAAAACGACATCCGATGTTTCAATTGCAACATCTGTTCCACTTCCCATTGCGATTCCGATATCTGCTAAGGCTAATGAAGGACTATCATTCACTCCGTCACCGACAAAGGCAATGAGTTGGCCTTTTGCTTGCATTTTTTCAATATATGCGGATTTTCCTTCTGGAAGCATATGACCGTGTGCTTCTGTTAATCCAAGTTCTCGAGCAACTAAATCTACGGTTCCTTGGTTGTCCCCTGAAAGAACGACTAGGTTTTTGACTCCAAGTTTTTTTAGGTTTTGAAGATCTTTTTTAACACCTGGACGGATTTGATCCCGAATACCCATCAGAACTTTTAATTCTCCGTCAACCGCAGTTAACACAAGAGAATTCCCATTTTTCTCAAAGCGTTCGACGTCTTTTTTAGCTTTTTCGCTTAATTTCACATTTTCTTTTTCCATTAAAGCTACGTTACCAACGGCTATACGATGAACACCTATTTTTGCTACAATTCCGCCACCTTTAACGACTTCGGTTTCTTCAACAGTATAGAAAGTTGTCTCGCCAATATCCTGTAAGACAGCTTTTGCTAGTGGGTGGTCCGATTCGCGCTCCACACTTGCTAAGTATCCTAGAATTTCTTCAGTGTTGTTGCCGTAAAATTCTTTTTCGGCAACTTCAGGGTTTCCTACTGTCAATGTTCCCGTTTTATCAAAAACGATAGTATCTACTCTGCTAAAGTCATTGATAACTTCACTACCTTTTAGGAGGACACCATTACGTGCACCGTTTCCGATACCGGCAACGTTGGATACAGGAACCCCGATAACTAATGCACCTGGACATCCTAAAACAAGAATCGTGATAGCTAGTTCAATATCTTTTGAGAATAGCCAAACAATAAAACCAAGGACTAAAACAGCTGGTGTATAATATTTAGAGAATCGATCAATAAACCGCTCTGCTTCTGATTTGGAATCCTGTGCTTCTTCCACTAATTCGATAATTCTACCAAATGTTGTATCTTCCCCTACACGGTCAGATCGAATTTGAATCGTTCCATTTTCTAAGATTGTTCCCGCAAATACTTCAGAATCGACCCTTTTGCTTACTGGAACAGACTCTCCGGTAATACTTGCTTCATTGATGTGACCTTCACCTGTTAACACGGTTCCATCTACGGGGACTTTTGCACCCGTTTTGACTAATAAAATGTCACCTTCATCTACATCATCGACATCAACTTCTTCAAATTCTCCATTTTCCATTTGCTTTAAAGCACTTTCTGGTGCCAGCTCTGTTAATTCTTTAATGGCAGAACGTGTTTTGTTCAAGGTACGTTGCTCCAAGTAAGAACCAAATAAGAATAAGAAAGTAACGATGGCTGATTCCTCATAATTTTGAATCAATACTGCCCCAATTACTGCAATGGTAACTAAAACATCAATACTGACAACTTTTACTTTTAATGCCTGAAAGGCTTGAATCGCAATTGGTGCTACACCAAGAATAGATGCAATGATGAGCGACCAATTGAAAATGGCCATGTTGTCTAAGGAAAATTGTCCGAAGAATGCAAGTGCAATCAAAATTGCACTGATCAGTGTAATGGAATTCTTTTTACTTAATATATATCTTTGCATGTTGATTCCCTCCAATTTCATTTTCATTTGTATTCCTTGTTGATGACTCTAGTATAGGATGTTTCTATGAAATAAAAATTGATTAGGATCAAGTTCTATTGTAAAAGTGAAAAATTAATCGAGTAGGAGGGGGCGACTAACCCCCGACCTCTCACACCACTTATTCCGACTTTCAGATTATCCCGACTTCTTAGTTAAAAACAAATAAGACATGTGAAAACAACCTTTTGTTTGATAAAACGATAAAAAAGTCGGAATAATAAATGCTTCTATTGTATCTTACATAGAGACCGTATAATAATAGATTTGGCTATTTTAAGTGAATCGCTCATTTTTTCAGGGCTTTTTGTTGTTCACTGCTAATTGAATGAAAAAAACACTGAAACACGTGTTCACTTTCTCAATCAAGTCTCTTTCGTGACCTTCACCGTTCTCAAAAAGCTCTGAAGGTAACGATTAACCCCGAATTGTTACCTTCAACAGATAATTTCTCCTCCAAAGGGAAGGTTTTCAGCCTTTTCGTGACCTTCACACTGAATTTCCTCCCCCAAACGTCAGGATTCGGGGGACGACCACATAAAAAAACTGCCGTCCACTCAAGGACCGCAGCTTTCAAGCTCTATTCTCCGGCAGCCTGAGGCACAACCGGCTTTTTCCTCAGCATCCGGGTATATATCAGAGAACGTACGTCGTTCGGAAGCACTCTTACAAATGTGCGGCTCGATACGTTGAACACAAATTCCGAACGAGAGATGAATCCCGATTCCAGTATCATTCTTTGAAATTTCACTTCATTCATTATATAGTTTCTTCCGCCCCTGCGCTGGTACATCCCTTTCCCGGTCCTTACATCCAGGAGGACTTCCGGAATATTCTCTATTCTGCACCCTCTGCTCAGCATCCGGATCCATAGGTAGTAATCTTCATTCCACAGGCACGTCTGGTAATTTCCGCTCTTCAGCACTGCCTGTTTCCGGAACATGACGGATACGTGATTCAGCGGGTTCCGGTATCTGGCCCGTCTCTTAATCGTTTCATGTCCCGTGGGTACGGTTCTCGTATGCCTCCTGGAGTCGTTTTCATCAAACTCGGAAATCCATCCTCCTACAAGGTCCACATCTACGTGCCTTTTCAAATAATCGATCTGTGTTTCAAACCGGTGAGGAAGACTTATATCATCACTGTCCATACGGGCGATGACAGGATGGGAACAGTGCCATACCCCTGTCCGGAGAGCTTCCCCGAGCCCCACGTTCTCCTCGAGTGGCACGATTTTCACTAACGGCTCATTCTCCCGCTCGAATGTTCGAAGCACTTCTTCCAGTCCATCAGTAAGTCTTCCGTCTTTTACTACAACGATTTCGTCCGGCTTCCTAGTCTGTTCCACTACACTCTCCAACGCTTCTTTGAAAAATCGGGGAGTTTCCTTATCGTATACGGAAATCAATACAGAGAATTTCATTGTCCCACCGCCCCTTTTCAGTAATCGATCCGATGTTCGAGATGTTCCGAAGACTGTCGATCATGACCGCAGATCAGACTTTCTTTTCCATATCGATAAAAGTCCCTCCTCCTCTTGAGGCTTCAAGCAGCGTCGCCTTTTCTTTCATGAGAGCGAGTTCGTATTGCCATGCATCCCTGCACATGTCCGCTACCGTGCGTGCCGCCCGCCAGCCGATTTCCCTGTTGACTTTTCCGGTGTCTGCATAACAGATTTCTATGTCTCCTTCTCTTCGTGCTGCAAATTCATGCGGGACACGGATGTTGTTCACCTGCTGGAATGTATAAATCAGTTCCTTCACACTCGTCCCTTTTCCGGTTCCGAGGTTGTAAACGACTGCCCCGCCATCCAGATGTTCCATCGTCTTCACGTGTCCTTCGGCAATATCCATGACGTGGACGAAATCTCTTATACACGTTCCGTCCGGTGTCTCGTAATCGTTCCCGAATATATGGAGCCTCTCAAGTTTCCCGGTCGCAACCTGGGTAATGTAGGGCATGATATTATCAGGGATACCGCGCGGGTTTTCACCTATCTTCCCGCTTGCATGAGCACCGACAGGGTTGAAATAGCGAAGAATGGCTATGGAAAACTCAGGATTCATCAATGAAAAATCCTGCAGTACGCGTTCGCACATACTTTTCGTTTCTCCGTACGGGTTGATAGTCGGCTTCAGCGGCATGTGCTCCGTAAACGGAACCTGGTTCTCTCCATAAACTGTAGCGGATGAGCTGAAGATGAATTTTTGTACTCCGAAAGCGTTACAGACTTTCGCCAGCGTTACAGTTCCGCTGACGTTCGTGTGGTAATAGTCCAGCGCTCTCGCGAAGGATTCTTTAACAGATTTCAGTCCGGCGAAGTGCATGACCGCATCGAACGAATGTTCCGTAAATATCTTTTGTAGTGCCTGTTCATCTGTTACGTCCGCCCGATAGAAGGTGACGGACGCTCCGGTAATTTCCTCCACTTTCTTTATATTTTCTTCGTATCCGTTAGCGAGATTATCGGCGACGACGACGTTATAACCGGCTTCAAGCAGGGCGACACTCGTATGGGAGCCGAGATACCCCGCTCCTCCCGTGACCAGAACCGTGCCTTTTGAGTTACGGGCATTCTTTTTCATTTTCAATGTCCTCCTTTATTTAAATCCGCGATACCTCCAGGCGCCGAAGAAAATTAATTCTATATAACGAACGAAAGTGTATAATTCTTCCTTTTATATCAAACTACTTCGCTCCGTATCAAATCTGCGAGTTCGTTTCCACGTAATGAGCACAAGAAGTACGTTCATTACCGCACCTCCAAGACAAAAACACGCCACGGCTATAAGGTCATCACCGAAAATCCAGTATCCGGCAAACATCGCTGATACCCGGACACTTAAGGAACAGATCGTGAAGACGAGATGGAACCCCTGCGCCGACAAAACCGGCAGAGTACTGGTACTTGGTCCCTGCAGGAATCTTGTCCATCCCCACACTGCAATCCACACGGCGTATTCCCCCGCCATCGCCCATCCTTCTCCGAAGACCAGTTCGAATAACCACGGACCGATCAGGATGACGAGGCCAAACGGGAGGAGACCTATGACAGCCATCACCCCCGTCGCTTTCATCAGTATGGGAGTGATCTTTTCAAAGTTATTCGCCCCCTTCGTAACACGGGGATAAAAAACATCTGAAACGGATTTCCCGATTAAATGAGCCGGCATATCGAGAGCGATTCTGCCTATGGCGTAAAACCCTGCGGCTGCAGGAGAGAAGAAACTGCTCAGCATCAGAACCGGGAACCCCTGAGAGAATCCATTCAGCAAAAGTTCAGGGGTCCGATAAACCGGGAAGTCATAATATTTTTTCGCTGACCTCTTCATCTCCTGCGTATTCGTCTGTTTCAAAAAAGCCGTGAGTTTTCCGAGTCGAAAGTACCCGGCACCGGCCACCATAAGAAAAGATCGCAACACCTGGTTCATCGAAGTGAACAGAATCAGTACGGCTGCCATTGGGTTGAAAAAACCGATTCCGACCATGCCTGCCTGAACGATGGTCGTTTGACCCATAATGGAACGGGCCGTAACTTTATACTGATTGGTACGAATGAGCCAGTTCTCTATGATTTGCAGACATCCTGAAAAGAAAATGACGAATGGAAGAAAGTAAAGAAAAGCGGCGACTTCCTGTAAATGGAACACTGATGCTATGAGGTCATTGAACAATAGCAGCACCACCGCCGTCAGCAACGCCACCAGTAGCGTGACGTAAAAAGAAAGCCGCATCAGGTTCATCGCTGTCTCTTTCGACTTCGGTAATACGATGGCAATAGGATAAGTCAGGGCGACTGCGGGAGCCAGGATGGCGATGATCGAAGAGTAGACTCCAAACATGCCGAAAGCCTCAGGTCCATATATTCTCGTTAAAAACTGAGAACTCACTACCATAATTACCTGCGCAGAGGCGGTACCGGAAGCTACGATCACTACGTTTCTGACAAATGTTTTCTGTGAAATTTTCACTAATATATTTTCCATTGGCATCCCTTCCCGAAGCTCTGACTTCTTATTTGCATATCCCATTGCTAGGCGTAGTAATAATAGTTTTTCTTCCTTCTTCCCATTTCATTACCGTTCAGTACCGCACCAAGGATCCTGGCCCGTGAGTGCAGGAGCACTTCCTTGGCTTTATTCGCTTCTTCTTTTCTTGTCTTTCTGCTCCGCACTACGAGAACTACTCCCTCTGTATGCGGGGCCAATAACTGTGAATCAGTCACAGAAAGTACGGGTGGCGTGTCGAAAATGATCAGGTCGTAAGTGCTCTTCAATTCGTTCATAAGAGTCTTCACGGAACTTCCGCCCAGCAACTCAGCCGGATTCGGCGGAACCGGCCCGCTCGTTATTATATCCAGGTTCTCCACTGCTGTTTCCTGAATTACATTGGTGACGGAAGTTTTCTGACCGGCTAGATAATTGCTGAGACCCACCACGTTATCGGAGGAAAACGTATAATGAAGGGTCGGTTTACGCATATCGGCATCAATAAGAATTACTCTTTTCCCCTGTTCCGAAAAAACGGCAGCCAGATTGGCGGCAGTTGTAGATTTACCTTCTCCCGGGCCCGGGGATGTGACGAAAAATGATCGGAGTTTACGATCTACAGACGCAAATTCCAGATTCGTTCTGATGGTTTTGTACTGCTCTGCCGCTAAAGAATGTCTGCCGTTAACAAGGTAACCGCCTTTTTTATTTACTGTCTGTTTACGAACCAATGGACTCACCTCTCATTTCCACAGTGTTAGAAGCAGGGATGGAGTCTTCTCCTTCTTCTACAATTACTTCGACACTACCCATGAACGGTACACCGAGGTTTTCGATTACGTCATTTTCTTTTCGAAGTGTCGTATCCGACGTCTCGAGGATAAAAGCGACTCCGCTTCCGACAGCCGCACTCCCCGCCAGAGCTATGAGCAGGTTCAGCATTATATTAGGGCTGACCGGAACAGCCTCCCCGGCCGGGGCAGCTTCCGAAAGAATCTGCACGTTATCTACGTTCATCAGTTCAGGGATACTATCTTTAAAAGTAAGGACCGTAGTATCAGCGATTTCGGCTGCTTTCTCCGGGCTTGCGTCGACTACCGTGACTTTGACTACTTGTGATTCTTCGGCACTCGATACCGATATTTTGTCTTTGAGTTCTTCTGCGCTCATTTCAAGACCCAGCCACGAAGTCACTTCGTCGAGCACGGCAGGACTTTTAATGATGACGTTATACGTGTTGATCAGTTCGATATTCGATCTTATACTCTCTGATGTCACTGAATTACTCTCTGTAGAAACCGGCTGAGCCTGGTTAACGATGAACTCCGAGGACATCTTGTATTGAGGAGTCATTACGTAAAGCGTAACGAAAGCACCCGCTCCGAGCCCCAGAATTACTATGAGAGTGATAACCAGCCAGCGTCGTTTCAATATAAGCAGAAGTTCCATGGTCGAATAACCATTTTCCACTAGTAACAGCCCCTTTTGTTTTATGAATAGTCGTAACGCGCTTTTTAAAGAACAAGGGGACAGTATAATCCCTCCAGTTCTATCTGATACCGAAAATGTGGGAAGTGTTGGTTAACAGGTACGTACAGAACAGGATAAGAGAGAACGCCAGCACTACAGTTCTGATACTCCGGTTTACATTAGTGCCGGTCAAGCTGAGCAGATAAGGGAAAAGCAGCATCTGTACCATCAGGAAGTCCAGGGCTATTCTCGATAAGGAAAGTGGCAGAACCAGCCGAAGTATGATTCCGAACAGCACCAGGTAGTAAAAATTATTTTTGACATTTTTTCCGGTGCCGAGTATCAGAAACATCGCCAACACAACCCACGCCAGCCGTTCCATAAAGTGTTTGGCGCTTACCTCTACAAAATCTTCGCGAACGTAGAAGGAGTAAGTCTCCAGGATAGGAACACTTTCGACGACGAACTCTATCGCTATGTTAATTACTGGTGAGAACGCTATAGAGAAAAGTATAATGAAAATAAACAGTTTGTCAGGTACCTTTTTCAGACCTTTCAATACGAACGGTACGATAAGCAGAATCATAGCGCTGTAGTGTACGGTGATCGCAAGACCGATGTACAGGAAGTACTTCAGTAAGTTCTTCTCCAGATACTTCACAGCGTACAGAAAGACGATGATGCTCATAAACTGTCTGATACCGTTGAACGAATAGAAGAAGAATCCGGAAGTGAGAAAAATCAGGGTAAGTTCCGGCGCCACTTTCGCATGATCTTTAAGGATTTTGACGAGAAAGAAGAAGATGAACAGGGTAGTAAGCACGAAATAAGCGTATTCATAACCTGTGACCGTACCGAGGAAAAACAACAGTTTGTGGAACGGTTCAAAATATACATAGTCCAGATTTACATCCGCTGCCTTTTGAAGAAGAAAGTAAGACTCGAAATCCGTACCGATATTTTTCCGGAAAGCAGAAAAGATTAAAAGGGATGCTATCAGTAAAAAACCGAGTGTTCTGTTGCGCAATTTCAGATTGACGATTGCGAGCAGGAACGTATTTACATAGAAACCCATCAATGCTCCCATCAGCTTTTCCTCCCGAACCCGGTAACCCTTTTCTTCCATTTGCCATTCATTACACAGCACCTTTTCCTTTCAGTACTTGCAATATGGTAAGAAAAAAGATTTTCACATCCATTTTCAATGACAGATGATCGACGTAATGGTTATCGAAATGTACTTTCTGACCGTGGTTTATTTCACTTCTTCCATTTACCTGAGCCCATCCGGTGATGCCGGGTTTCACTTCCAGCCTTCTTTTCTGAGCGGCACTGTAGCAGTCTGTGATTTCCGGAACTTCCGGTCTTGGTCCTATCACACTCATCTCGCCTTTTAAGACGTTCACCAGCTGAGGCAGTTCGTCCAGACTGAACTTCCGAATGAACCTTCCCACTCTGGTGACATCCGGATGCCACTCAGAGCAGCTTTTGAATACGAAATCATCCGGTACACCGTTCGTCCAGCTGTACATCTTTCCGTCCGACCTTTCCTCTTTCATCACTACTCGCATAGATCGGAATTTATACATACGGAAAAGTTTTTCATCCTTACCGGTGCGTGTCTGTCTGAACAGAACCGGACCGCCGTCCTCTATATAGATAGCAGCAGCAATGAGCACATACACAGGTGTCAAAACCATGAGGAGGATCACGCTTAAAATAATATCGAGACTTCTCTTAACGACTCCCTGAAATGATCTTCCGGAGGGACGTGGGACGGGTTTTTTCTGAACAACAGAGTTTTCCATATTAAAGTCACTCCTTTTCCTGTTAAAAGATCGCCCGTTTCTTTCCTGCAATTGCTGAAGGTTCATTTCTATTAAAGTTATTTTATTCTTTATAAAGAACAAACCGGCAAAAAATAAAAGACTCACGCTGAAGCTCACTTTTTTCGGAAAACACAGCCTTCGTTCTTAATAAGGAACGATAAACTGAATCCACTCCTTTCACTCTTTATTTACAATCCGGAAATTCGCTATTTTTTCTTCTGGTCTTGTTTAGTATTATACTACATCGTTTACAAAAAGCCTAGCCTTTGTTTAAAATAATGAAAATATATATTTTATAAAGAACAAAACCTTTTTGTACTTCCCTGTTTTAAATTCTTTATAAAGAATGATGTTGATTACAGTCCCGAAACCTTCTATATAAAAGAGCCTCTCCCAGCGGAGGAGGCTCTGCTTCTGTAAAGATGCTACGTTTATACTACCTACCCCGGGCGATACCTGAAGTGAGCAATCATACCTCTTAAAATTGCAATACTGAGACCTGCTTTATACCGGTTTCGCTTCAACATATAGTACAAACTCACCATTATTCTCCTGAATATCCGTTTCAGTCGATAGAAAAGAGAATAGTTATGCTTATTCAAAAGAAACATTTCGGCCGCTCCCCCGTTATAAGATCGACCTTTCAAATCTTTGTTTTTATCAACCATTTCATAATCCCAGGGGTGCAGTACTTCTATCGTATTCGTGTAATAAATGATAAACCCCTCTTTAAGAGCCCGGATCGGATAATCGTAATCCTCACAGCCCTGGAATATCGTATTCGCTCCGAGGCCAAGCCTTTCATCGAACGCGCCGACTTGATCGATAACTTCTTTTTTATAAAAAGAGGAGATAGAGGCCATCAGACCGATAACATTGTATTTATGAACGAACTGGGACTTCGTATTTTCCTGTACTTTTCTTCCTGTCGGGACGCTGTTCTTCATTTTAATCGCCAGCACATCTAAATTATTCTCGTCGAAAAAATCGTTGATTCTCCGCAGTAAATTCTCCGGGTACAAACAGTCATCGTCCGGAAAGGCTACAATCTCCCCGGATACATATTTCAAACCTTCATTGCGGGATTTGGACAGGCCTTTTTCACAACTCAAGTGAAGAACGGGAAAATCCGGCTCCATTCTCTTCAACAGCTCGTGGATTCTCTCGTCTTCATTCTGATCGACAATGATAAGTTCCAAATTTTGATACGTCTGTGAAGATATTGACGTTATAAAATCCCCTACCAAATCCGTTCTTCCGAGCGTACATAAGATTAAGGAGAACTTATGATTTTTCATTCCGCTGCCCCTCCCGGTCCTGACATTCCATTCATCATTACGTTCAGTATACACGTAGGTATCTAAAAAGAAAACAAATTTATTTTATAAAGAACAAAAGATGCTTTTCACCTTCATAGCTATTCAAAAAAATGCGCTTGTATGATTATAAAGAACCTTTTTTTTCACTTTTACCTAGGACTAGTGTATTATAAATTTAAATAATGACGGAATTTCAGAAAGGAGGTTATTCCCTTTGGAGTCAGCTGAACATATTTATTTGAAACGTCTGGATGAGACTATGCGGGCTGTGGATCATCTTAACTCGCATTCCACAACCTCGAGAGACGTTCATAACATCACTCGTTCTCTCGCCGACAACGACCGGGAGAGTCTCTATAACGTTTTCCACTCCACCGGTTTCTGTTATGAGGAATACCCGGACCCGGAACAGTGGAAAAGCATCCAGTTTTTCTGGAAGAGCATTCTCGCTTCAGCAAGTCTTCAGTCCGAGGCCAGGCATCTCACCCTGATGTCTATGGCTCAGGTCTTCTCCCTGTTCCACACGATTGACGAGATGAAGGCGGAGCAGGCGGAGTCGGGGGCACGTTTTCTGACGGACAAGATCATTGATCTGTACGCCTCGAGCGTGAAGGAATTCGATACGATAACGAACCCGCATGTCGCCAAGGCTATCCAGTTCATCAATACAAAAGTGAAGTCGCGGGATTTGCAGCTGAGTACTGTAGCAGAAGAACTCGATATCTCCTCTCCTTATCTGTCTTCCATTTTCCAAAAAGAAATGCAGGAAACGATCACTTCCTATATCCACCGCAAGAAGATAAAAGCTTCCACGGAACATCTTATCTTCACCGACTATTCGATCAAGGACGTGGCATCGGAATACGGATACTCCTCTGTCACCACTTACGGAAGGAAATTCAGGGAAGTGATGGGGACGACCCCGCTAAAATACCGGAAAGCCCACTCCTTTTAAAAGAAATTTCCAAAATCTTTCCATGCTTTTCTCACGTACGCCAGCTTTTGTGGTAAAATAAAGAATAATGGTTTCGCATCGCGAACCGGTACTACCACTACACTTGGAAAGTAGGGTTTCATTTGAAGAAACTTGGAAAAATCACTGCAATTGTCGCTATTTTATTGTTTTTCGGAGCCGGGACGTACGCCGGATATGTATACAGCCAGGCAGAAACGACGGTGAACAGCAATATGCATTCGCCGGTCACCTCTATCGATCATGAAGAAACGAAGAAAAAAGTCGAAGATAAAGAAACGATCAACATACTGCTGATGGGCGTCGATGAGCGGGAAGGCGACCGCGGAAGATCGGATACCCTCCTCGTCGCTTCCGTCCAGCCGTCCAAGGAGAAGACCAATATGATCAGCATACCGCGAGACACCAGAACGGTGCTCGGCGGGAATGAACCGGAGAGCGGGAGGATGGATAAAATCAACCACGCCTATGCTTTCGGGGGAGTCGATATGGCTGTGGATACGGTAGAGACGTTCATGGATATGGAGCTTGACTACTACGTAAGAATCAACATGGAAGGTCTCGTCGAACTGGTGGATGCCGTGAACGGAGTGACTGTCACTAACGACAGAGCTTTCACTCAGGGAGGGATCGAATTTCCCGAAGGGGAGATTGATCTAAGCGGAAACGAAGCGCTTGAATATGCACGAATGAGAAAGAACGATCCTAACGGCGACCTCGGCCGTAACGAAAGACAGCGTGAAGTGATCAAAGGGGTGGTCGACAAAGCCGCTTCCTTCTCCTCGGTCAGCAAAATCCAGGGGATTCTGGACGTCCTCGGCGGCAACGTCACGACGAACGCCGACTTCGATACGATGAAGATGCTGTTCCAGGATTACCGGAAGTCCGGTCAGAATATCGACACGTACCAGATGAAAGGCAGCGGTGTGACCATCGACGGCATCTACTACATGCAGATGCCCGATGAAGAGATCGCCAAAGCGAAATCTCTCATCAACGGTAACTAATAACGTTCCATCAACCCTCACACAAGAAGAAGCCTGACGGATACCCATCCGTCAGGCTTCTTTGTCGTTACACGAGAGTCAGTTTGCTTTCTGTTTTGTCTTCCGAAATGAGTTCTTCAAACGAATAGCGTTTCTCGACGAAAACCTGGTGCCACAGCATAAACATGAGTACCGTCCATATCTTCCGGCTGTAATCATGTTTGCCACTCCGGTGCGTTTCTAAAAGCCCGAGGACGTACTCCTTGTGGAAGTATCGCCCGGTTTCACTTTCGGAAATAAGCGTCCGTGCCCAGTCGTACATTTCATTCTTCAGCCACTCACGGATCGGCACGGGGAACCCGAGCTTCTTCCTGTCCAGTACGTGATCCGGCACAATACCTTCCGCTGCTTCCCGTAAAATGTGCTTCGTGGTTCCGTTCGCTATCTTCAGATCCGCCGGAATGTGTTTCGCTACATCATATACTTCCTTATCAAGAAACGGGACCCGCAGTTCAAGCGAGTGAGCCATCGTCATCCGGTCCGCTTTCAACAGAATGTCCCCACGCAGCCAGGTGTGGATATCCACATGCTGCATCTGATGGACGTAATCATAATCTTTCGCTGCATCAAAAAGGGTTTCCGTCACTTTCTGATACGGAGGTTCGGTGTGGTTTCGAAGCAGCTCCTGTTTTTCTTTCTCCTCGAACATTTTCGCATTCCCTATATAGCGGTCGCGGAGCGGGGTCGTACCGCGTTCAAGGAAGCTTTTCCCTTTCACCCCTTCAGGCATGATCGACGCGACGCGGTTCAGCCAGTAGTTCACCGGCCGGGGAATTTTTGTGAAGGCCTTCAACGACTGAGGTTCCCGGTAAATGTTGTAGCCGCCGAACAGCTCGTCCGCCCCTTCGCCGGAGAGAACGACGGTGGAGTGCCTGCGCGCTTCTCTTGCGACGAAATATAGAGGGACGCAGGCAGGATCCGCAAGAGGATCATCCATGTGATACATGATTTTCGGAAGTTTACGCACATACTCTTCCGGCGAGATCATGTAGGAGTGGTTTTCCACTCCGAGCTTCTCCGCGGTTTCCCGGGCTACATCCACTTCGGAATATCCTTCTCTTTCAAATCCGACCGAAAACGTGCGGAGGCCGGGGTGGATGTCTTTGGCCATGGCCACAATCAGACTGGAGTCGATCCCGCCGGAGAGGAAAGAACCGACTTCGACGTCACTCCGCATATGTTTCTCCACCGAATCATACATAACGTCGCGGACACGATGGACCCACTTCCCCTTCTCCATGATTACAGGAGTAAATTCAGATCTCCAGTACTGCGTGAATGTTACGGCCCCGCCCGGCTTCTGAGTGAAATAGTGACCGGCCGGTACTTTCCGGATGCTGGCCGTCATCGTCCATGGTTCGGGAACGTACTGGAAACTTAAATAATGGCTCAGGGCTTCTTCGTCCACGTCGACCGGATCATCATCAAACGTAAGGCACTTCTTCTCCGAAGCGAAATACGTCCCATCTTCCTCCACCGAGTAATACATAGGTTTGATTCCGAAAGGATCTCTGGCTCCGTACATCATCTCTTCCTGCTTGTCCCAGAGAAGGATGGCGACCATGCCGCGCAGACGGCGGAATGCGTCTTCACGCTTCGCCTCGAATAGAGCGGCGATGACTTCCGTGTCGGACTCGGTCGCAAACGTATAGCCTTCTTTCTGTAACTCTTCCCGTAATTCGATATAGTTGTAGATTTCTCCGTTGAATACGAGAGAATATCTTTCATTTTCGTAGCTCAGCGGCTGCTGACCGTTTTCAATATCTATGATGCTCAACCGCCGGAACCCGAAAGATATATATTCGTCGTGATATATTCCTTCCTCATCAGGACCACGATGCGTGAGAAGATTGTTTTTCTTCCGGAAGAGCAGTTTGTCTTCTTCTGTCATAGGACCGGGAACGTTTCTGAGGACACCGATAAAACCGCACATAGTTAACCTCCTTCAATTAACACAGGACTATTATACCACCATTCGAATGATATCATCACCTTTTTATTTCCATTCATTCAAATAAAAGTCTGATCCGGTAGAACATCAGTTTCACGTACTCCCGGAAAGCAGTCAGATGCTGTTCTTCCGTCAACTTGCTTTCGGGATCGAACGGGGTATCTGCCGTCGCATAGCTTACGTTTACATTTTCGTTTCCGATCACTTTATCAAAAACAATTTTCGTTCTTCTGGAGTGGTAGTCGTCCGTAACGACCAGCAGCGTCCGTATCCCTTCTTCTTTCACTATCTTTTCCATATTCCTCGCTTCCTCCCACGTGCTTTCCGCTTCCGGAGTACCGGTGACGGCAGCCGTCTTCAGTCCTGGGAACGCTTCTGCATCCTCCGGCTGAACGCCTCCGGAGAGGATGAGGCGTCCCGCGTACCTTTCCTTATAAAGTGCGAAACCACGCTCCACCCGTCCGGGGCTTCCGTCCAGCACGTATATCACTTCGGAAGGCTTCGGTTTTTCTTTGATAACGAGAAAGTCACGCCCGAGTACAGTGAATGTGATAACGACAGCCAGGAAAATCAGAAAAAATAACAGAAGAACACCGGCGATCACTTTTTTCTTCGTTTGCATAACAGACCTCCCCTTATCGTAAAAAAAGGCACCCCGTAAAGGAGTGCCGGATCTTATCCTCGTGTGGCGAGGAACCACGGGTTATGCAGATCCTCTTTGTTGTATGTGAGCGAATGAATCGAATTGGCGACACCGACGGAGCCGCCGGCAAGCTCGACGATTGCCTGACCGGCTGCCGTGTCCCACTCCATTGTAGGAGCGTAGCGCGGATAATAATCGGCCACTCCTTCGGCAACGAGGCAGAACTTAAGTGAACTTCCCGCAGAAACGGTTTCCACAGAGTCATACGTCATTTCGAGGTCTCCGATGAACTCCTTCGTATCTTCGGACATGTGCGAACGGCTTGCGACGATGCGTGCCGTATCTCCTGCTGCAGGGAGAGCCGGCAGTACCGTCGCTTTTTTCTCCCACTCCGGACGCAGGACGGAAGTGAGTTTAAAGGATCCTTTCCCTTCGACCGCTACGTAAAGGTCCTCAAGGGCCGGAGCATACACGACGCCGAATACCGGTTTTCCGTCTTTGATCCGCGCGATGTTCACGGTGAATTCCCCGTTCTTCTTCAGAAATTCTTTCGTGCCGTCCAGCGGATCGACGAGCCAGAATTCTCCCCACTCTTTACGCTCCTCGTAGGAAATGGAACTTCCTTCTTCGCTTAAAATCGGAAGGGAGTCCTCTCCCTCCTCCAGTTTCTTCACGATAATATCATGAGCGGCACGGTCCGCCCGGGTGAGCGGTGAATCGTCCTCTTTCGTTTCGACATCGAAGTCTTCGCTTTCATAAATCTTCATAATTTCCTGACCTGCCTTAAGAGCAGCTGCAATCGCTTGTTCCATATGTTTCTCCCCCTAGTTCACTATAATTTATTGTTTATTATACATGATTCCCCGCCGGAGGGCCTCTACTTCCCTACTCTCCGGGGATCTTTCCTGGCTGTCCTTTTCCTTAATATGAACAGAAGCACCACGGCGAGCAGTGCCGTCGCGGCGAACAGGATTATTCCTAGCGGACTCGTCCAAAAAAAGGAAGCGTCCGAGGAACCTCTGACGTCACTGGTGGGAAGGGCGTACACGTTCGAGTCCTGACTCCCGACAATCAGAGTTCCGTTCATCAGTACCGGGCCGGAGGGGGCCAGGACTCCTCCGAGTTCCTTACTCCCGAGCAGCTCATACGTTTCGGTATCGAAAGCGTACACGAACCCTTCTTTATCTGTGAAGTACACGGTCCCGTCTTCCGCAACCGGAGGCGCCTTACTAACGTTCGCCTCGTACTTCCAATTCTGTTCCCCGTCCGCCGCGTTGTAAGCGTAATAGGATTTGGTAATCGGACTCGCGACGAATACCTGGTCTTCATAAATCATCGGGGCTCCCGACTTATTATTTTTCACCATTTCCCCCTGGCCAAGGCTGTCTTTCCATTTCATCTCTCCGTTATCGGTATTCATGGCGTAGATCATGTGGGTGGGATTGTCGTCCTCTTCCCCCTCAAGAGCTGTTGTAATGACGGAATCTTCATAGATGACCGGCGGTACGTCATCAAGCCCCGCGTAGGCTTCCGGGAATTCCGTCTGCCAGCTGATTTCTTCCTTTTCAAGATCGACGGCTGTGAATGTGTAAGGCGTAGGCGCCCCTCCCCCTACGTACAGCATCCCGTCTTCAATCGTCGGAGAGGACATACTCATCACGTGGCCGAGTTCTAAGTTCCACTCTTCTTCCCCGCTCTCTGCATCCACGGCATACAGGTGTCGATCTCCGGCTACAATGTATACCGTCCCGTCATGAAAAGCCGGTGTCGGCATCACCTCGCCGTCGGTTTCGAACTTCCAGCGGGTCTCCCCCGTTTCGGGATTCAGACTGAGAACCCCACTGTCTTCTGTTCCTCTCGTTCCATTTTCTTTGAAATAGCGGTTTCCGAAACCTACGAACAGATTATCTTCGGCATAAATCATTTCCGAGTGTACCCAGTTCGGAGCTTTTGCTTCCCAGTTCATCGTACCCTCGACCAGATTATAAGAGTAAAGATCGCCGGACTCGTGATTTCCTATGTAGGCATTGTTACCGACAATCACGGGAGTCGACCGTATCTGGTTGTTCGTTTCGATGACATCCTGTATCTCTTCGTCGAAACTGCTGTTATATACGGGGTTGTTTTCGGAATTCATCCGGTACTCCGTCCACTCCTCCGGACCGACTTTCGCAGCAGATGCCTGCTCCGTCATCATCAGGCTCCCCGTCAAAAATAAAGCGGATAACATTACATTACGGACTCGTTTCTTCATCGGTGACCTCCTCCATCGTGATAGACGTTCTCTTATTATACTTACCAAACTTACCCTTCTCCCCGTAGCGAAAACGTATACAAATAATTGGCCTGCCTATTTTTTCTCTCTTGAATTCCCAGTATATCATCGATAGCATGTAGATGGAATGCAAGGAGAGGAGAGGCTTTATTATGGTCAGGAAAACGATTCTGTGGACGCTTGGTATTCTGCTTCTTGCCGGAGCGGGGACCTGGGGTTACTTTTACATAACAGATACGGAAAGCTCCGAAACGAAAGAAGAAGAACCGTCCGATTCCAAAGACGGGAAACCGGGGAAAAAGGAAGAGGAGAAAAAAGTCGAAGAACTATCTAAGGAGAAGTTCGAGGAATCCTCGGACGAGGAGGAACTGAATCCGTTCGGGGATGAGAAGAAAGCTGACACTGTCCCTGAATCGACCATCCGGGATTACATCCACCAGATGAGTCACCAGAAAGTACAGGCCGAACAGAAGTGGGGCTTTTACCGTATAACCGATGAGCGGATCAGCTGGCTCTCCGATAAAGTGAAGACGAATGAATACAGTGAAGGGGATCAGTATGAAAATATACTGACTGCCTGGAGTAACGGAAATTTCAGCAACGTCGATGAACACCACAATATTATATGGAGGATGCAGGGCGGAAACGTCGGCAAAGCGACCGGCGTCCTGAGCGAAGAGGAAGAACAGGCGTATATCGAATCCGCCCAGTAACAGAGAAGCCATAGCCGCATCGCCGGCTATGGCTTCTTTTACTATTCATCCAGATTTTCCAGAGCTTCTCTCAGCGGTTTCTTCAACGGTTCGGCCAGCGTATAGGAATAAAGGTTCGAGATATGGTGCACGTCCCGATAAACGATGACGTTACCTACTACGGAGTGGCAGGTATCCTCGTCACAGAAGTACTCCGACAGATCGGCAAACGTTACGTTATCCGGAATACCTTCTGTTATTTCCCACGGCGGAGTCTTCGGCAAGGAGCCTTCCCGTTCAATCGAACACTCCTCTTCGGATTTCGTCTCCAGACATTCAGGGATCCTCTCCCCCATTCGCGGGTTATCCCGGATGGCGAACACTTCGGTAACGCCCTCCAGCTTCTCCCACTGCTCGATATACCCTTCCGGCACCTTCGGCATATTATTCACGGTAGCTGTACCGAAAACCATATCCGGTGGGTCTTCAAGGAGGGGTTCTATCACTTTTTCGTTCCATTCCATGCATGATTCATTCATGGCACCTCCGAAATCGTCGGTGGTGAATCTGCAGCCATCCTTGTTGTACACATCAATCTGCATATTCAATTCGTCCGAGAGACGATTCAGCGCCGGGAACCAGTGGCCTGTGTGGGAGCCTCCCACCAGAGCTACCGTATAGTCCGGGTTTTCGGTCTGACCGTAGGAGCAGTGGCTCACGCCTTCCTCCTCGAGATCGGTGTAACAGTCTTTGTCACTATAGAATTCAGGCAGGTTGCTTTCCGAACCGGGAGGATTGAGGATAGGCTCCACCCCCTCAGGCGCTTCCACCCCTTCTTCCATCGCCAAAGCCCCCGGGTAATCCTGCTGATTATAATCGTCGTTCAGATTATCTTTCGCCTGCGAGGCATAGATGTCCCAGGAAAAGTATACGGCCAGCACCGGGACGACCAGCGCCACGAGAACGGCAGCGACTTTCCCTTTCGCTTCTCTCAGATTAATCGTACGGATAGGTGACTCCACCAGTCTCACTGAAGCTACCGATAACACGAAAGTGATGACGAGAATGAGCAACCCCCACTGTATTGGAATCGTGTCCGTACCGAAATAATTGTAGTAGAAAATCAGAAGCGGATAGTGCCACAGGTAAAACCCGTAGGAAATCCCTCCGAAATACATGAAAGGCTTGGAGCCGAGGAGTTTTTCCACCCCGAATCCGTGCCCGATTTCTGCCGCAGAATGACCATGATGACTCCGGAAATAGGTAAAAGTGCAGCGTAACCCGGGAACACGCTCGATACAGGTACGACAATACCTGTCAGGCAGATGACCGCAAGTCCTGCCCAGCCTAAACCGAAACTGACGTTCTTCGGTAACCGCAGATATGGAAGCAGGAGTGCCAGCATTCCGCCGAGACTGAATTCCCAGGCCCGGGCGAAAGTATCGAAATAAGCCCACGGCTGGTTCACTTCCGTAATATAGATGGAGTAGGACATAGAAGCTATAAATATAAAGGTAAGTACACCGAGAAGCGTCTTTCTGACAGGCGTCTTCAGCAATTTCTTAGCCAGCATTACACTTAGAAAAATGACTAAAGGCCAGGTTACGTAAAACTGCCCCTGCAGAGACAGCGCCCAAAAGTGCTGGAAAGGGCTGGAGTTATTGGTCTGAGCCAGATAATCGACCGCATTAAATGCCAGCTGCCAGTTCTGGAAATAAAAAGCGGAAGAAAACATGTGCGAAATGAGCTGAGGCCACTGCGAAAGCGGCATAATGACGATGGACAACAGGGCGACCGTTATAATGACTACGTATGCGACCGGGAAGAGACGCTTGCCAAGGCCCAATAAATATTCCGCCAAATTAATGCGCCCGTATTTCACCATCCGAGATAGAAGCGAAGTAGTAATCAAATAGCCGGATACGATAAAGAATACATCTACGCCCCCCCGACACAGAGCCTAACCAGATATGATAAATAGCCACCAGAAGGGCGGCCACTGCACGCACTCCTTCGAGTTCAGGACGGAAGCGCTTCTCCGGCGCTCTCAAGTCTCTGCTTTTTTCTCTGTTGTCCATGGTTACCCTCTCCATTATCTTTAATATATTCCGATCACTGTAAACGGTTATTATGCAACGTAATAATACATCAACTGGTATAACTTTTCAATGAATCATAAAAAGAGAGGCAATGCCCACGGCACCACCTCTCCATTCGACTGTAACAGCCTATTGTTTCTGACTTACGTTCACGTCCATCTGCGGATAAGGGATGGACAATTCATCATTTTCAAACCATTTCTTCACGTCTTCCATTACGTCGAAGTGCACGGTCCAGTAGTCCTCCGACTTCGACCAGACGCGTACGGTATAAACGACAGCACTCTCTCCGTGTTCGGAAATTTTAACGAACGGAGCCGGATCCTGAAACACGAGAGGATGCTTACTGACGATTTCCGTAAGAGACTGGATCACGTAGTCTGCATTCGTTTCATATCCTGCTCCGAACGCAAAGTCCACACGTCTCGTTTCCTTGACGTTGTAGTTCGTCAGTCCGGTGTTGGACAACGAAGCGTTCGGCACGAAGATGACTTTGTTGTCGGGAGTGACGAGCTCTGTATAAAGAATCTTGATCCCCTGTACGGTACCGCTGTAGCCGCCGCCTTCCACGTAGTCTCCGACCCGGATCGGGCGAAGGGTAAGCAGCAGCACACCGCCGGCGAAGTTAGCCAGCGCCCCCTGGAAGGCAAGACCAATAGCGAACCCGGCAGCTGCAATAATAGCGACGAAAGATGTGATATCCACGCCTAGAATCTGAACGACTGTCAATACCAGCAAGATTTTCAGAATCGTCCCGGCCATGGAAGTCAGGAACGGCTTCAGCGTATCGTCCATTTTCGAACGGTCTATTCCTTTAGCTACGAATTTCGTTATAACTCGGATAACTGCAAGTCCCACAAGCAGTACAATAAGCGCAAGAGCTATGCTCTTGGCGATAGGTAAAACAATTTCCAACCAATCCACGAAAAACTCCTCCTCTTTACGCATTGATAATTTATGAATTCCAACCCTATCTTACATTCTTTTCATTCAGCGAACAACGTAAAAAATGGAAATTACCGATTAGCAACAGCCACAAGTCCGAACATAAAAAAGAGCAGAAGAATCCTCTGCCCTGCTCTCATTACTTATTCATAAATCTCTCTTTCTCCTCATCTTCCTTTTTCACTTTTCTGTACCTGTCTTTGAACCAGAACGGGTTGAACATCCGTCGTGTAAGAATTTTCACTTTCTGTTTCCTTAATGCTCGATACACTCCCCACACTTTCCGTATGCCGAACTTCCGCGCCCCCAGCAGGTAGTAACGTCCGTTCGGTTCGATGATTTCAAACTCCGCTTTTGATACGTGGTCTTTTAGAAAATAATGTTCCCTAAGGAAAACGTGGCACCTGGTATCAAACGATTTCTCCGTTACGACAGTGGTCAAACTGCCGCTGTCTTTCGTCGCACAGTAGATCCGTTCGTCAGAAGCATAAATCTTCCGCGCGTAATAACCGCTCTTTACGGAAAAAAGGACGTCGTTAGCATGCATAACTTCATCAAACTTAATGTAATTCCTCATAATCAACGAACGGCGGAGCAGCTTCGACCACGGCACCTCGAACTGATACCTCAATTTTATTTCAGCCGTACGATTCTTTTCCTTCACATAGTTCTTAACGAGACCTTCGTACTTCACGTGCCTGTCCGCCTGTTCGTCAGTACCGTTATACACACTTACCGGAGTGAAATATACGATATCGTAAGCACTTTCAAAAAAAGCACTCACCTTTTCATAAAAACCGTCCAGAAAGTAATCGTCCGCATCAGCGAACAGAACCCACTGACCTGATGCGTGATAAAGACCTTCGTTTCTCGCAGCACCGGCACTTTTCTTCCCAGCTCCGTTCGACAGAAACAGAAGCCGGTGTTTATAAAACTTATCACGCAGCACTTCCAGCTTCGCTTTTTCGGCAGGGTCACTATGATCATCCACGATAATAATCTCAATTGAATGACGGGCAGGGATAGAGGCAACAAGTCGCTCCAAAGATCCGGAGGAATTGAAGTGGGGGACGATGATCGATAATTTCACCAACATATACCCTCTCCTTTAAGCGAATTTTTCTCAGCAACCCTCATGAAATTTCCATTCTCTATAATCTATTCTAATTCATTATAAAAAACAAAACAACAAAATAAAAAACAATTCCTGTCGGGAACTGCTTTTTCAATAAGATGTAAAAAGAGGAGTAAGGCAAAAAAACGCCTCTGCCTTACTCCTGCTGCTCTCCATTTCCTCTATACTTACTTTCGCCTTCCCCGCGCAAGTAGTTCCTGAAGTAATCGTCCGTAATCGACTTCACCTGCTTACTTAAAAATACGACAGCAATCATATTAGGGATAACAATCATCGCCAGCAGCAGATCGAGGAACTGCCAGATGAATTTCAGCCCGCCTATGGCACCGAGAACGATAGCCACGAGGTAGACGTAGCGCATGAAGAGCGAGAACTTACGACCGAATAGAAACTCCGCCTGCTTCTCCCCGTAGTAGACGATAATCAGCACAGTAGTAATAACGAAGAAAAACAGAATAAGAGAGATGATGCTTCCTGCGAGGGAAGAGCCGAATATCGTCGCGAAAGCCGTCGGTACCATGTCGGCGGCGCTGTCCGGACCAACTTCCTTCCAGGCCCCCGTCGTAAGAACAGCCATGGCGGTCATCGTACAGACGACGAGCGTATCCATAATGACTTCGAACACACCCCAGAACCCCTGCCTGGCCGGGTGATCGTTTCTCGCAGCCGAGTGGGCGATCGGCGCGGTGCCCATCCCTGCTTCGTTGGAGTACAATCCGCGTGCCAGCCCCCAGCGTATAGCTGCAGCCACCCCGGCACCAAGGAAACCTCCCGCAGCGGAAATCGGCTGGAAAGCGTATTCAAAAATCAACAGAAAAGCCTGCGGCACTTCACTGATGTTGATGATAAGAATTGTAAGTACACCTGCTATGTAAGCGAGAATCATAACCGGAATCAGCTTCTCCGTCACTTTTCCGATCAGCTTAATGCCGCCGATAACCACCATACCGACGAGAAGCATAACGACGAGCCCGGTCCATAGCGGGGAGATACCGAATGATCCGTTGATCGTCTCCGCCACGGAGTTCGCCTGGACCATCGTACTTGCGATGATTTCAAGCATAAGGGCGAACGCAAAAAAATACGCGACCTTCTTCCAGCCAAGTCCTTTCCGTATGTAGTACATCGGGCCGCCGACGTACTCATTCTTCTCGTTCGTCTCCCGGTACCGGATACCGAGGACGACTTCCGAATATTTCGTAGCCATACCGATCAGAGCGACAATCCACATCCAAAAAATCGATCCCGGCCCCCCGAGAGCAATCGCCACCGGTACCCCGACGATGTTCGCCGCTCCCATCGTCGCCGCAAGAGCACTTGTCGTCGCCTGGAAAGGAGACACCGAGCCCGGATGATCACTTTTTTTGAACATCTTTCCAAGTGTTTCACCGAGAATATGCGGCAGATGCCTGAACTGAAAGAATCCGAGCTTCAATGTCAAAAAGACACCGCCGCCCAGCAGTAAAATAATCATAGGCAAACCCCATACGATTTCGGTAATTTTTGAAATGATTTCCGTGAATTGTTCCATCCAAGCCCTCCTAGGTTCGTCTCCGTGATCAAGTAATCGCTTACAACTCGTATGTAGAAATTCTATCCCGGAAACACTAATTCGTCCAATGAAGTTTAATCAATCTTATGTTAAATTCCATTGTCTGTCAATTTGGATAGCGAATAAGATCTACTTGTTACTCATACACTTTCATGAAACGAAAATACCTAAAGGGAGATGCTTGGAAATAAGCTACTGTAAAACCGATGAACGTTTTCGATTTTCCCACGGAACTGTAAAAAAGGGATGATTCACTTTTATAAAAGAAGCGAAAGGGATGGACCTCAAAAATACTGACTGCAGCTATTAATCTCTATTTGACTGAAATTTTCTATTAAAAAGAGTTCGTTTTACATATTATTACAAAATGCTCCTGTGAGAACGTAGTATAAATTGAACCTCCATAAGAATATAAAACTATGACTAATTTAACTCCTCTGCAAAAACTAGGACAAAACATAAGACTCTTACGAATGGAAAGAAACATGTCGCAGGAAACGTTGGGGTGGGAAGCCGGAATTTCCCGCTCATACATAGGGAAGATTGAACGCGGGGAGGTAAATGCTTCCATACTATTGTTTTATCAAATTGCGGAAGCCCTGGATACAAAGCCGGAAGCTCTCGTAAGAAATACGGGCAGAAGCGGCTCATAAATTCTGAGGTCCCAGCTGCCTTACAATTTCCTGCCATAAAGCCCTTTCAGTTACAAACAGCATGAAAAACCAGGGAATAGCTTTCATCTCCGATCTTATTCGTTTCTTACAAATAGCACCCTCCTCTTCCCCTCCCCTTTGCAACATCCATCCTAATAGAAAAAGGTGATTCTCATCTTCACTAAAAAACGTTACCTCCGCTTTCCCCTGGCCGACACATTCATCGATATTGAAGTTCTGGGAGAGAATTATTTCTACGCCCGGTCAGTCTTCTATCATATGCCTTACCAGGTCGAAGGGAAAGATTTGAACAAAGTGCTCGCCACCATACTTCGTCGCATAATTTCGGATAACCGTGACCTTTTCACAAATTAATTGATTCAACTTTTATGTAATTCTAAATACAAAAATGACGTTGTAACTTTCGACGAACTGGCTGTAACTAACTAGACTAAGGTGAATGTCTTCCCACCACCAGGACTGAGTACTGTTCGTTTTCCTCCGTCTTCATAAAACTACATCTACATATTTCGGTATGATTATCGGCTCTATAATCGGAAAATTTCTCTTGCTAAATACAAACTAATTTCTTATTGCTTATTTTAATAACAGAACATTCAGATATTTTAAAATATAAACTCCCTAAAACTTTAATTCTCATTTCTCTCAACCGCGTATTGCGCCGAGACAAAAATGAGAATTAAATTGTTGAGGAGACTTAATAGCCTAAATGATTATTTACTATTGCTTCCCGTATTTGATGTTACTTTACATATCCCTATCGTCTTCCTGCACTTTTATTTTACTGTTAATATCATGGAGTGATTCGTGCATTTTGAAGACCTGTAACCGTCAAGTCTTTCTGAACACTTTTTGCTCGGTAGGCTTGGACACTTTTCGGTTAAAATAAAGACTTGCGGTTCTTCATTCTGTGACTCTTATCATCAAAATGAAGAACCTCGGAACGATGGAGAATACGATCCAAAATAGCTGTGGTGATTCCCTGATCTCCAAGGAGTTCTCCCCATTCTTCAGGACCTTTGTTCGATGTTAAGATAATCGAACTTCGTTCGTACAG
>NZ_FTOK01000006.1:0-245014 GCF_900156705.1 Salimicrobium salexigens | reverse complement strand
CCTCCTCTTTCTCCGTTAAAAAATCTACCAATTAAGTATAACGGAGGGGAGGTAATGAGTGAGCAAAAAGTGTTCAATTCTGCTGATCGGAAAGTCTCCACTTTAGTCTAGCAGTTACAAAGCCCTGTCATTAACTGGTACATCGCTTGTCACTCGGTGGTAAAATAGATGGCAATGGTGGTACATTTCATTGGCTGTAATCAATCTCGGTCCTATATTGTCCTCTATCATTAGATCAGTCCTTCTGAACGTTTGATTAGATTAAGAAAAGTTCCGTTCCTTAGATATAATTCGACACTAAAAAGAAAAATCCTATTATATTCGTTCTCAGTGATTAGTAATCCTCTGATTGACCTGAACCCCATAATGCCAGAAGATTTGTTCTCTATAACAAAAAACGGGAAAGCCTCAGCTCTCCCGCCTTCATCCTAACTACTTCCCCACACCAACACTCGATCGAACACTAACACAACCCCCCTCAGCAAACCAAAAAACACCTCTGCATCCACCATCCGGGTAAATCAGACTCGTAAGCGCACACTCTCCTCCATTCACGAACACCTCGACAGAAGAAGCATCCACAATCACCTGCAGCTCGACCCGATCCATATCTCCAACCGAAGCACTCTGCTCTGTATTGAAATGCTCGGAAAAAACCTGTATACCCTGACTGCCGACGATCCAGCACCATTCGCCCAGAGCGTCCATCAAACTGAAGCACCACAGATTGATCATCCTCATAGTGAAACACCAAGCCAAAACGCTCGGCACCTTTATTCTCTAAAGAAGCTCTCACCTGCAAATACTCCACAGCCTCAGGCAACGCCTGTTCCTCACTCCCAGCATCCACATGAAAAACAGCCGGCTCTCCCTGGACAAAATAAGCCTCCAACTCCTTAACAGGCCGCTGGACCAATCGATCCCCTTCCAGCTCAAGCGTACGCGGTAGCGTCATCTGACTTCGCCAACCATGCGTCGGGACCTGGTTCGCATACTGCCAGTTGCTCATCCATCCGATATAGATTCTTCTCCCATCCGACGCCGGCACATCGGAAAAGCTCACTCCGGCGTAATTATCCTTTCCGACATCCAGCCATCTTACGTCCTCATGCCCCGGCTCGAACGTCTTCCCGTCAAAAGTACCGACGAAGTACTGCGTCCTAGAACCGGCATCGAACCCGGGCTCGTCCCCGATACTTACGAGCATCACCCACCGGGACTCTCCCAGAGGAAACAAATCTGGACATTCCTAGACCCCCGTCATGGTTCCCAACGCCTTCTTAGAATTCACTTTCAAAGCGCCACTCTTTCATATCACTCGAAGAATAGATGGCAATCGTTTGACCTGACGCCAGCACCATCACCCATCTGGATGTATCTGCATGCCTGAACACTTTCGGATCCCGGAAATCCACTTTCGACTCATCTTCGAGTACCGGATTCCCTTCGTACTTCGTCCAGGTACGTCCCTTATCGTGACTGTTAGCAGTACTTTGGGATTGAACAATCGCTACTATCTTCCATATTATAGGTGGAGGTTACGATCGTAAATAAATATTTTCTTCGCTGCCTTCCCTACTATTAATGTAGAACCCAAATCTACTGCACCACCTACAACTCCACCAGCAACAGGTACAACTTTAACTAAATTAATAACTCCTTTTTCTCCGAATTTCGTTAAAAGTCTAAACCCGACCTTTTGGTTAATTTTAGTAATCATCGTTCCTGGTATTTTTTTAATAGCTGAGACTGCAACTTTTTTACTTAAATTTACACCTGTTTGTTTGAGTATATCAACAGCACTATTCCCCGTAAGAGAAACATAAACCAGTGTTCTAACCTGATCATCTTTGAGATCATACCCACCTATAACGGCTATCGCAGCAACCATTCGCATTTGCACGTAAATGACGGAACTAATATTAGCTGGAACAGCTACAGGTAATGTTATTAAGCCACCTAATCCTGTTAGAAAACCTGATGTGGCTGCCTTTGCATTTTGAGCTCTTATTAGAGAATCTACACTTTTTTGTACAGATGAATGTTTCCGTAAATAGTTTTCTGCTAACTCATATGCATCTAGAGTACCTGGTAATCCATTCATTGCTTTTTCGTATGACCAATCCAATAATTGCATTATTTTCCCTTGAGTGAGTTCATTATTCCCCATAGCTATTTCCTCCATTACCTCTCGGTTAGATCTATCTTAGGCATAGCATTAAGTACACAAAATGATTCCGTGGTAAAGCACCTGTCATTAACTGGCTTAACCTTTGGCACTTGGTGGTTAAAAATATGTCAGGGACGGTACATTTCAGTGAACGTAACCATCCACATCATGAGTAAGATTCCTTATACTCTTAGCTTATTATGAAACATCCAACCAGCGCACACTACCATCTTCCTTATCATACTCCGCAAACTCCACTCCGTCCGGAATCAGATGACCGTACCTTCTTATGTAATACTCACCAAGCGTCTCTTTCCTCCGCTCACTGTAGTCCCTTAAAATGAAGAACACTTTCCGATACTCCTCCGGCACGAGAAGGAAGTAATACATCGCCTCGTTCCATACCGTCATTTTCGCACTCGGTACGTTCCCACCCGACGTCCATTTATGGGATTTGCACTCGACGACCATCTTCTCACCATCCGAGGTGTTACCAAGATCGAAGACGTGTCCTTTCTTTCTACTACTCACTCCTAGTGGTAAGCTGACCTGTTTCTCCAAAGAAACCCCCTGCTGTACAAAATAGTTTTGTGCCAGACTCTCGAAATCTCTTCCTGCGTGAGTATTGCTTAGAGAGCCTTCCCTCTGGAAATTGATCATCCTCATCCTCTCCGTCATAAATCACGAATTTTTTCACATTCACTATACCACTCAAAATAATGCTTAGACCTACACAAAGTATAACTATTAGTAATAGCCTCGATCTACAAAAATTCGCGGACCTTCCTCTTACAATCGAGTGCCAGCCAGGCGTATTTATGGACAAATGCCCCCAATTAACGACCAATTCAGAAAAGTCACCTGCCTACGAGACAAATGCTTTCGTCTCATATACCTTCCTGCCGTCAATTTATATCTTTGTCCCGAACGTAATCTCCGTCAGCTTTTCATTCACTTCGAAGATCTTCGCATTAACGTCACGGATGCCAAACCCTTTCAGTCGCTTCGAATGCTTATCGAGGTACTTCTTCGCTGCGTCTTCCGAATCAAACGCATAGATTCCGCCGGCTTCCTTCGTTTCCGGATTCTCCGTCCATATTTTCCACTTAAACCCTTCTTCTTCATTGATACTCTCTGCAAGTTCTTTGAATTGGTCAGCCATCTCATCTCCGAAGGGACCGTCCATCGCAAAATCCATCTGCAAAATTGTAGTCATTACGCTTCCACCTTTCTTCAATAGCATATTCTGAGACTCTCAGTCATAACGTAGTCCCCTTAATCAACTTCCCAATGCACGAAAAGATTGATTCCTGCCAAACGTTTGATTGGATTAAAAAAACGCTCTGTTCCTTAGATATAATTCGACACGTTGAAGAAAAATCCTACTAGTTTCATGCCCCCTCCAAGGTCCGTCCGACTGGAACAAGTAAACACTTGCTCTAAGCCCTTCCACATGAAAATAATCCTATCACCGGATCAGCTACCTGATCTTTTAGAATAGATGAAGCCCTGACTGTCTTTTCATCGGCACTCTTCAGTCACTTGTTATTCACTTCACCCAATAATAATTCCTGTTACAACAAGGATGAATCCACTTTTTCTAACGTACAACTAACAGCTCTTTTTTTCTCAAATGAGAGGGGTACTAACGAGAATTTCATCAATAACGAATTGTTCTTTTCTACATTACAAAAATCTTGGCCGCCAACCCTGTGAGCCTAATTCTGGTCGAAGTGACAATCATCGTGTTCCCCTGACTCGATTAGCAGGATGGCACAAATGGCTGGTACCGAGTAGCTGTGACGATTATTCCGGATCAAATCAACTTTCTCTTAACGAAAGAAACTGTCCAGTCAAGTTCAGCCTATCTAACACTTCATTCTCCCTGGCTTGGCGGTAACAACGGGACAACTCCTATTCCTTTGTAAAAACCCTTCACAACAGTCAAAGAAAATAAGGACACCAACAATCTTTCAAGCTGAGTTTCTATGTTATCACTATGAAGGTAAATATCACCTACCACCAGAAATCTTTTCCCTTTCTCCCCTTCCATTAACTCAAATCCATAATGCTCAAGTGTTCTATAAATATCCGACCACAATTCTTTTGGCAGCCCCTTCGCATTGAACTTCAGCTCAAAGTAAGGAAGCAACCCCTCCTGATTCGTCATCAAATGTTTATGGAAACCATACTGAGTCTTCACCTGCTTTTTCCCCTTACCTACTCTCACTTCCATGAACCTGGATATACCGTCAGAAAAAGTGTTCGTATTGCCACGGTATCCGATGGAACCAAGATAGACTTCACACGGAATCGGCTCTTCCATACCTTTGACATCCAGACGATAAGGTACTTCCCAACCTTTCCAGGCACCTTTTGCTTTCTCTTTCCACCTCGGATCTTCATCCATTTTTCTGGAAACCCTTGCCTGTCCTTCAAAAAGGATAGAGTCACATTCCATACTCTTCAGCAAGTTCATGAACTGGTCTGCCACCACTCTGTTCTTCTCGCCGTCTTCACTTAACTCAGGACTGGCATCTCGTGGAGCGAAGAACTGATAAGACGTTACCGGCACGCCCAGTGGTGAAATCTCACCTAAGTACTCCCGGAACCCGATCGCCTTCGTTTCTTTCGCTTTCTCGTGCAACTTCCCTTGCACGAATATGGAATGATATAATGGTTCATCTTCTTGTTGCAGGTAGTGAAATATCTCTTCCAAGTCCACCTCTATATATTCTATCCCGCTGTTCCTGCATTCTGCCCTGGCTTCCGCCGAAATGGACTGACCAACCAGCATGGCACGTGGAGGGCTTACCAACTTTCTGCTAAGCCTCTTCTTATAATCTTTAATCTGATCCACGTTCTCCTTAATCACTTCGTCTTTCTTGATTTCAACCACCAAAACATTGTCTTCCCTATCTGCAAACGTCAAATCCGTTCTTCTGTTCTCCAGTTGAGCTTGTCGTTCCAGTAAGACAATGTCTTGTTCAATAAGCTCCGGATGTAACGTCAATATATCCTCGAGTTCTTTCTCAGAAATAACATGCATTCGCACTCCTCCTGTCCTTGTTATTTAAGAAACCGGAACACTAATTGTTAATATTATACATAATGCCACTGTCAGTACGTAGAACTATACCTCGATCCATAAGAATATAGAAACATGGACTATCCAAATTCTCTACTCAAAGCAGGACAAAACATTAAACTCTTCCGTCTCGAGAAAGGCCTGTCTCAGGAGAAGTTGGGACACGCCGCAGGTATTTCACGTTCTTACATGGGAGCTATTGAAAGAGGGGAAACGGGTGCTCATATATACGTCTATTACAAACTTGCCAAAGCGTTGGACATAAGTATCGAAACGATTACGAAAGGAACTTAAGATCTCTACCTACGAAAAATATCAGTTTCATACTTCCTCTGACGCTTCCCTCTTCCCCTCCTCTTGAATTCCCCATCCTATTGAAAAAGGTGATCCTCATGCTTACTAAAAGACAATACCTTCACTTCCCCATCGGCGACACCTACGTCGTCATCGAGATCCTCGGAGAAAACTACTTCTTCGCTCGCGCCACCTTCAGCTATATGCCATATCAGGTTGAAGGGGCGAACCTCAACAAAGTACTCAGCACAATTATACGACGCATCAGATCAGATAACCGGGATTTCTATACTAATTAAAGACTAAATATTCCGAATCTTTAATATGTGAAAAAAGTGTGGGATATGCTACGCACACATATCCCACTTATGAACTCTGAACAAAACTCACTTCTTGTCGTAATACTCCACATACCAATCCGTAAACTTCTGCAACCCTTCCTCAATCGAGGCACTTGGCTTATACCCGACAGCTTCATACAAACGATCCGTCGAGGCATACGTAGCCGGAACATCTCCAGGCTTGATCGGCTCATACTCTTTCTTGAACTCCACATCTTTCCCGAGAGAATTACTAAGAGCTCCTTCAAGCGCTCCAATGAAATCCATCAGCTTTTCCGGACTATTGTTCCCGATATTGAAAACCTCGTGAGGAACGTCTCCTTCAGGCTTTCTCGGAATCAACCGTTCAATCCCCTCAACGATATCATCAATATAAGTAAAATCACGGTACAAATCATTCTCAAAATCGCCATTATTGAAAATCTTGATTGATTCCTCATTAAAGTACTTATCAGTAAAACCGAAGTACGCCATATCCGGACGCCCCATAGGTCCATAAACAGTGAAGAACCGGAGACCTGTAGCTGGAATATCATATAAGTGGCTATACGTATGAGCCATCAGTTCATTGGACTTCTTCGTAGAAGCATACAAGGATACCGGATTATCGACGAAGTCCGTCTCTTCAAAAGGTACCTTCTTGTTCGCTCCATACACGGAACTGGAGGATGCATAAATCAAATGATCAACAGGGTGATGACGACATGCATCCAGAACGTTATGGAAACCTACGATATTACTCTGTATATAAGCATCCGGGTTCTCCAATGAATAGCGCACCCCTGCCTGCGCTGCCAGGTTCACAACAACACTCGGCTTGTACTCAGCAAATACTTCCATGAGCTTATCTTTATCAACGAGATCAGCTTCTACAAATCGAAAATTCTCGTTCCCCTCTACTTCTTTCAACCGGTCTCTCTTCAACTTAACATCATAATAATCATTGAGATTATCCAGCCCAATTACAGCCACATCACGTTCTAACAGAGACTTCGTCAAGTAGTGACCAATAAACCCTGCTGCGCCAGTTATTAAATAAACCTTATTACTGTTGGATTCCATGAACAGCACGCTCCTTTATCGCTTCGCGTTCTACAGAAGGACGTCCTACCGAATAGTACTCTACGCCCGCTTGTTTCATAGCGTCCACCTCGTGAATATTACGTCCATCATAAACGAGTGGGGTTCTCATCAATTTCTTATAATCATCCGGCTCAACGGCTTTGATCTCTCCCCACTCTGTAAAAATAAAGCAGACATTTGCATCTTCAAGGGCTTCTTCCGCATTCAAAGCATAAGTGATACTTCCTTTGCCTCGTTTCCCTTCCGGATGGATGTGAGAAAAGTTGTCTGTACCAACTGGGTCATACGCAAAAACATCTGCACCTTTTTCAAGTAACTGAGGTACGTTTTCTAAAGATGGAGCCTCCCGTAAATCATCAGTCCCTGGTTTGAAGGTAAGCCCCAACACAGCTACTTTAAGTCCGTCAAACGTAATCAACCGATCACCCGCTTTATCAAACAGCTTCGTCTTTTGACTCTTATTGATATCAATAGCGGCACGCACTGTCTTCAATTCATAATTATTTTGTTGAGCTATGTAATCAAGGGCTTTTGTATCTTTCGGAAAACACGACCCTCCGAAACCGATCCCCGCATTCAAAAACTTGCTTCCGATACGCTCGTCGTAACTCATACCTTCAGCTACATCCTGAATATCTGCTCCTACACGTTCACATAGGTTCGCAATATCATTCATATAAGAAATCTTCAAAGCAAGGAAATCGTTCGATGCATACTTGATCATCTCAGCTGAACGTCTGTTTACAGATACAACAGGCAATTTAAAAGGTTCATAGATTTCCTGAAGCATTTGTTCCGCCCACGTACTTTCCGTACCGATTATAATACGTTCTGCTTCCAGCGTATCCTTCACCGCAGATCCTTGAGCTAGAAATTCAGGATTCGATGCAACTTCTACCTGAACATCATTCACTAGAAAATCGTGAATGAACTGTTCCACTTTATCATTTGTACCTACTGGAACCGTGGATTTCACGACAACAAGTGTATCGCTCTCTACAGACTCGGCGATTTGTCTCGCTACGGTTGCTATGTACGAAAGATTCGCAGATCCATCCGGCTGCTCTGGGGTTCCTACACCTATAAATACAGCATCCGCACTTCTATAGGCATTCTCATAATCTGTCGTATATTCTATGCGATCGGCTTTGTAGTTTTTCTGCATCAGTTCTTCCAAGCCTGTTTCGAAAATTGGAGAACCCCCGGACCTCATCAATTCCACCTTATCTTCATCTATATCCACGCAAGTAACTTGGTGGCCCATTTCTGCGAAACAAACTCCGGCAACCAAACCTACGTATCCTGTACCTGCTACTGCTATGTTATACATAGTATCTCACCTTTCTCCTATTGTTTTCTACTAGCCAAAAACCAAGGGTTATGCAACTCTTCCTTGTTATACACAAGTGGCTTATCAGTATTCGCTATTTCTACAGAATCCCAGACGACTCAACAATCGCCTGACCAGCTGCTGTGTCCCATTCCATCGTCGGAGCATAACGCGGATAATAATCTGCAACCCCTTCAGCTACAAGACACAGTTTCAAAGAACTTCCGGCAGATACTGTCTCTACAGAGTCATAGGATTCTTGAAGCTCTGCAATAAAAGCTTGAGTCTCTTCCGACATGTGGGAACGACTTGCCACCACTCGTGCTGTATCGCCATCTATTGAAACAACAGGTAACGGCAACGCTGTAAGTCCCTCTGTCGTACCCACAACTGATGTAAGCTTGAACGCTCTTTTGTCTTCATCTGCGACATATAAATCCTGCAAAGCTGGAGCATATACTACACCAAATACGGGACTACCATCACGGATAAGTGCAATATTAACCGTGAATTCACCGTTTTTCTTCACGAACTCCTTCGTTCCATCCAAAGGATCTACGAGCCAGAATTCTTCCCACTCTTTCCTATCTTCAAAAGAGATTTTATTCCCTTCTTCACTAATAACAGGGAGGGAAGGATAGTGTTCCTCAAGTTTACTTACAATGATATCGTGGGCTTTCCGATCCGCACGTGTCAGCGGAGAATCATCTTCTTTCGTTTCTACGCCAAAGTCTTCCGTTTCGTAAATCTTCATAATTTCCTGTCCTGCTTCAAGAGCAGCGGCAATTGCTTGTTTCATTCTGAATTCCCCCTTAAGTGTATACCATAGCAATAACACTGACCGTCACAATCATCGTCATAAGCGTCAATGGGAACCCAACACGCAGATAATCGGAGAACTTATAGCCCCCCGGCCCATAGACAATCAAATTCGTTTGATACCCGATTGGAGATAGAAAACTTGCCGAGGCTGTGACAGCTACAAGAATAGCCATGCCTATAGTATCCATACCTGTATCCACCGCAATTTGATACGCGATCGGAAACATGATGACAGCGGCAACTTTATTCGTGATCATCTCAGTGAAAAAGTTTGTCAGCACATACACAACAATAAACAGAACAATCAACCCGAACGGTTCGAACATAGCAGCAAGCCAAAACAGGAAATCATCCGGGAGTATGAGTTGACGTCTTCCTCTTTAGACCGATGGGGAAGTCAGTATCATGATTCCGGTTCCTTCAAGGAAGAAGATAATTGTTCGCCGGAAGAGAAGGAATTGATCAAACTTCGTAAAGAGAATCAACGGCTCAACATGGAGAACGACATTTCAAAGCAAGCGGCGCTGATCATGGGACGAAAGTAGATGTAATCCGGAACAACCGTCACAGTTACTCGGTATCAGCAATGTGTGCCGTCCTGCAACTCCCGAAGAGTACGTATGATTATGAATCAAATGGAAATATATCTGTGCCATACTCAATTTATATAACCGGGAAATCATTGGCTACAGTGCAGGTGCTAAAAAAGATGCAGCCCTTGTCCAAAAGGCGTTCGCTTCCATCTAGGGCAACTTGAGGGACATTCAACTCTTTCATACCGACAGAGGGAACGAGTTTAAAAACCAGCTCATTGAAGAGCTGCTTGAAACCTTTGATATTGGTTGTTTCTTGAGCGAAAAAGGGCGCCCTTATGATAATGCCGTTGCCGAAGCTACATATAAGGTACTGAAAACAGAATTCATTTATGGTGAAACATTCGAGAAGCTTAAGGAGTTAGAGCTGGCCTTATTCAATTATGTCCACTGGTACAATAATATCCGCTTTCACGGGACAATAGACTACCTTACCCCAGCCGCTTATCGCCGGAAACACCTTAACGAAATGGTCTAGTTTTGTGTTGACGATCCAATACTATTTTTATAAGAGAGCATATTATTTTCAAAATTTGGCTCTGTTGTCGTTTATTGTTGATTTTCATCCCTTCCCCTTCGGGTGGAAGCTTGCCGCGGGCATGACGTAAACTTCCGGGATCTTCCGTTCACGCTTTTCCCGCAGGCGTCTCCACCCTTCATCTTTAAAATCAACAACCGGCTTTAACAGAGCCTATAATTTAAACTAAAACCACTTGGTTACTCTACTAACTTCTCTTCGAGGAGAGGCTGCTACTTTAAGTTGTTCTGGTATCTGGCCGACTGCTATCATCATAATAACTCTTTCATCTTCTGGGACGTCTCCCGCTCTCTTTAAAGTTTCCTCTTTCTTATTAGGCAAAGCTAAGTTAAGTGCGCATGTTCCTACACCAAGAGAATGTAAGGAGTATATCAATGACATGGCATACATTCCTCCATCAATGAAGTTTTGATTCCTTTCATTCACTCCAACAAAATGATCAATTTTAGTAGTAATTAATAATACTTTATCAGCAGAATCTCCAAACCCTTTATTACCGTTTTGAAAACTAAAAACTTTTCGCTTATAAAATTCATCATTATAAACATAAACTCGAGAAGATTGCCTGTTACAAACTGAAGGTGTTTTTTGGGCAATGTTGATAGCTCTATGAATAATATCATCTTCTACTTTTTCCCCAGTGAAATCTCTAATACTATGACGAGAGTAAGCAAGCCCTTCAAAATCAACAAGATAAGGGGTAATATCACTTTGTTTATTTAGAAATTTAGTGCCTCCTTCCTCACTTGGCCGACTAACCAGTTGCCTTTCTAAAACTGACACAGCTTTATTAATGGTTGTAACATCTACTCCATGTTCCTCATTAAATTCTACATATTGCTTCAAATTCTTCAGTGTAACTAATGCGGTGTCATCCCACCCATAATTCGAAATGTATTCTTTTAATAACTTCATTAATTTAAGGACAGCTTCATATCCAAAGCGTTTTTTAGGTTTACTTAGTGATAGCCCTTTTTCAATCTTATGGTAATAAAAGATCAATTCAGCTTCCGCCATAGATTGATTCATAAACTTCTTATTCTTTGAAAATTTTTTATATTTTTTTATATCTTGTAATGATTCATTATAAAACTTAGAACTTTGATATGTTTTGCTTAGAATTTTTTTGAATCTAGTCGGAAGCGCACTTTTAATAATTGTTTTCAATGTCCACACTCCTAATAAGTTAGCTTAAATACATATAAACTGGCATAATAAATAGAAATTTAATTATTCTTATCAAATCTATTTTTGATAGAAATAAACAAAGACTTTTCATACACATTCATTGAGAATTTCCATTGGATTAAACTATAAATTACTGTAAAGATAATACCGTTAATAATAATTTCAGCTATGAAATTGTTAAAATGAATGTTCAAACCTATTAAGAAGGATACTAGCATCGAACTCGTTGAAGAAACCATGAGTATAAATATATTTTTCCAATAACCAAATATATCCAAATTTAGTTTCTTGTAATAATAAATATTCATTACTAAAATGTTTACTATCAATAAAGAACCTGCAGTAGCAATGGCTGTTCCTATTCCTAAATACCTTTCAGCTAAAGGTACAGTTATTATTATGTTTACTACTCCCATAATAATCAAAGCAATTGATCTAAAAGCATGTAAATTGTAGGCTTGTAGTATAGAAATACCTACATTTTGAGTTAAAGGCACTATTAGTGCAATCATAAGTATAATGACTATATAATAAGCATCTCCATAGGAAGGACCAGCCCATATTTCTATGAAAGGTTTTCCTACTAATACAAAACCACCAAAAATATAGGAAAGGATTAAAAATTGTATTCTTCCAATTTTGATGAATAGCGAGCTTAATTCAGCAGAATTATCTTTACCATTTGTAGCAATTCGGGAAACCCTGGGTAAAAACAAACCACTCATCGCAGTTGAAAACATTAGATAAACCCTAATGAATTGCATTGCTATACCTAACACTGCTACAGGAATAGTCCCTGCAACAATCCCCAGAATGATTTGGTCAGTTTGCCAATAAATTTGATCCACTATAATATTCAAAAAAATAAACGAGGAATACACAAGAATTTCTTTCATTATAGAAAAATCTACTTTTCCAAGTTTCACTCTAACTTCCAAGTAAAAATGGGTGTAATACCAAAAATACACTAGGGTTAGTATATTGAGAACTGATGTAATTGCTATCATAGCAATTACTCCATATCCATTAAAAAGAAAGATTAATATTATCACGGGTCTTGAAACATTACTTATAATGGTTATGATTTTTTCAGTTGCAAATCTCTCGTAAGCTTTAACAATCGACCTAAATATTTGCATTGGTAAAGCAAATATAAATGTAATAGTAATAATTAGAATCATTATCTCTGCTTTTTCGATTTGGTTATTTGTTAAAGATCCACCAAAAATACTGGTCGCATTGCTATAAATAACAAAACCAACTACTAATACAAAAACTGAGGCAAGACTATAGAGTAATAAAAAATTACCACTCAACATTGCTTCAGATTTCTTGTCACCTATTGCTCTGTTTCTGGAAATGTAGCGAATAACTGCGTTCCCTAATCCTAAATCCATCTTAGAGAAATAAACAATCACTGATCCTATCAACACAAACAAACCATATTCTTCTTGGCCCAACAACCGAATCATTACTGGAGTGTAAGCAATCGTAACAACTAAAGATACAGCTATTGAGAGATAGGACAATATTGCACCTTTTTTTACTTGGGTCATGAAAAAGCCTCTTTCTGACTATGTAATATAGCTCACTTTTGAAAATTTATAATTAAAAAATCAAAATGTTTCCTATTTTCAAAAGACTACCTATAATTCCCTTATTTTTTTACTTGGAATTTGAGCTTTGCACTTTAGAACACAATTGTCATTTGAAAATTAGTTTTAAATGTCCAATGCTTTCTCTAAATAATCCAGTGATTTATTCTTTTCACTTTCTAACTGGCTTTTCGCGTAGCTAAAATTAATATTCAATACTTCATCAAAATTATTAATGTTTTCAATATTCCTACTCTCTAACTCAGTCACTCGAAGTAAGGTGTCAATTCTAGAACGCATAGAACCATGCTTATTTTCTCTTTCGAAAACTATAAATGGTGTTTCAAACAATATGGAAAACACAGTTCCGTGAAAAGAATCAGTTAGAAGTAATGAAGCATCTTTAATTAAATCAACAAAACCACTAGGATCTGTATCATAAAAGTCTTTATCACTTTTTTTAGCTAGTTCTATTACTTTAAGATTATATTTTTGAGACATCTTCTCAATATACATTTGTTTTTCTTCTGAAATAGAGCCTAAAAAATATGTTACCAAGTAATCCCTAACTGGCTTGTTCTTAGGAGCTATAGCTATGGTTTCCCATTCTTCTCTATTAAGAAGTAAAGTAGGATCCAAAACTATCGGTACATCATTTCCTGTAAGTTCTTTAATTATTTTCGCTCCTTCTTCTTCTCTTATAGATATATTCTTGAAAAAAGGCAGGTAAGTTTGCACCACTGTTTTATAATCATCTGGGAGTTCAGAAATACCAAAACTTGCAGCATAAGCTATTCTCTTTTGAGGAGGAGCGAAAGATAAATGATACAGGTTTGAACTATTAGTATAAAAAGGGTTCCATACTTGATCACTACCTACAATAAAATAATCAAAAGTATCAGCAACTCTTTTTGGAAGATCATTACTTTTGTTAAAGTGTTTTTTTTCATTTAAATGGTGAATGGAAAATTTCTTGAAGTTTTTATACTTTCTTCTACCAGTAAAGTTACCTTCTTTTTTAAACAAGAATAAAACTATATTTTTTTTAATTAATAACTTTAATTTTTGTTTAATAGAAATTTTTTGAAGTTGTTCAGGGTTTATCCATAAAGTCTCTACGTAATAACCTTTTTTGTTCAGAATTTGTTCCAAAGCGTAATTTTGTAGTCTATTTCCATAATTGAAATATCCACTCAAAGTTACTATACCTATTTTTTTCATATATTAGCCCCCTCTTTAAACTAACATTTTTTTAGAATTCTTTCGTTCGACCCGATCATGGTAGACGCCGGAAATGTTCCTTTTGTACTTGTAGGTCACTGCTCTAATGGAAAATAATGAGCGGCTTCTCCGTGCTTCTATTGTTCAAAAATATGTTCAACGAAGTGTTCCTCTCTTCATAAACAACTTCCTGAAATGCTGGGGATTTATGTGGGGGAAGACCTTAATTCGAGGTCATTGCAATGAAACTCTCCATCCTACTAGGGAGGCTTTATATATATATTTAGCCTTCTCCTCCGATTTACCCGTACATTTCTCCATTGCAGGAATAATCTTTTTTTATTTCTTTAATTTCCATTTGGCCCTTTTTTTCTCCACAATGAAATGTGTTGATTTCTCCCTCTAAAGTATGATTCATTGATATTCCTAAGTTAAAGAACGGCACTCACTCCGAATCCCGAGGTTTAAATGATACATATTTGGTCATCTAAAACTGCGCTGTTTCATCATTTTGAACAGATTATTCATACCTTCGAGCTTTGCTTTCGTCAACTTGTATGTGAAATGGTACAGGACTTCCCATTTCCATTTCAAAATGGTCTTCGATGAGGAAGATTCTGCTTTTTTCAATGTCAAGCACACTTGATTAGGGAGAGCCAAATAAACTTATCTTTACCTGATTTTATTGCATCCAATTTTGAAGGAGAAAAAGGCTTTTTCACTGCATTATCCTCGTAATTCAAATAATAACAGTAATAACCACTAATAGCACCCTTCCTGATGCATTTATAAGATGCTTTCACACTAATAATATAATCTATACTGTAAGATAAGTCAGGAGGTACCGTCAATAAGTTTTTGTAAATAGTTAAGGCGACCCTCGGAGGAACTTTTCTCCTCCATGCGGTTTTAATTTTTGAGACCCGCATCGCTCTTCAAACGTGGTGCTCAAGCCAGGAGATGCTTCCTTGAATTCAAGAAGTCTGCGTGTAAACATGTGGTATTGTATTCTTCAGAGGCCATAAAGATGCTTAATTTTAAAAGTTCTCTGTCAAATGTGATGGTGGGGTGATCATCCCACCACACTCTTCATTTCCTACTGCCATACTGTCTTCTACATCAAACATTCAAAGCTTTTAATTCAGTAAGAGACACCTTTTAATACTTTGAGCATGTTGTTGACGCCTTCGATATAGCCGTTGTGAAGGAAAAATGAAGGACTGGGAAACTTCCTGTCTCCAGTTCTACAAGGTTCTCCACACACGTTGAAAAGCTTCAATGCCTGATGCTTACAATTCTTATTCAAGTTAGTTATCCAGGGTTTGCGTTAGCTATATAATGATCACTCTCCTTGAACCACTGTTTCATCAGCGTCTTCTACCAATACGTTATCTGAGACGCTGGAGTGTGATCCCTGCCCACTGTGCTGCCGTTTGAAAGGATCTGGTGGCCGCGTGATCATCACTTTTCTTTCCAGGGACATAGTACACCGTTGGTAGCGATTAACCATGTGAAGTCGTTCGCAAAAGGGCTTTTCACATTCCTTAAATCGATACCTTTGCTTTCTCGAAGAAATATTCACCTTCAGATGCGACGCGGTAGGGTCCCGAATATGCTGGTTCCGGTCGCTATGTACTTGTGTAGTCCTCCCACGGAAGGGCGGACAGCTGTGTTCGTTTTTCGTTATAAAGCTCCACAAGTAGGCTTCTGCGACTGAAGTAATCTCCTAGACCTTGACGATTCTAACTTCCCCCCTTGAAAATTCTATGATAAGATAATCGATTACCCACTTTCTCTCCTTTGTCTATTTGTGTTGTGAATCTAGGGTACCAAAAGAAAGAGGGGTGCATTCTTAATATCTTCACACGCACGGACAGTTAAGGAAGGAGCGCCACATTCATTATAGTCCCTATTTTATTTGACCTTTAAATATAAAAAATGAACCAATTTAAAGCTTAAAATATAAGTTTTAATCATTGCCTTTTTATTATACTTAGTAGTTTTATATCTATAAAGAAGATTTCTAGCCTCTTTATTTTTATTCACAGAAATCAAATATCTAGCTTTCAGTATCAATCTACTTATCATATATTCTTCAAAAAAGATTGAATTATTACCATTCTCCTTTTCTTTTAAAAGAATCTGCTCTACATAGCTCATAAAACTTTTATTGTACTCTAATTGCTTTAGGGTTGCCATATTTTCTGCATCTTTATGGTATTTAGCAAGTAATTTATTTGAAAAAACTATATTATAATTCAAAGCTATTTTACACCACATATCTAAATCCTCACCTCTAGTTATACCCAAAGGAAACCCCCCCAATTTATTGAAAACTTCCTTAGGTATCACTACTGATGAAGCAGAAATCAGTGGTGCTTTAATTGACTCTTTAAAATAACTACCTACTATACCTTCCCAGCCCGAGCGAAAACTATTATTCTTAGTAGAAGGTACAGACCTTCCATCCCCTTTGATCACCTCATAGGAAGTAGCATAGGCCCCATTCATAGGGAAAAGATTAATTAATCTGTTTATCGTCTCTAAAAATTCTGGTTTCCATTCATCGTCTGCATCTAAAAAGGCAATGAAATCAAAATTCGCCTTACTAACTCCCTTGTTTCGAGCTACAGACACACCCGCATTCTTCTGTTGAATTACCTGGAGTTTACAATTTTTAATGCTACTAATTTCTTCAACGCTTGAATCAATTGAACCATCATCTACCACAATGATTTCAAAATCACTATGTGTTTGTTTTAATACAGAATCAACAGCTCTTTTAATATGTTTCTCTTTGTTATATAACGGGATAACCACCGTGAATTGCATTGTATCACCAATTTCCCAATAATATTTACTTTATATAATTTATCTTTATTTAAATCTTCAGTTAAACCTTTAAATGTAGTCTGAATTCTTCCTTATTTTATTTCTTTAAGTAATAATTCCCTATGAGCTCGTACCCAATAGTATTTTCTATTGCTAATAATAGTTTCTATATTGTATTTTCTTATTTTTTGACAACATTCCATATAATATGTTTTTCTAACAAATCGTTACACCATTTAGCAACCTCAGGAAACTTCTCTAATGGATTGGCACACAAAACTAGACTATTTTATTAAGGTGTTTTGGGCATTAAGCTGCCGGTATAAGATAGCTTACCGCCCCATGGATGCATATGTTATTGTGCCAATGGATATTTTATTCGAATAAAGCTTGTTCCTGTTCTTGAAGCGTCTCAAATGTTTCCACATAGATGAATTCTGTTTCAACACTTTATATGCAGCTTCCGTAACGGCATTATTATAAGGCCATACTTTTCTACTCAAGGAACAATCGATGTCAAATTTACAAGTATATCATCGATGGCTTGGCTTTTAAACTTGTTGCCTTTGTTGGTATGAAAGAGTTAAACGTCCCTCAGGTTACTTTGGATCGAAGCAAATGCCTGTTAGACAAGGGCTGAATTCTTTTTGGCACCTGCCCTGTAGCCGATGATTTAGCGGTTATTAGGTTATTAATATCGAGACTCGTACAGATATAGTACTATGTCGTCTCTACGTGCACCTGTGTAAAAACGCTAACGATGATGTTGCGGACCTAATCCTAGTCGAAATGAGAATCCACCTGTTCCTCTGATTCGACTCGTTGCGCGTGCTTTTACCGGTTTGAACTGAACCGCGGTATACTTAGAAACCAACACCTGTTCATTCATGATTTGACCAATGCAGTGGCGGGACTCCTTACGTCCTTCTGTTTGAAGCTTATGCTTGGTTTCCCGGGTTCCAAAGTGCTTTCTACTTCGGTAAAAAATTTCTGCACTCTGGACTGTCAGTCCATCTACTTCGGACGTGTCTTTGATTTTGGACTCATAATAATACGTACTTTTCGGGAGTTTTAGAACGGCACCCATTGCTAATACCGAGTAGTTATCAAAGTTTGTGCCGAATCACATCTACGTTCGTCCCATAATCAGCGCATCTTGCTTTAAAATATCGTTTTCCATGTTGAGAGGTTGATCCTCTTTACGTACTTGTTTTGTTTGGCAACTGTAACCAACTACCTAATAAATAATCATATGATTCTGGAGAAAATCTTCCATATCCAGACTCATGATAAAAAGTCATCTCGCCAAAATAAATTTGATTTTTAATCGAATATAAATCCACCCTTACGTGTGGGTAATCTTTTGATAATACTTTGGCTAAATCAAGCATTTCTTTTAATTTTTCAGGCTTTTTTATAAAGGTCTTACTATCTGTTGGATATTGAATTGATGCTTCTATATAATTCCAATCAGTATCATATAAATTGCGCTTATGCCCTCGAAAACGATCATAATTTACTTGAATTAACTTAGGTTCTCCATTGAAACAAAATATTTTGTAGTCTTTTAATTCCTCACATGATTCATCTACCATATATTTTTCACATATAATCCGGGGTTGTACATTTTTATAGGGCCATTCTCTCCATGAATTATAAAAATTTCTTTTTAAAGAATTATTTATTTTTTCTCTAGCATCTATAATATTAAATTGGTTTTTATCCTTACATATTACTACTCCCCCAGAATCATGAGTGCATTTCAAAACAAATTGATTGGGTAATTCTTTAAAGTCAATTTCCTCAAAGGTATGATACAGCCCTATTAAAGGAATTAAATATTTTTCTCCAATTTTATCAGCGATATATTTTCTAACTTCGAATTTATCTACCAAGTCTGTATATTCTACATTTCTATTATAGAGTTTTAACCATTGCAATTTTTCACTATAAGAAGTAGGATTATCAAGATTTAATCTCCTGCCCATTCTAATATAATAAGATAATTTGATAAATGCCTTGTCTGGAATCCATTTAAAGCACCCTCTTCTACCCATATTTATATAAATTCTTTTTGGTTCTTTCATTAAAGAGATTATTTTTTTCAAAGAGATTATTTTTTTCATAATTTCAATATCCTTTCCAATCCAACTATAAATTTGAGTTAACAATATTTAAAATGGTTATAATTTTGGTTCAAGTTACCAATCCCTTTTATCACAATTCACCTATAGCCTAGCTGACTCTTACCAGAGAACTATAATTGAACAATATAGTCAATTTTCTTATAAAGGTGTTAATAATATTATAATGAAAAAATCGACCTAAATGGAATTGTTTCGTTGTTCCCAAGATATATATAACTATAAAACCAAATAAAAACAACAAATAAAACAATAATAATACTTAACGAATACTCAAATTCATTTTTTTTCAGACATTTATAGTAATAGGGAACAATTAACACTACCGTAATGAAAAACAGATCAGAAATTCTATCAAATAGTCCTGCTCCAAGATAAGCTACAAATTGTATAATAACCCCGATTAATAGAAAAAAGAAATAAAATTTAAATCGGGAATCATATTTAACAAATCGTTTATAAAATATGATTCCTGGCACGACAAATGGTGCATTAACTAAAATTAATCCAATTCCTAAATCACCTTGATTTTCATCAGGTAGATATTGAGAGTAATATGAAAAACTTGTAAATATACTTAAAGTGTATTCTAAAATTACACCATAATTAATAATTAATAGGGATGTTCCAATATATACTATTAACCTAAAGAAACGATTTTTCTTTCCAACTAAGTTGTAAATATAGTAGAAAGGCAGAACAATAAGGGAGCTTAAATGTATACTAGAAGCAATTAATGTTATTATTAAAAATTTTCCAAACTTCCTTTGGATAATAAAATCAAAGCTATATAGTAGAATTGCAATTGCCAAAACTTGCCTGACTGCGTTTAATGATAAATGATAAAACATTAGCATAAAAACTAACATTCCCAACCCTATACTAATACTATCTTTAGCTCTATATAAAGATAAATATATAAATAATATTGTTATAAATGAGACGACAAAAAGCAGGAATGAAGCATTTCCACCTAAATTAGCTACTAATATATTTAAGAATTGATAGCCAAACTCTGTCCTAGAGGAGCCCCCAGCTTCTAAATTAGAAAAAATATTTACGTACGCAAAATAGTCGGTACCAACATCATACCTTATTCCTGCAAAGAAAGAAGGTATTAGTAAAGTAATAAAAACGATAATATATCGCAAAATTTTCTCTTTCACCCTTACAGATACCTCTGCTAATACACTTGTTAATATAATAATAATTAAATATAATAAGAAGGATATAAACAAATTTAATATAACCTCTCTTTCGGTGGTTGTATTTTGCAACCAAGAATTGGTTCTTATTCATTTTTTGGGAAGAGTTTCTATCCTAAGAGGGTATACAGATAGTAAAAAGGAGATAGGAATCATGAATACCCTCTTCCGTCCTCTCGACACTCATCTCCAGGTCTTGAACCATTCGGAAACGCCAACCTCTTTCATTTTTGTTATTGCCAAAGAAACGAAGTCTTCTTGTTGTCCTTTATGTCAGCGTTCTTCCGAACGCAAGCACAGCTCCTATATGCACATCATTCATGATCTGCCTATCCAGGGAAAGCCGGTTCTTCTCTATCTCCGGACACAGAAGTGGTTCTGCACGAATGCTAGTTGTAAACGAAACGTATTCACCGAAAGATACACGTGGCTTCTGCCTTCGAAACGAAGAACCAAGCGCTTGGAAGACATGTTACGTACCATCGCTTTCTCTAGTAACTGTGTCCAAGCTTCCCTTCTTTGCCAAAACCTTGGGGTGAGCGTCAGTCATGATACGTTGTTGCGCCTGGTGCACCAAACGGAGATCCCTGTGGTTTCCAGTCCCTTTCGTAGGTATTGATGACTTCGCCTGGAGAAAAGGACATAGGTATGGGCTTATTATCTGTGACGTCCTTACGCATAAGCCCATTGAATTATTACCTGACCGAGAGAAAGAAACCATCCAGACGTGGTTACAGGCCCACCCGGAAGTATTACGAATCACCAGGGACAGATATCCTCGATTCGAAGAAGCGATGGAAGAAGGGAGACCAGATCTTTATCACATCCATAATCGCTTCCATCTCATTCATAATCTATGGGACCTTCATGACGAGGTCATGAAAAAGGTACTCCCTTCAAAGATTAGAAAGAACGGAGAACCGGAGGGTCCCGTCATTGTCACGGCCACCAAACAGGAACTGCGTCAAAAAGAAAATGCCGAGCGTAAATGGGCGCGTGTGCAGGAAGTTCAACGATTGCGAAAGCAAGGATATTCCCTGCGTCGTATAGGTAACCTTCTTTCTTGCAGTCCTGTTACGGCGAGTAATTACTTATCCATGCAGGAACCTCCTCAACCTTACCGGTCCAAGCGTCCGAAACCAATAGATGCTCATGAAGCACGTGTGATGGAAATGATAGAAAAAGGGATGAGTGTGAACAGGATTCATGCTTGTTTGAGCCAGGAATTCGATTACAACGGCACCTATGGTGCTGTTCGAGTATTTGTCACGGAAACTCGCAAAAAGAAGAAACAAGGACAAACACTTGAGGCCCATCATTATTACTTCCGTAGATATATCCGGAAACTTTTTATGGCAGAACGCTTTGGAAGACGAAGAGAAAAGGTCGATCATCAATGAAATACTGGAAAGGTATCCCGTATTGGGTCCCTTTTATGCTTTTCTGACTTCCTTCCGTACCACTGTTTCCTCCAGAGATGCTGAAGGGTTTCGGTCTCTTATTCTGTTCGAAAAACAGAGGGAAGACCCTTTCACAAAGTCGTTCATCACAAGATTGCTTACAGACTTTCAACCAACACTCCATGCCTTAATGTGTGAAGATAGCAATGGCCACGTCGAAGGACAAATAAACCGACTAAAAATGATGAAACGTCTATTACGGAAGAGCCAGTTTTTCTCTTTTACGTGTGCGTATGCTCTATCAACCTACCATTAATTAAAATTTCTTTGTTTCAGATACAAGGTGGCACGCACATGTTCACCAAAAATGAATAAGAACCACTTCTATTTTGCATTACACAAGTGGGAAGATAATTCTCCTAGTGAAAAAGTAATTTGAATATGATTTTATGATATGCTACCAAAATCAATGAAGTCCAGATAGTAAATTAATGGCACTTTAAATAATGATAATAATAAAACTGTATATAAAGCCAAATCTCTCATCTTAGAATTTTTAGGAACTAGGGCTATTCGCACGAGTCTCTTTAAATAAATTTTCATACCTGTTTATCATATTTGATATATCGAAGTTATTCATATATTCCTTGTTATTGCTTTTCATATACTCAGATATTGACTTATCTGTTAATATCTCTGTTATTTTATTTGCAATATCCTTTTTATCGACTGTAGCTTGTAACCCATTAACTCCATCTTTTATGATAAAGTCAGGGTTGTCTGTAGTTACTATAGGAATATCACAAGCTAAAGCTTCTAACAAGGCATTACTCAAACCTTCATAAAGAGAAGGGAGCACAAATATATCTGAGTTATATATGTATTTATATGGGTTACTTTTATATCCAAGCATTAGAACATCATCTTGTATATTATTCTCTTTTATCTTTGCTTCTATTTCACTTTTTTCCTCCCCCTCCCCTATTATTATTAACTTACTCTTCTTTTCCCTTAAAACTAAGTTAAATGCATCTATTAACATATGTTGGTTTTTTTGTTTCGTTAATCTTCCTACAGATATAATTTTAGGTTCTTTTATATTAATAAAAGATTCATCTATTACCTCTTTTTTCTTCTTAGAGATATCATGAATATTAATTGAATTATAAATAACTTCTATTTTATCTTCAGGTAATTTTATGAGCTTGGTAATATTTTCTCTCATTGTATTAGTTAATACTACACATTTATCTACTTTAGGATAAAGTCTTTTCATTAAAAATAAATTTATTTTACGGGTTGAGACCTTATTAAGGTCAACAGCTTGTCTAATGATTAATTTAGGATCATTTCTACTTACTAGTTTAGCCATAATCCCAACGATATTAATATTTGTTCCTATACAAAATAAAATATCGGGGTTTTCTCTATTCATGCTTTTTATAAGAGGTATCAAAGAATAATGAACCCTATTTGCCTTTAAATCTATAACTTTAACTTCATTAGGTAATTCATTTAAATAAACACCTTTTTTGTTCACAAGAGCCACACTTATGTCAAATTTCTCCTTGTTTATGTTATTAACAATGTTCATTACAAATTTCTGAATACCACCGCCGCCTAAAGAAAACATAAATATTATTATCTTCGTTTTATTCATTTGATTACTCCTATTTAAAAACTATTTTATAAGTTACTCTGAGCACTAATTAAATCTCAGTTTACAAAATATATTGCTAGAAAAGATACAGTATTAAATTAAAGAAAAGAAAAGAAAAGGTTACAAGGGACAAGTATTTCTTCTTCTTTATTTCAGTTCTAATTTATGCCAAAATCAGTAGTCTGAATCTCTAAATTTGCTAAAAAATTCTTTTCTTCTCGTTTCAATAATCTCTTTTTGATAATTTTTTGCTTCATTAAAATTTTTAATAGCCTCTTCAATTAAAGTTTTTTTCTCAAATGATAATAACATAGATATAATCTCATCTATATTATTTTTCGTATTAGAAAATATGTGTTTACTATCTATCAATTCTGGTATCCCTGCTGTCTTAGCGCCAATTGCAGGTAATCCTCGACTCATAGCCTCTATCAATGCTCTTGGTAAACCTTCTTGTTTACTAGGTTGTGCATATATATCAATTCTGTCTAACCAATCAAAAACTTCAGAATGAGATAACGGCCCTAAAAATATCACTTGTTCTTCAACATCAAATCTTTTTGCAATAGCCTTTAAATAACTTTGGTCCCCCCCTCCAATAAGTTGGTATTCAAAATTAGTGATGCCTTGCGACTTTAGCTTACCTAGTGCTTGAATTATATCCTGTTGGCCTTTATATTTCACGTTTACAGCTGCTGTTGTTCCTATTATTATCTTTTGTTCATTCTGCATCTCAGTTATTTTATCTAATCTCTTTTCAAGAATTGAATCATCAATTCTTTTCAAAGAAACATTAGAGCAATTAACATTTATTCCTTTTGTTGGGTACCTCCTTTGTAGAAATTCATTTGTTACATAAATAACATGCGAGGCTTTTTTTACACGCTTTTTTGTTGAGTAATACATAAAAGGGGCTACACCTTTACCTATTAAACTATGATTCCAAAATGCATCCCAAGGACAGGCTACTAACTCAACTAAACAAGGTTTGTTCTGTTTTTTAGCTTCATCAAAAGATAAGTAGCCAATTAAACTAGGAAGCCTCACAACAATATAGTCAGAGTTTTTCACCGCTTTTTTAATTTTTCTTTTTACCTCTGATTTTCTAAATAATGCTCCTTTCAAACTAGATAAATCAGAAATTCTAATTACTTCTAATGGAGATACTGTAATCTTTGATAACTTATTATTTGCCGCGTCTTCTGAAATTTCATTCACCCTAATTGCTATAGTAAGTTCGTTAGCAATATTGTAATAACGTTTGAAGGTTTCATCATTATGAGCTGTACCATAATAACTATTGTTTTCATCTTTTTTTAAAGGTCCATCATGACAAAATAATACTCTCATTCAATAAATCCTCATTTCTTATTTTCAGGCTGTCAAAACTTTTCACTCATCTTAAATCAAAATTTCCCAAATCTATGTAATCTCTTTATCATAAAAAGTTAGTTCATCTAAGTATATATTTTTGTTTGTGTTGTATAAATTCATCCTAACATGAGGGGTTGCTCAGAATTTTTTCTATACCTGTCGTCTGGTGAAAATTACTTGATTTAGAAACCCTACTATTACTTTCATTATTTACTCATTAAAATATTATTAATATAATTTGTATTTTTATAGGTACCCTCAATAAGTTTATGTAAAACAGTAGGGTGGTCCTCGGAGGAGGGTGAGTTCCCCTCCTCACTTTCGTTTTTAGGTCCATAACGTTCCTCAAACATGGCGTGAAGTTCAGGGTTTGCTTTTTTAAATCCCCGAAGTTTGCGAGTGGACCACTTGGTGTTGCATTCGTCGGAAACCATATAGATTACCTTTTTCTACAGACGGCAGACTGTTCATCGTCTTCAAGCGCTTCCTGAATTCCTTCATAGTGCGCTCGATAATGTTTGTTGTGTAGATCATCGGCGGATGGAGGAAGGATAATTCAAGAATGTGGTCAGGACGCGGAAGTCTCCCCTCCAAGATTTTGCGATTTTCACATATTTCTTCTGCCACGTGTCACAGAAAGCCTCCAGTTGCTTTTCAGCTTTTTCGCTACTGTTTTGGACTGGTAGATCGCTTTCATATCTTCACTGATGGCGGAACGGTCCTTCTTCAGGAACTAGTTCAGCGTCTTCCGTACTTTATGGACGACACAACGCTGGACGTCAGCCTTCGGATAAACGGCTTTCATCGCTTCTTCGAGACCGGGAAGACCATCGAAACTGCCGAGAATCCCCCGCTACCCGTCTTCCGTGACATTGATGACAACGTAAACCACTTCGTTTACTACGTCGTCCCGGAGCAATTTCAGATACGTCCAATCGAGATAAAGCACGGCATACCTTTTCTGGAGAGGGCGCTCCTGCCAGGCACGGATGTCATCCCTCACCACGTCCGTAATATTACTGATGGTGCCTGAGGCGTAGGCATGACCAAGAATGCGCTCGAGGAAATTCCCGATTTCACGCGTACTCATACCTTTCTGATACATCGTAATGATTGTTTCTCCCAGCCACTGTTCATACCGCTGATAAGGTTGGAATACTTCGGTCTGAAACGCATTTTCCCGGTCTCGTGGCACCTGAAGATCTTCGATACGCCCGTATTTCGTATCCAGTTGACGCCCGTAACTGCCGTTCTTATAATTTTTCAGTTCCGGATTTTCTTCGAAGAATTGGTTCATTTCTTCTTTCATGATCGTTTCCAGCTTCTCCTGGACGAAGGAACGGACCATATCGTCCAATTGATTTTCGAGGTTGTTTTGTCCTATACTTGTAGACATGAGGTAGGGCATCTCCTTTTCTGGTTGATTTGGTCGTTAACTATGAGGATACCCTACCTCTTTTTTTGTCTTCAAGAGCTTTACACAAACTATTGTACGTCATCATCTCCTTAATCCTAATAAAATTATATTCAATCATAAAATTACAAGGATTTTTAAGAATATCAACTTTTTGTTTCTTTGAATTTAGAAAAAAACTTCCTCCTGCGTTCTTCAATAGTTTCTTTATTATATTTTTTAGACTCTTCAAAATTTATTTCAGCTTGATAAAGCATTAAATTTTTGTCAAAAGAAATTAAAATATCACATATTTCTTTTATATTTCTCTTTGTGTTACTAAAAATAAAATCTTCATTTAATAACTCAGGAATCCCTGCAGTGTTGGCACCAAATGCCGGTAACCCTTTACTCATAGCTTCAATCAACCCCCGTGGCAAACCTTCTTGACGACTAGGTTGAGCGTAAATATCAATTCTTTCTAACCAGTCAAAAACTTTACTGTGTGGCATAGAACCAAAAAATTTCACTTGTTCTAGAACATTGTGTTTTTCAGCTATTGATTTCAAGTACGATTGATCTCCGCCACCAACTAGTTGATATTCAAAGTTTTGTATTCCCGACTTCTTCAACTCACCCAAAGCTTCAATTATATACTTTTGTCCTTTATACCTTACGTTCACTGCAGCGGTAGTTCCAATTATTATTTTACTTTCATCATTTAAATTTTTAATCTTATTTATCCGATTATAGTAAACGGAATCGTCGAAATTATTCAATGATACATTTGAACAATTCACATATTCTCCTTTTGTCGGATACCTATTCTGTAAAAAATTATTTGTAACATATACAGTGTACCTCGCATTTTTCACCCTTTTTTTTGTAGCAAAATACATGAATGGAGCTACTACTTTCCCTTTCCAACTATGATTCCAAAATGCATCCCAAGGACAGGCAACCATCTCAACTAAATATGGCTTATTGAGTTTTTTAGCAAAGTCTATCCCTATGAATCCTATTACACTTGGTAATCTCACAACTACATAATCGGAGTTTAATACTGCTTCTTTTATAATTTCCCTTGTTTTTTTTCTTTTGATTAATATTCCTTTTAAACTTGATACATTTGGGCACTCCACAACTTCAAAAGGTGAAACAGTGATTTTTGATAAATCCTTTTTTGCCTCTGATTTAGAGATGTCATTCACCCTGATTGCTACAGAAACGTTATCAGCAATATTATAATACCGTTTGAAAGTATCATCATTATGCGCTGTACCGTAATAATTGCCTTGTTCATCTTTTCTAAGTGGTCCATCATGACAAAATAAAACTTCCATAATTTTCAACCTCGTTTAATATCTGGTTTTAAAATCTGTTATCACTAACTTTTTTCTCTGCCTGTCAAGTATCCCTACATCTTGTTTTTAAAATCAATAATAACTTTAATAGAACCTTCTTTTTAATCTATATGATTAAATTCTCTGCCTAAAATAAAGTCAAATTCATCTGGTATAAAACCTTTGTACCCACTGCCATCATAAAAAGTTAGTTCTCCAAAGAATATCTCTCCATCTATATTATAAAAATCCACTCGGACGTGTGGAAAATCTTCAGATAATTTCTTAGCAATTTCAACCATCTTATCAAAGTTTTTTGGTTTCGATACATTAGAAGTTATGCCATTAATATCAGCTCGTCTGTAAGGAAGTTTTTTGAATTCAGTGTCATAAATACCTAACTTCAAACCATCTTCTAAAAACCTTTCGATTATTACATATAAATAAATTGGTTCTCCGTTAAAGCAAAAAAACTTGTAGTCAATTAAATCATTATTTTTATCTTTATCTAAATATTTTTCACAAATAATTTTGGGATTTATATCATAGTAAGCCCATTCTCTCCCTAGTTTTGAAGATCGTTTTTTTAACCAAGTGTTCAAGGTTCGAACAGTAGCTTTTTTATCTAGTTTTGACTTATCTTCGCACAATATATTAGTGTGACTGCCATTAGTTGTTTTCAAAACAAATTTATCCGGGAGATCTTCGAAATCAATATCCTCTCCTCTATCATACACTCCGTATAAAGGTACTAATATATCTTCGTAGCCTTTTGAAGATACATATTCTCTGACTTCGTATTTATCCGCACACTTTGTCAGCAGAGGGTCTCTGTAGAAAAGCTTATACCACTGTAATTTTTCTGAAAATCTCGTTGGATTTTTTAAGTTTAGCGTCCTTCCTGTAGCTATTTTATACTGTAGATTAATCATCAGTTTATCGGGGATAAAATCTGTTAACTTAAGAATTTTCAAGCGTAAATCTTGGTTCTTTATAATATCTTTATAATCCATCTTTATTCCTCTTTTCTACCCCTGAAAGTACATCTAAATATTCACCGATTATAATTCCCCTATCAAATTCCCTCTCTATTTTCACTCTTCCATTGAGTCCTAAAAGTTTCTTAGTTTCATATTCTAGCTTTAAAAATTCTTCAATTTTTTTTATAAGGTCTTCACTATTTTTTTGTTTTATTAAAAACCCATTTTTTCCATCATCAACAACTTCTCGACAGCCACTTCGATCTGTTGTAATAATAGGTCTGCCACAAGCGGCACTTTCAAGAAGTACATTTGACATTCCTTCAGGATAATAAGTAGGATGAATTGTACAATGCGACATTTTATGGAATTTCCTTACATCTTTTTGTTTACCATGAAATTCAACAACCCCTCTCTCTTGCATTGCTTTAAGCTTGTCTTCATATCCATTTTCACAAAAACCCACAATATGGAATTTTGTGTTTGGATATTTCTCTTTAATATAAGTTGCTGCGTCCAAAAATTGATCTATACCTTTTTCTTTCATCACCCTTGAAATATACAAGAAATTAACTGTAGTATCTTTTGGATAACTTAATGTTGTATAATGATTAAGATTTACTCCAGAGCCAGGTATTACTTTATGGTTCCCCTTTATTATATTTCTTTTAGTTAAGAAGTTCTTATTCTCTTCATTTTGAAAGAATACACAATCTGCTTTGTTTAAAGATATCTTGTATAGAAATAAAGTGATTTTTCGCAAGATACCACCATTTTCAACAGCAGTTCCTAAGCCCGTGATATTGGCTATATAAGGAACATTTTCTAATCGGCAAGCTATCCCCCCATAAATATTAGGTTTAATGGTGTAAGTTAACACAACATCCGGTTGGATATTTCTAATTATTTTTTTATAATCCATGAATAATTTAAAATCTTTTATTGGATTAGTTCCTCTTCTACTTATAGGAGTATCAATGAACTTACAACCAATTTCCTCTAATTTTATTGAGTATTCATCTCTAGGGAAAGAAGTGTAAACCTCATGGTTCTGACTTATTAATTCTTCTAATAATTCTTTTCTGAAGTTGTATAGTCCCATACCAAAATTAGCTAATATAAGTATTTTCATATTACTTTATTCTCCTAACCGGAATACCAACGTAAACACCAGGTTCAGTCAAATTTTTAACTACAACCGAACCTGCTCCGGTTTTGCATTCCCTAGTTATGTTTAAGTTATTATTTACTATACAACCAATACCTAACCAAGACCCTGCCCCCACCTCCACAGTTCCTGCTAAGTGAGCACCTGGGGAAATATGGACAAAATCTCCAATTTTATTATCATGATCTACTGTAGAACCGGTATTGATTATGCTACCTTTTCCGATCTTTGTACAACTGTTAATTACTACCCCCGCCATAATTACTGCTCCAGTTTCTATTTGAACTTGCTCACCAATAATTGCATTAGGATGAACCAAAACAGGAATACTAGCACCGAGGGTTTCAAGCATCCTATGCATCCTTCTTCTTGTAACATTATTTCCAATTCCTATAAATATTTCATATTCATTTATGTATTTAGAAACATCACTTGAAGTACCGATAACATCTAAACCTATTGAGGTTTTGACATTTGTGTCATCATCCAGAAAAGCAATACTTTCCCATTTGTTCGCTTTCAATGCAATGTCTGCAACAACTTTCCCATGGCCACTAGCTCCAATTATCAGCAGTTTATTCATCATATCTTCTTTCCTTTTCAGATCCTTTGAAAGGCTCAACCGTAGCAGACGTTCCTGAATTTATACCTTCTTTGACGAACACTTTTTTTAAAGTTAATATAATTATTTTCAAATCTTTCATAAATTTTATGTTATCAACATATTCAACGTCTAATTTGAATTTTTCTTCCCAACTAATAGTATTCCTTCCACTGACTTGAGCTAACCCTGAAAGTCCTGGTCTTACCTCATGTCGGCGCTTTTGAATATTGTTATATAATGGTAAATAAGAAACTAGTAACGGTCTGGGTCCAATAAAAGACATATCCCCTTTTAAAATGTTGAAAATCTCAGGCAGTTCATCCAGGGATGTAGAACGTAATAACATACCAAACTTCGTCAACCTTACGTTATCAGGTAATAGCACACCTTTCTCATCCCTTTTATTTGTCATAGTCCTGAATTTATACATAAAAAACACCTTTTCATTAAGTCCAGGTCTTTCTTGTTTAAATAAAACAGGTTTTCCTATATTCATTCTAACTAGAATTGCCACTATTAGAAGTATTGGAAAAAGAATAATTAGAGTAATTAATGATAGAGCAAAATCCATTGGTCTTTTAATAAATCTTTTATAAATGCCATCTTTATAATTATTCATTATTTGAACCACAACCTCTTAATGATTCCCACAACTTTTTCTAAGTCTTCATCTGTCATCTTAGTATCAGATGGTAAGCACATCCCATTATCAAACAGCTTCTCTGATAAACCTACTCCCAAAAAATCATACTTTTCAAAGAATGGCTGTAGATGCATCGGCTTCCAGATAGGTCTTGACTCAATATTTTCTTTTTCAAGAGCTTGTATAACATCAATCGGTCTAATCTGACCATTTAAAATCAGCGCACTTAACCAATAATTAGGTTCATCCCAGTCATTAATTGGCATAAACTCAACACCTTCAAGACCCTCAAGCTCTCTCTTATAATACTCAAAAATATACTTTTTCTTTTCTACTCGCTTCTCTAATACCTTGAGTTGCCCTCGTCCAACCCCGGCAACAATATTGCTCATACGATAATTAAACCCTAATTCGCTATGTTGATAATGTTGAGCTTGATCACGTGATTGAGTAGCCCAAAACCGTGCCTTTTCTATTCTCTCCTCTTTGTTAGAAACTAGCATTCCACCACCGGAAGTCGTGATAATCTTATTTCCATTAAAAGAGAAGATGCCATAATCTCCAATTGTCCCAGTCTGTTGACCTTTGTAATAACTCCCAAGCGACTCTGCTGCATCTTCTATAACAGCAACATTATGTTTGTTACAAATCTCCATGATTTTATCCATCTCCGCAGAAAGGCCATATAAATGAACAACGATTACTGCTTGTACCTCTGGATACTTCACAAAAGCTTCTTCTAATGCTTCAGGGGACATATTCCACGTCTCATAATTACTATCTATAAAAACAGGAGTTGCATTTTGATATATTATTGGATTGGCAGTTGCAGAGAACGTAAGGGTAGGACAAAAGACAACATCCCCTTCCTTAACACCTGCTGCTTTTAGAGCTAAATGGATAGCCGCTGTCCCTGAAGAAAGTGCTACAGCAGCTTTTGAATCAATCATATTTGCTAGTTCTCTTTCAAATCCATTTATATTTTCACCGACAGGAGCAACCCAGTTTGTCTCAAAAGCTTCTTTTACGTATTGTTCCTCATACCCCTGCTCACTCATATGTGGTGAAGAGAGAAAGATTCTGTTGTTCACTTTTGTAGTGCTCATTCTTAATTCTTCCTTCCCCTGTTAAGATAATCACTTAGTAAATGAAAGCTTGATTAATTTTAACTTATAGTTCATCTTTCGAGAAGCAACCTACACTTTCGTGTTGAATTGTTCCTTAATAACTTGTTGCAAATAATCCACCATATCTTCACGCAGTTCGTCGCGTTCTAAAGCAAGTTCGACAGTCGTTTTCACAAAACCGAATTTCTCTCCGACGTCGAAACGCTTCCCTTCGAAATCATAGGCGAAGACGCGTTGAATCTGATTAAGATGTTGAATAGCATCCGTGAGCTGTATCTCGTTACCGGCACCTTTTTCCTGCTTATCAAGATACATGAAGATTTCAGGGTTCAGTACATAACGTCCCATAATAGCCAGATTCGAAGGCTCTTCTCCCTGTTTCGGTTTTTCCACGAAATTCTTCACCTGATATAGTCGGCCATCATTATCAAGAGGGTCGATGATACCGTAGCGGTGCGTTTCGTCGTCCGGTACGGTTTGCACACCGATCACGGAAGATAATGTCTTATTGTATTCCTCGATCAGTTGTTTCAGTCCAGGCTTTTCTGCACGGACGATATCATCACCAAGAAGAACTGCAAACGGTTCGTCTCCGATGAATTTGCGTGCTGTCCATACCGCGTGCCCGAGGCCTTTCGGTTCCTTCTGACGTATGTAGTGGATGTCCACATTTGATGTAGCATTCACTTTATCCAGAAGATTGAACTTCTCTTTTTGGTAAAGATTGTCTTCAAGTTCGAAATTCTTATCAAAGTGGTCCTCGATTGACCTCTTCCCTTTTCCGGTCACGATGATGATGTCTTCTATACCTGATTCAATCGCTTCTTCAACGATATATTGGATCGTCGGTTTATCGACGATCGGAAGCATCTCCTTCGGCATCGCTTTCGTCGCCGGCAGGAAACGTGTACCGAGACCAGCCGCCGGAATGATCGCTTTCTTCACTGGTTTATTCATGATTATCGCTCCTTCAACCGTACGAAACGGCCTGTTTTTCTTTAACCTTAATAAGATCGAACACTCTCTCAGGGATCTTCTCTGTCTTCAAATAGACGAGTTCATGCTCAGCAATCTCCCGGATGTTTTCATTCGTAACCATATTGTTTTTACCAACATAGATTTTCGGATAAATCTGTTCAGGATGTACTTCGTTGTCTCCAAGTAGTTCTTCGTACATTTTCTCCCCTGGGCGGATGCCGGAGAATTCTATTGGTATCTCTTCTTCCGTAAAGCCGGAGAGATAAATGAGATTCTTCGCGAGATCTACGATTTTCACCGGTTCACCCATATCGAGGACGAAGATTTCTCCTCCTCTGGCCAGGGCCCCTGCTTGAAGGACAAGTCGCGATGCTTCCGGAATCGTCATGAAGTAGCGCGTCATCTCAGGGTCCGTTACGGTAATCGGGCCGCCTGCTTCAATCTGCTTTTTGAAGAGTGGGATGACACTGCCGCGGCTGCCGAGGACGTTTCCGAATCGGACGGCTACGTATTCCGTTTTGCTTTCCGGGTTCAGGGACTGGATGACCATCTCCGCGAGTCTCTTCGTGGCTCCCATCACATTTGTCGGATTGACCGCCTTATCTGTGGAGACGAGTACGAATGTTTTGACCCGGGCCTTGTCTGCTGCTTCGGCAACATTTTTCGTTCCGATGACATTGTTCTTCACCGCTTCTTTCGGGTTCGCTTCCATAAGAGGTACGTGCTTGTGCGCCGCTGCGTGATACACATACTGCGGCTTGTACTCTTTCATCACCTGATGGATGCGGTCGCGGTCCTGTACATCTGCAATAACCGGAATGACCTCTGTCTCAAGGTCAAGGTTGGACAATTCCATATGAATGTTATAAATGCTGAATTCTCCGTGACCCAGAAGCACTAATCGCTTCGGTTTAAAATTGACGAGCTGGCGGCAGATTTCAGAACCGATGGAGCCGCCTGCCCCTGTGATAAGGATTGTCTGCCCGGTAATTTCTTCATTAATGGAATCGGTGTCCAGTTCAACAGGTTCACGCCCCAGCAAATCCTCAATGGAAACATCACGGATATGACTGACAGAAACCTTTCCGGAAGCAATGTCCTCAATCATCGGCAACGTCTGTACACTTTTAACGTGAGGCTGAACCTGTTTAATGACTTCCCGTATGCGTGAGCGGTCTACGGAAGGCATAGCGATTACAGCGTGGCCGATTTCTTTATTATTGACCACTTTTTCCATATCTTTCACCCGGCCAAGAACAGGTACGGAAGCTATAGACATTTTCTGTATGAATGAATCATCATCGATAAACCCGATGAGATTGACACTCGTATCACCATTGCCTCTCATCTGATTAGCGAGCATCTGCCCTGCTGACCCTGCCCCTATAATAACCGTGCGCCGGGCTTCCGGGTTATTCTTCATGAGTTTAACTTTTCTAAGACCCGGGTTGAGAGTAAGGCCGTACGTATTGTAGTATCTCCATAAATATCTGACTCCGCCGATCATAAGAATATGGAGCATCCAAGTAACGATCAACGCCCGCTCGTATACAGTTCCGAACAATCCGAACTGGAGAATGGCTGTTGATAATACGGAAGATGATACAACGGTAGTAAGACCTAAAAGCTCTTCCATATTGGCATAGCGCCATTTCTTTCTATACATACCGAGCGTCCAGGAAAAGAGGTGGTGGGTTATAAGAAGCATGAGGGAAGTGACAAATACGATTCGATTAAAGACGTGGAAGTAAGGGTTGAGGAAGAAATGTGACATGTAGATAGAGAATGTCACGATTAATGAATCTATTGTAATTAACAGCAACAATCTCCGATTTTTCGTCATGACCATGAGAACTCCTACTTTCTTATGTATTAGCTACTATGAAGAACAAATTCAAATGTGCACATTATTTAGTGGTGAAGCAAAATTGTAAAGATATCTCAGTTTCCATCCATATATGAACCACAGTAATTCCATAATGGATTCATTTTTCTTCATTATAATATATCTGTTTAGAATTACTTTATAAGTTTAACAATACTTTCCTTTACTGGCAACACCGCCTTTTAGTAAACCACACTGTAATTACATATTTTTGTATAAGACAGGTGAAGTCTACGAATTATTCACCAATTCAATAAAACGGACGCTTTTTATCGACACTACTGAACCCCCTGACCTTATTAATGTGGCCAGAGGGTTCATTTATCTCTAAAAGAGACCGAATCTTTTTTTCTTCCTCACATGTTCCGGCGGTTCAGCGAATAACGGTTCATCATCTACTACAAACCGGGCATTGTCCAGAAATGCTTCCCTTGTTTCCGGTCCATACAGTTTCTCGATTCTTTCAAAGGCTTCTTTCATATGAAACGGCCGGTGCTTCACGTTGTGGGCGTCTGATGCAATCAGGTGAATGAGCTTCGCTTCCAGTAATTGTTCACTGAACTTTTTCACCTCTTTGCCGAAGCTTCCGATCAGACTTCCGGCAGTCAGCTGAGCATAGGCGCCCTGCTGTATGAAATCATGAAGAACGGAAGGCTTTTCCTGCAGGTAGCTGTTCCGTTCCGGATGAACAATAATCGGTTTGTATCCTTTCAACTGTAGATCATACAGCAATTGACCGGTGTATCTCGGCACTGAATCTGAAGAGAATTCTACAAAAACATACTGACCGTGGTTAATAGTAAGTACTTCCTGGTTATCAATGTCTGCGAGCATATCCCCGTTAATACGCGTTTCCTGCCCTGGCAAAACCTTTAATGGGACCTCATTTTCTTCAAAAAAGCGATTAAGAACATGAACTTTCGCTTCTATATCGCGTCGCGAATTGTCCCAATGCCCATTTTTGAAATGGGGAGTTGCTACAATCGTGTGGATTCCTTCCTCAAGGGCCTGTTCTGCCATTTCCAGGCTTTCCCGTTCCGACTGGGCTCCATCATCGACATCAGGCAATATATGACTATGTATATCAATCATCGGCTTCGCTCCCTATCTAAATTGATGAACCTTTATTTTCTTACCATAACAAAAGCTTCCTAAAAGATACAACTCTTCTGTATGTTTACAGAAGAGCGTTGGTCTTTCCTATTTTTCTTTACCGTAGTAAACGTAATACCCGCTTTCTTTCTGAGGTACATCGTTCAACACCATCCCTAAAACATTCGCCTTTGCCTGCTCCAACAGCTCCTTCGCTCTTTTTGCGGCTTCCTTCTCCGTCTTTTTATTTCTTACGACGAGTAACGTACCATTCGTCTGAGAAGTAAGCACCTGCGAGTCGGTAACTGCAAGTACGGGAGGTGAGTCGAATATTACCAGATCGTATTTCTTCTTCACTTCCTGAAGAAAATCCTTCATTTTCTGCGATCCCAGCAGTTCCGAAGGGTTCGGTGGTATCGGACCGCTCGTCATGATATCGAGATTTTCCACGCGACTGCCATTAATTAGATTAGTCAGGGAATGATCATGCCCTGCTATGTAATTACTCAATCCCGCTACGTTATCAAGACGGAACGTGTAATGGACGGTAGGTTTCCTCATATCCGCATCGACGAGAAGAACTTTCTTTCCCTGCTGTGCGAATACTACTGCTAAATTGGCCGTAGTTAGTGATTTCCCTTCGGAAGGCCCGGCAGAGGTAACGGTCATCATGTGCAATTCGCTGTCGACGGAAGCGAAATCAAGGTTCGTTCTAATTGTTCTGTATTGCTCAGAAATCGGAGACATCGGGTTCTCGTGGGCAATGAGCGATCTCTTCATTAAAGGTGAATGCTTTCTTCTTTTAAGAACCAACGTTTTCCCTCCTTTGTCCTGACGTTACACTTCTTGTATTCGTGTTCGTTCTTTCCTGTCTGGAGGATTCCCCGGGTGCAATGGTAGAGACTGATCCCAGAACTGCCATTCCAAATTCTTCTTCCAGATCATCCGTGTTTTTAACCGTGGTATCGAGATATTCCAGCAGGAATGCCGCTCCTACTCCCAGCATAAGTCCGACAACCGCTGCGATAGCAAGGTTCAGCGGGGCGTTCGGGCTGACCGGAGACGGGTTGAGTCCGGCTTCCGCTTCTGAAAGGACGTTTACGTTATCGACGTTCATTAAATCGGGAATTTTCGCTTCGAAAGTCTGTACCGTTGCGTTCGCAAGGTTCGCTGCGGTTTCCGCTGATTCATCTGTCGCCGCCACCGTAACGACCTGGGATTGCTCGGCGTTAGAGACGGTTATTTTGTTCGCCAGCTGTTCGGCGCTTAAGTTGAGATCCAGTTCATTGTTCACTTCATCTAAAATTGCAGGACTTTTAATAATGACGTTATATGTATTGATAAGTTCGACGCTCGATCTGATTTCATTTATATCGTATCCGGCCTGCTGCTGATTATTGTTCTTTTCCTGGTTGACGATAAATTCCGAAGAGTACTGATACGTCGGCGTCATAAAGAAGAATGTAGCAATGGCGCTCAAAAGAATGGCTCCGACGACACAACCGGCTATCAGCTGCCACCGTTTCTTCAGTACGCTCATAATTTCCTTCAGTGAAATAGTTTCTTCCATAATATTCTGTCCCCCTACTTTCCCATAAAAAATCAAATAAACCGACTTTCATTATAACATAACAATATTTAGAACAAGTATGCATTTTGTAAATTATTGAATATTTTTACGTTTGAAGCGGGTTTCTTCTAGGTAACTGTTGTTTTCACACTTTTCACGCAACTATTTCTTTAATATTTCCTGACGAGTTTCTTCTATATTATATATGTCTCCTGAATTACACGTTATTAACGTGACCATATTGATTAGAAAAAGCTTCCCGAGAGAGGATCGATTTATCAAAAAAACCTCCTTCAACCTTAAAAATATGAAATGCAACCATTATTTCAAGAAATTTTATCTACTTCTCGCCTTTATTTTCAGGAAAATCTCTTTCACTTCATCCCCGTCATTACGGGGTTTTCTATTCCTTTGTAACTTCACTGCAATATAACTGTCAGATTTGCAATACGAATGTTAGCGTTTTGTTCTTAACTTTAATGTTTAATGACTTTAGTATTGTGGTTGTGCAGATGAGACACGGATTATTTAAACACACAGGAGGAATTATAAATGAAAAAACAAATGATTACTTTAGCAACTACCGCAGCTTTGACAGGAGCGTTCGCGACTACTGTAAGTGCGGAAGAATATAACGTAAATAGTGGAGATACGCTTTGGAGCATCTCCCAGCAAAATAATGTTTCTGTAAGTCAGCTTAAATCCTGGAACAATCTTTCTTCCAACCTGATCTTCCCTAACCAGTCTCTTACAGTTAGCGGTCAGGCTTCTGCTTCCGACAACGGCAGTAGCAACCAGGCGAGCGAATCGAACACGTATACAGTTAAATCCGGAGATACTATCTACTCCATCGGTAAAAAACACGGAGCAAGCGTTTCCCAGATTAAATCCTGGAACAACCTTTCTTCTAACCTGATTCACCCTGGTGATCAGCTGTCTGTTGGCGGATCCACTGCAGTGAAATCCGAATCCAGCAGTAATAACACAGCTTCTGAAGAAAGTAACACGACTGCATCTTCTTCTGCTTCTTCCGAAGAAAGCAGCAGCCAGGGCGATGTCGTTAAACAGTTCACAGCAGAAGCTACTGCTTACACTGCTTACTGCGCAGGCTGCAGCGGTACAACTGCAACAGGTCAGGACCTTAGAGCTAACCCTAACCAGAAAGTCATCGCTGTAGACCCTAACGTAATCCCACTCGGGTCCAAGGTATGGGTTGAAGGTTACGGAACAGCAATCGCCGGTGACGTTGGCGGTGCTATCAAAGGTAACCGTATCGATGTCTTCATGCCTAGCAACAGCGACGCTCTTGACTTCGGCCGTCGCAACGTAACCGTTAAAGTTCTTAACTAATAATAGCAGAGTCTAAATGAATGAAGCGTCCTCCCCGTGCGGGTGGACGCTTTTCTTTTGGAATCAGTGACTTTTATCAGGAAGTTAAACGGGAATCCACTAAATTTAAGAAACCAAAGTATTCCCGATTTGACGGATCATAAAACGGCTGTAACCCAATTGTCATAAATCTGTAACTTGTCTAAAACTTTCGTATGCTAGGCTTGAAACAAATAACTTTACAGGGGGATTTACATATGATTAAGCGACTGGCGGCTTTTTTATTTACATTTGCAGCAGTATTCTTATTATTCGCTCCAGGCTCATCCGCACAAAGCAAAGCGGAGAGTATTATTGATACAGCTTACAGATACTCAGGTTCACCGTACGTTTACGGAGGTACTACTCCATCCGGTTTCGACTGTTCCGGCTTCACCCGCTACGTCTATGCGAAAAACGGTGTCAAACTGAATCGTACATCCCGTCAGCAGGCAAGACAGGGGAAATATGTCAGCCGATCGAATCTGAAACCGGGCGATCTCGTTTTTTTCGGTAAACCCGTCTATCACGTAGGCATTTATATTGGTAACGATAGAATGATTTCTGCGGAAAACCCTGATGATGACATTGATGTAACGTCTCTTAACTACAACTACTGGAAACGTAACTATAGCGGAGCACGTCGTGTGTTCGAAGAAGACCAGTCCCACACTTCTTCCAACACCATTACTGATTTCCGTGACGTCCCTGATCATTACTGGGCAGCTAAGAAGATTTCATACATAAGCGATAAAGGCATCATTGAAGGTTACAACGGTTACTTCCGTCCGAAAGATAACGTCACACGCGGAGAAGCAGCTAAAATGATCAGCGAGGCACTGAATTTGGGTACGTCTTCTAGAGACAGATTTTCTGACTTATCCGGCTGGTCCAGAAAGTACGTGAACGCAGTGGCAGCCAAAGGATTGATTGAAGGTTACGAAGACGGCACGTACAGACCGGAAGAACATATGACACGTGAAGAGATAGCCACCGTCCTCACGCGGGCTTTCGACCTTTCCGGCAGCGGGAGAGTAGGCTTTAAGGATGTGAGCAGTCATAACTGGTCTTATGAATACATTCAGGCGCTGGCTTCCAATTCTATTACGAACGGTTACGAAGACAACACTTTCCGTCCTAAAAAGACCACTTCAAGAAGTGAGTTTGCCGCTTTTGTCTATAATGCTATCAACTAATACGGATTGATCCTGTTGTTTCACGACAGAAGACTGCTTTATCAGTATTTGAGAAATGACAGAGCCACTAACATCGGAACCTTGACGTTCTGGATTAGTGGCTCTGTTTCGTTTTTCACCGGTGCTATCTGCACAGTACGTCGCTATTCATATTCTAGCGTTATATATCGTTTTAGAAAGCGAGCAGGTGTCTCTGCTCCTCTCCTCTATATACAAACAAAAAGCCTGCAGCTAAGCTGCAGGCTCATTTTTCGTCTATCTTCTTTCCTCCCAGTTGTAGTAGTCAATGATACCCTGGGCCACGGCATTTGCCGCTCTGTTTCTCCAGTAGGAGGACCCGAGTTTCTGGGCTTCTTCTCTGTTCGTCACAAATCCAAGCTCGACAAGTGCAGAAGGCAGGGTCGTTCTCTTGATTACGTGGAACCCTGCTTCTTTCACACCACGATCGGAAGCATCCATAGCTTTCACAAGGCGTTGCTGAATGAAGTGGGACAGTTTGTAACTCTTATATGCTCTCGGTCCAAGTGCTGCCGCCGAGTAATACGTCTCTACTCCCGAGGCATTTTCACTCGAAAAAGAGTTGGAGTGAATGCTTACGAACGTATCCGCGTTGTTCCGCTGAGCGAAATCCACCCGTCCGGAAAGAGAAATGTATGTGTCATTCCGTCGCGGCATTACCACTTTCACTCCTGAAGCTGCGAGTTTGTCCCTTACGAGTTTTGATACTTTCAGGTTCACTTCTTTTTCTACTACCCCATGTCCGGAAGCACCCGGGTCCCAGCCGCCGTGACCGGCATCAATCGCGATGACTCTCGAGCTGCTTACATCGGAAGTCGTGTAGTTTGCATGCACAAAACCGAGCGTGTTTCCATAGGAGACCTGAAGCCAGTTTCCGACCTTTTTATGGACACGGACGGTTCTGCCCGTTTTGAACTGATTAATCACTTTGTATCCAGTCCCCGGGCCGATTCTTACATTAAGGGGAGTGCTGCTTGAGATTATTCTTTCTTCCTGTACCGCGAGATCACGTTCCACCCGGTAGTCGTTATTCATCGCGCGGGCCAGAAACAGGGAGTATTCTGTTCTCGTTATTTTCTTGTTCGGAAGGAATCTCCCGTCCGGCGTTCCGTTACTTACACCGGCTGTAGCTACTTTGTTCACAGCGTTGTAGCCGGCACCCGGTCCTTTTACATCTGAAAAGTACTCCCCGCTCATCTTCGAGAAATTGAACGCTTTGGATACGAGGTAGGCCATTTCTTTCCTCGTCATCGTATTTTGAGGACGGAATGTACCATCCGGGTAACCGGTAATGATCCCTTTATCTTTGGCGGACTGTATGTATCCGGAAGCGTACGAATTTTTATCTACATCGGGGAATTCCGTAGTCCGCTTCCTGTTATTCAGACCGAGAGCCCTGCCGACCATCGTGGCGGCCTGCTGTCTGCTTACTTCTTCATCTCCTCTGAATCGACCGTCCGGGTAACCGGCGATTACCTTTTTATGGATGAGGTAGTTGATTTCAGACTTATAGCTGCCCGGTATTCCTGTAACGGCAGCGTTCGCTTCCTTCAGCGGAACGACAGTGAAAAGAACAGCAAAGACCATGAACACAACGACCTTATTAAAGTTTTTGATCATGTGGTTAAAACTCCCTTTTTTTAAAATTTTTATAATATTCTTTGTTCATTATAATATACTATTATTTATTAATAGGTGATTATTGCATACTATTAGTTTCTTAACATTATTGTAATGCTCTTGTAATATTGGTGAGTAACTATCTGGATGAGTATTCTTTTGATTCGTAAAGTGCTTTAGCAAGTTCCGCACGGCTCACAGGTTCGGACGGTTGATATGTCCCGTCCCTGTACCCGGAAAGAACTCCTGCTTTTGCGGCGGCATTTATAGCTTCAGTGTAGTAACGGCCGTTTACGTCCGAGAAATAGGATCTGCCTGCCTCCGGAAACTGAAAAGCCCGGTTCAGCATGACTGCCATATCACCGCGGGTGATATTTTTACGCGGAGCGAACGTTCCGTCCGGAAAGCCGTTAATGAATCCTTTCTCTACAGCGGCGGATATATACCCCGCACTGTACGAATTCTCCTGCACGTCCGGGAAGCCGGTATTCGAGTCCTTTTCTTCCAGGTTCAACGTTCTGCCTAGCATCGTAACGACGTCCTGACGGCTGATCTTCCCATCCGGCCGAAACGTGGCATTTCTAAACCCTGTAACTGTCCCATCGACGTACAGCTTTCGGACAGGCTCATAGTACCAGCGGCCGGAAGACACATCTTTGAAAGGATTGACCGGAGCCTGGACAAGACCGTGACCGAAGTCTTTATCTTTTCCTTTTGGTCCAAGGTCTTTCGCCCGGTCTCTCACTTCTTTCCTGAGCTGCTGGATAGTGTAATGAGGATAGGCTTCTCTGTTCAAAGCGAATACTCCACTTACGAAAGGGGCTGCCATGGAAGTACCGTTCAAATATTCGTATCCGTTCACCCCTGTCTTTGCGTCCACGTACGTACTGTACACTCCGGTGCCCGGGGCGACTACGTCAAGGGAATTACCTCCGTAGGAGAAAGCGGCTCTCTGGAATTCATCATTCACCGCTCCCGTACCGACGACGCTGTCATAGCGTGCCGGATACATGACGTCCGGAAGATACCTTCCGTTACAGGGAGTTTTGTTGCCGGAGGCGGCAACAACTAATACCCCTTTCTCTTCCGCTTTCTCAAGCGTTTTCTTCATAGGAATGGAGGAGCTGCAGGTCGTAAGGCTTAAATTGATGATATCCACATCTTTTTTGAAAGCCCACTCGATCCCTGCGATGATTTCACTTTCCCAGCCGTCCCCGTCTTTGTTCAGAGCTTTGACAGCATAAAGATTGGCATCGGGAGCTATACCGACTGTTCCTCTATTGTTCGGCTGGGCGTTGAGTACGCCCGCAACGTGGGTACCGTGGCCATTGTCGTCCGCCCATCCGGTCGAGCCCTCGATCGTATTCACACCGCCGCGGACGTTGAGATCCGGGTGGTCTTTGGCTACTCCCGTGTCGATGACTGCAATATTCACGCCTTCACCCGTAAGGCCCCAGCTTCTTGCCTTCGACGGTTCCGTTGCTTTGTAGCCCCACGTTTCTCTTTCAGCAGCTACAGAGACTCTCTGGTCAAACTCGACCCAGGCCACCTCCGGCTTCTTTTGCATCTCGATGATCTGTTTACGGTTCATCTTCATAGATACAGCATTCAGAGAATCGTACGTATGTAAATGCTCCCCTTCCACTGCAGTTCTGTATCTGCCCGAGGTGCCCTCTTCGAATCCGACTACCACTCTGTAACTGCTTTCGGCTGAAACGTTCTCCGTCACCGCTCCTCCGAACGCCGCAATCAGCGCCAGAAGGCCTGCGAGCAGGAGTTTGCTGCCCATATCCTTCATCCATTCCATCCTTTCTTTTCCTGTCCTAGCCGCCAGCTCTTCTGAGCGGAAAACGACAGAAAGAAACGGACAGGGTTCGTCCGCTTCTATTCCATTTATTCTTTCCAGTTATAATAGTCCATGACTCCAAGTGCAATCGCTCTCGCTGCGGCCTCACGGTAGTGCTGGGTCTTCAGCTTTCCTGCATCTCCTTTATTCGTCAGAAACCCGATTTCTGTAAGGACAGCCGTCAACGACGTCTCTCTTATGACGTGGAAGTTCCCGTTTTTGACTCCACGGTCTGTCATATCCATCTCTTTGTAAAGTCTTTCGTTGATGAATTTAGCCAGCTTATAGCTGTTGAATTCTCTGCCCGACATACCGCTTGCGTAATAGAAAGTCTCTACACCATTTGCGCCTTCCGAAGCGGCGTTTGCATGAATACTTACAAATTCCGTAGCGTTATTACGCTCGGCGATAGCTACCCGGCCTGACAGGGAAGGGTACCAGTCCGACTGTCTCGTCATTACGACGTCCATTCCTGCGTTCTCCAGAAACTTACGTGTTTTCTTACTCACATCAAGTACGAGCTCTTTCTCTACGATGCCATTCGCCGAAGCGCCCGGATCTCTTTCCCCGTGCCCCGGGTCGATGGCGACTTTATACGTCTTCGATGGCTTATCCATCAGGTACGCGGAATGCACATACCCTTTGATGTTGCCGGAAGAAATGTAGTACCAGCTGCCTTCTTTCTTATAAACGGAGACGATGTCCCCCGTATAAATTTTGCCGACGACCTGGTTATTCGATCCGGCTCCATTTCTTACGTTCAGGAAATCAGCCGTTACAATCTGCTTTTCAAGCACTTCCATCGGCTCTTCCGTACCCGACGAAACTTTAAATTCCTTGTTCATGCCGCGTGCAACGAACAGGGAGAATTCTGTGCGGGAAATGATTCTGTCCGGCTTATATTCTCCGGAAGGAAAACCTTCCGAAATACCCGCCGTACTGAGCTTGTTCACATAGTCATAGAGTTTCGACGATTTAGGAATGCCCGTGAACGTAACGTCGCTCTTCGTCTCGAGACGCAACGCTTTTACAATCAGATAAGCCATTTCCGCTCGCGTCATGCTCTTGTTCGGACGATAGTCACCCTCCGGAAAACCGGTGATGATACCTTTATCTTTAGCAGACTGTATGTATCCGGAAGCGTACAAGCCCTTATTTACATCAGGGAAATCCGTGCTTCTTTTTTCACCGGAAAGTCCGAGCATTCTCCCTACCATGACCGCAGCCTGGGCTCTCGTAACTTTGTCATCTCCGTGGAAATCCCCGTCCGGATACCCTTTGATGATGTTCTCTCCGATCAAATAGTTTATTTCTTTACTGTACTTACCGGGAACCCCGGTGACCGTGTCAGCTGATACACTGCCTGCTCCCATACTCAACAACAGAACAGCGACGAGAACGACGACTGCATAGCGTAAACCCTTACCTCTCATTCACTTAACCCCTTTTCCTGATTTATTACTTACGCTCCGATCCGAATGATCGGAGCACGAGAATTTTTCCTCACTATCTGTTGTATCGATTAATTTTAAGTTTATTAAACAGGACTTTTTAACCAATTAACAAAATTACCGGTTTCAAGACTCAAAAATCGGGTATTTATTTCCCTTTTCAGTTCATTAAAACTCCTGTTTACCAGCGTTTAATGGTCAAAAATATAGATTACTTAAAAAATTGTTGTTTTTTCCTAAAATTTAGCTATTCAAACGTGTTCTAATCTGATAGTTTATTATAGAGAACGAAAAAGCACAAGGAGGAGTTTTGTTTGATGAAAAAGATTTCCGTTTTTCTGGTCACTTTATTGATGCTCCTGTCCATTTCGGCCCCGGCCCTGCACGCACAGGATGATATCTCAGGGTCACCTTTTGAAAAAGATATGAGATCGCTGATAGATAAAGAAATAATGCAGGGCTTCGAGGACGGTACATATAGACCAAAAGCTGAGGTGACGCGCGCTCAGTTCACAGCGTTCATCACAAGGGCGCTTGATCTACCGGTGACAGAAGAAGTCATCACTGAGCTGCAGTCGCTCGATCCAACTTCTTTTTCCGATGTGGATTCGGGCAGATGGTATTACCCTTATATACTCGTCGCCAACAACGAAGGACTGATCCAGGGATACCCGGGCGGTACTTTTAAACCCAACGAGAAAATAAGCCGTCAGAATATGGCTGTCATTATGATGAATGCAGCCAAATCCAAAGGAATCGTTACAGAAACGGAACCTCTGACGTTTAAAGACAACGGGAAGATCCGATCTTATGCGAAAGAAGCGGTCCAGATTCTTACGGGACTGGAAATCATCAACGGGAAAGTAATTAACGGGGGCTCTTACTTCGCTCCTTCCGACCTTACGACGAGGGGGGAAACGGCAGCCGTGATCAACAGATTACTGAAAGTACTGAACCCTCCGGAAGAGAAATATAACTACAGTGTGGCCACGCTTGGCAAAGACAAAGAGCCGGTCATCCATAAGAGTTATAAAACATACGACCAGGCTGTCTCCAACGCCTCTTCCGGTCAGGTCGTGCTGAAAGGGAACAGCGTCGCCTGGATCAAAGACGGGAAAGCCGTCTCGAACACTTTCACAAGTATTTACAAAGATAAGAATCTCTCAAGCTCTCTGACGTACTTCACCTCGGGTGTCGAAGTGAAACTGCTTGACCTTACCGAAAATTATGCGAAAGTCCAACTTGCCGACACGGTCGGTTATGTAGCTCAGGAGGATATCAATCTTGTTCCTTCTTCCATGATCGAAGGACGTTCGTATTACTATGCGAAGAACGGAGACCTGTACCATTACAAGTACAATACATCCCTTAAATCAGGAAGCTCCTACGTATACGGAAAAGCTCCTTCTTTCATGCGGGAAGGACGCAAGTATTACAGCTATAATGGCAACACTTTTCTGAACGAAAACGGCAGCAAAGCAGGAGATGCGTATCAGTATTTCAACCGCCTCCCTCTTTACAGTGATACGTCCTATACTGCGGAACAGCTCGACAATTTCATCGCCGCCGAACAGCCGAACAGTCCGCTAATCGGCACCGGTGATGACTTCAAGAAAGCCGAAAAACTGCACGGAACGAACGCATTGTACCTGATGGCCCACGCCATCCATGAGAGTAACTGGGGTAAGAGCCGGATCGCCCAGGATAAAAACAACCTGTTCGGTATAGGAGCGAGAGACGGCACTCCTTACGAAAGTGCCTACTCCTATAAGAACTTCGAAACGGGCATTCTTGAAGCGGCGGAAGATTTCATCGTTCCCGGCTATTTCGAGAATACGTGGAAGAGCTACGGAGCTCATCTCGGCAACAAGAGCTCCGGTATGAACGTCTACTACGCCTCAGATCCGTACTGGGGACAGAAAATCGCCGGCCATATGTACAGAGCCGATAAATATTTAAGCAAAAAATATGGTGTGAAAAGCGAGCTCGGCGCTTCTCCTCTGGCGGAAACACTGAAGCCGGACACGAACGTCCGCACCAGCGCCAGAACTTCCGCCGGCAAAATTTACTCGCTCGGGAAAGCAGGAAGTACCGTACAGATTCTTGATACGGTGAACACATCGAGTGAAGGTACGTGGTATGAAGTTACGACGAAAGACTATGAATCTGGAAAAACTGGCGTGAAACCTGTCGATCACGGTAAAGGATTCGTTTACAGCCATAATGGACGATATGGAACGAATCTGGAAAAACTCAATATCGCTGAATAATCGGCACCAGGGGAGTAATCGCTTTTAATGATTACTCCCCTGTTCTTTTCGTGATAAAATGGAAATGGTGAAATATAAACCATAAGGAAAATAAAGGATGAGAATTTATGCACCTGGTCATATCAGGATACTACGGTTTTCAAAATACGGGGGATGAGGCTATTCTGCAGGCGATGGTTTATCAGCTTCGCCGGCAGGAACCCGGAGTGCGGCTTACCGTCCTCTCCAACGACCCCGTCACTACGTGCAGTAACTACGAGGTGGAAGCCGTAAACAGGTGGGATATGGCTCAGATCCGCAGGGTCATCCGTCAGGCAGACGGACTGATCAGCGGCGGAGGCAGCCTGTTTCAGGATGTTACAAGCCTCAACACCCTTATTTATTACACTTCTATCGTCAGTATAGCCAAACTTTATAATAAACCTGTGTTTCTTTACAGCCAGGGCGTGGGCCCGCTCGAACGTCCCCTCTCCCGTCTTATGACCCGGAGAACTCTGAAGAACGTGGAAGGTACGGTGAGAGACGTGGAGTCGCTCGATTTTCTTCACAGACTCGGAGCGAAGGGACCTTTTTCGATTTCGCCGGATCCGGTTCTCGGCTCCGTATTCGCAACACCCTCCTGCACCTGGCTTGAGGAGAAGAAACTCACTTCCGAAATCGTGACGGTCAGCTTACGCGACTGGCCCGTATCAAAAGATTACAGGCAGGGGCTCGCCGCCCTCCTCGACAATCTTGCAGAGAAAGGGTACACAATTCTGTTTATTTCTATGCACGGCGTTCCGGACACCGAAGCTGCGGAGGAAATCGCTGCTCTTATGGAATCGGAAACATTGATCAGCCCTTCTTATCTGTCACTCGAGGAGAAAGCGGCGCTTATCGCCACGTCCTCCCTCCTCATAGGGATGCGGCTGCATTCGCTCATACTGGCGGCGAACGCATTCGTTCCGTTTGCAGCTATTTCGTACGATCCGAAAATCGACTCGTTCGCGAAAGAACTGAAGCAGCCGGTCCTCGGAGACGTAAATGATGAAAAAGAAACGTGGGACCCCGCTAAAATGAACGCGTCTTTCGAACATCTGTCAGATGAGGATAATTATGCGGAATATTGTACAACCGTCCGCTTTCTTATAAAAGAAGCCGAAAAAACCCCGGGACTGGCCCTCCGTTACTTCAGAAAGAGGCTTGACTGAACCGGTCGCCGAAAGAACTCTGTAAATCACTAAAGGAGATTCATATGGAAACGAAGAACGTGGATATCCTCGGGATACCTGTAAGCAGTATCGATCGTCATACACTTAAAAATAATCTCATTTCTCATATCGAAAACGCGGAAAAATCATTTGTCGTAACTGCCAACCCGGAAATCGTTATGACGGCAAAGAAGAACAATTCTTATATGAGTGCTATCCTGTCCGCTTCGTATATTACCGCAGACGGCATCGGTATCGTTAAAGCCTCCCGGATCATGAACAACCCTCTTCCGGAGAGAGTCGCAGGGTACGACCTTATGGTTGATTTTATAAGAGTCTCCCAGGAATATTCCTATAAAATTTTCCTGCTCGGAGCTAAACCCGAAGTCATCACCCAGACTGTGCGTAACCTTGAGAAATACTACCCGAATCTGCACATCGCCGGTTATCACGACGGGTACTTCAACATACATGATGAAGAAGAGACGACATTGATCGTGGAGAGGATCCGGGCGTTGGAACCGGACCTTATATTCGTCGGGCTCGGAGTACCGCGTCAGGAAGAATGGGTCGCCGAAAACTATCACCGATTCGACAAAGGTGTCTTCCTCTGCGTGGGAGGCAGCTTCGATGTACTTGCCGGCGTTACGAAGAGAGCACCCATCTCCTGGCAGAACTGCAACCTGGAATGGCTGTACCGTCTCCTCCAGCAGCCTGCAAGATGGAGACGCATGATTTCTCTCCCCCAGTTTGCTCTCAGCGTACTCAAAGAAAAGGTGCGGATGCGAAAATGAAGACGAACGGGCTTATGAAAGGTGCGGTTCTATTATCCGCATCGATTCTTCTCTCAAAAGTTCTCGGAAGCTTTTTCAGAATTCCGCTCCAGAATATCGCAGGAGATTCGGTACTCGGTATCTTTTCACTCGTCTATCCGGTATATATGGTAGCACTCACTCTGTCCGTAGCCGGTATACCGCTAGCCCTTTCGAAACTGATTGCAGAAAGGGAAAGTTCCCGGGAGATCCAGGTCATACATAGAACCGCCAACGTGTTAGGCGCGCTCCTCGGAGTCAGCGCTTTTCTTATCGTTAATTTATTTTCTTCTCCGCTCGCCGCAGCTCTCGGCGGGCCTTCCACCCTCCCTGCGATCCGGGCCGTGTCTTTCGCCCTGCTTTTCGCTCCTTCCATGGCAGTATACAGGGGATATTTTCAAGGCAACGGTGATATGAAACCTACAGCTCTCTCCCAGGTGATGGAACAGACGGTGAGAGTTGGGGTGATCATAGGTGCAGCCTACATCTCCGTCCGTATGGGAATGGAAGCATCCACGACGGCCGGGTTCGTCATGACGAGTTCGACAGTGGGGGTCGCCGCTTCTTTCCTCTATCTCGTTTTCCATTACTCAAAAGTACCGTCTGCGAGAAGGAAATTCACCGGAACCTATACTCTTGAAGATTTCCGGGTGTGGAGTAAATACATACTGAAAATTTCGCTCCCGATCGCTTTCGGTACCCTCACGGTGCCACTGCTTCAGTTCGTGGACGCCGTCACGATTCCGGCCGGGCTCAGGACAGACACGAACTATTTGTTTGGTCTGTACGGCCGGGGATTATCGCTTATTCAGATTTCGACCGTGTTCGCGACAGCTGTCATCTATCCCCTTCTTCCAGCCATCTCGCACCGGCTCGTGACCGGTGATATGGCCGGAGTGAAACAGGATATCCGTAACGCAGACAAGTGGAACCATCTGATTTCCTGGCCGGCAGCCGCCGGTTTCGTCGTACTGGCCCTTCCGCTGAACGTGGCCCTGTTCACCGATGCAGCCGGCACCTTAGTCATGGCCATTCTCGGAGCGAGTTCTGTGTTCATTTCCTTTTCCATTATTACGACAGGCATACTGCAGGGACTCGGGAAAGGGAAACAGGCGGCTGTGGTCATTTCAACAGCTGCCGTTTTGAAACTTGTTCTTAACCTGCTGCTTGTTCCCGTGTTCGGGCTCACGGGTGCCGCTGTCATCAATATTCTTGTCTTTGCGCTTATTTATGCAGGAAATGCACTGTTTGTTAAAAAATCCGTTCAGCTGCGTCTGGTGCCCGACCGGTTTCCGCAATTGCTCGGCAGTACTGTACTGGCCGTAGCTGCGATGGCCGTTCCCTTTCTGGTTTTCTCGCCCGGGGTCTGGGCGAGAGGAGAAGCTTTTCTTTTTTTACTCGTCGCCCTTGCAGCGGGTATTACAGTATATGCAGGCAGCTTACTAGCGTTGAGAGTAGTGTCTTTGCGGGAGCTGAAACTGCTCGTTAAACGGTGAGACATCGGGGTTCTACAGTTTGCGTGCCCTTCGGGGGCGTATCGTTGCGTTGAAGGTCACGATTACGGTGGAATCGTGACTTTCGGATGTTATTTTTCTTACTGAAGGTAACGATTACTGCCTAATCGTGACCTTCAGCCTCACATCCTCCTTCTCAACGTCACGATTAAGGCACAAAAAAGCCACGGAAGCATACGCCTCCGTGGCTATTCATTATTTATTATATACCGTAGGACGTCCTATCGAATGATATTCAAGTCCCGTGTTTTCAATTTCTTTAAGTCCGTAGCAGTTGCGGCCGTCGAATACGACAGGGTTAGTGAGAGATTTCGCATAGTCCTCCGGAGAATACTCCTTGATTTCTTTCCAGTCCGTCATAATGACGGCGAAATCTTTACCATCGATGGCTTCTTCGACCGAATCCATGTAGTTGGTAGCTCCCGGCAGATATGTTTTCGCGTTCTCGCTCGCAATCGGGTCATAGGCATAGACCTCGGCTCCTGCATCAACGAGTTCCCGCACGACTTTGATCGACGGCGCGTCTCTCATGTCATCCGTGTTCGGTTTGAACGCAAGGCCTAAAACGGCGATTCTTTTATTCTCAAGATCCGGGAATACTTTCTTGATCTTGTCCACAATGATACGCTGCTGTCCTTCGTTCGTAGCGATGACGCTGTCCACGATAGTAAGATCATAATCCACGCTTTTGGCGATGGCACTGAGAGCGCTCGTATCTTTCGGGAAGCAGGAGCCGCCGTAGCCGACTCCCGCGTTCAGGAATTTGTCGCCGATACGCTTGTCCATGCCCATACCCTTCGCGACGCTTTCGACGTTTGCGCCGATCCGTTCACACAGATTACTGAGCTGGTTGATGAAGCTGATCTTCGTCGCAAGGAAGGCGTTCGACGCGTACTTGATCATTTCGGCACTGCGCAGGTCAGTCATGATGATCGGAACGCCAAACGGTTCGAATATGCTCTTCACTTTTTCAACGGCCTGTTCACTCTCGCCTCCGACGACGATGCGGTCCCCGTTGAACGTGTCATGAATAGCGGAACCTTCGCGCAGGAATTCCGGATTGGAAATGACCTCGACGCTGTAAGATCCGTTATGGTGTTTCTCGATTTCGTTCTTCACGTGCTCGTTCGTACCGACCGGCACCGTACTTTTCGTAACGACGATCATATCGTTCGTCATCGTTTCGGCGATGCTGCGGCAGGCATTATTCAGGTAAACGAGCTCCGCGGACCCGTCATCGGCCTGCGGTGTGCCGACGGCGATAATGACGACGTCCCGGCCCTGCATTGCCGTTTCGTAGCTGTCCGTGAAATCAAGTCGTCCTGCATCGATATTCTTTTTCATCATATCCTCAAGACCCGGCTCATAAATAGGCGACTCTGAACGGTTCAGCCGCTCCACTTTCCTGGAGTCGATATCCAGGCAGGTAATTTCATGGCCGACTTCTGAAAGACATACCCCTGTGACAAGTCCTACATATCCTGTACCAATTACTGAAATTTTCATTGTCTCACCTGTTTCCTCACTTATATTTTTCCAGTTTATCCTCAAGAAGCTGCAGTATATCCTCTTTCAGATCGCTGCGGTTCAGTGCGAAATCTATCTGGGCATCGATGAACCCGAGCTTGTTTCCGATATCGAATCTCTCGCCTACGAAATTATAAGCAAGAACCTTCTGTGCATTCGTCAGCTTTTTGATGGCGTCCGTAAGCTGGATTTCATTACCTGCTCCCGGTGGAAGTGTTTCAAGAATATCGAACACTTCCGGAGTAAGGATATACCGGCCCATAATCGCAAGGTTCGACGGAGCGTCTTCCAGAGCAGGCTTCTCCACCAGATCTTCTACTTCCACGTACCCGTCCGACAGTTCTTCGTTATTCTTCGTCTTGATAATTCCGTAGCTTGAGACCTGGCTCTCCGGAACGTCCTGGACGCCGACGACGGATGCTTCCTCTTTTTCGTACACATCCATCAGCTGACGCAGGCACGGGGTGCCGTTCGCCTGTACGATGTCGTCCCCGAGAAGAACAGCGAACGGTTCGTTGCCGATGAACCGGCTGGCAGTCGCAATGGCGTGACCGAGCCCTTTCTGTTCTTTCTGTCTTATGTAGTGGATGTTCGCAAGGTTGGAGATATCCTCCACTTCCTTGAGCAGTTCATATTTCTCTTTCTCCTCAAGCTTTTCTTCAAGCTCGTATGATTTGTCGAAGTGGTCCTCGATTGCCCGCTTGCCGCGGCCGGAGACGATAATGATGTCCTCGATGCCCGACTCCACTGCTTCTTCGACGATATACTGGATTGTCGGTTTATCTACAATCGGGAGCATTTCTTTCGGCTGGGCTTTTGTTGCAGGTAAAAAACGTGTACCGAGTCCCGCTGCCGGGATAATAGCTTTTTTCACTTTCATTTGACCTCCACCTTTCTATCCATTTCCTTCAATTCTATCATAAATTTTCTATATATGTTTCCAGCAGGTTAATCATACCAGCTTTTCCTGAGACGAAAGCCTCCGGTTCAAAGTCCCTGGACTGGGCGATCACTTCCGCGAGGTCTTTCCCCGGAGCCCAGCTGAGAATGTGCCCCTGCTCCTCGAAGACGTTGACCAGCTCAAGCTGATGGTCGTCGTTATGCTCCCCGAATTCCGCCAGGCGGGCTACCGCAATAACCTTCTTTCCCTTTTTGAGGGCGGTCGTCACCGATCCGGTTCCTGCATGAGTAATGATCAGGTCCGCCTGATCGAATAGTTTGTCCATCTCCTCATAACTGACGAAAGAAGAGAAAGTCATATATTCACTGCTGTAAGCCGTATGACCGTTCTGCACGATGATCTCCTCGTCAATGACCCCGTCAATCTTCAGCCTTTCCACTTCTTTCAAGAGTCGCGGAAAGGGGAGTTCATGCGTACCGAGAATTACAAAAATCAATAGATCGACCCCCCGTTCACTGCTTTCGGGTAGACCTTCTTCATCGATTCCCACTGCACGACGAAAAGGTCGGCAATCGGATAGACGAGTCTGCCGGACAAGTTTGGTGACGTAGTCTTGGCGAAACTTTCAATGTAAATCACTTTCTTCCGGAAAAGCTTCGCTATGTAGCACATCGGCACCGCCGTATGAGCCCCGGTCGTAATGACCACGTCCGGCCTTTCCCTCAGGAAAAGGAAAAAGGACTTCAGGATGTTGAAGGAAAACTTGAAAATATAACGTACCGGATAGTTCCTGCCCCCGTAAACGAGGAATGAGACCGGGTGCTTCTTCTTCATTTGTTTCGTAATCGCCGATTTTTCGGTCACGATGTGGTAGTCATACTGGGAAAATAACGGATCGAGCTGAAGGAGCTGTGTGAGATGTCCCCCGATTGAAGATATTAGCAGTAACTTTTTATCTTTAGCCATTCATTTCTCCCCCATCTTTTCGTACATCTGTCCCAGCTGACGTACCACTACTTCTAAATCATGTTTCTGTGCCATCGTTTCTCCCTGCTCTGCGTACGTTTTTCTCAGTTCCGGGTCGTTGATAAGCTTATTCATGCTTTCAACCAGCGCCCATTCGTTCTGCGGTTCCACAAGTTCGCCTCTACCGTCTGCCAGCACATACTGCAGTCCGCCGACGCGGGTACCAAGTACCGGGGTATGGCAGGCCATCGCTTCGATAGCGACGAGACCGAGGCCTTCCATGCGGGAAGGCAGGACGAACAGATCGGCGGCCGACATCCACTCGGCCAGTTTATCCTGATTGACGGAAGGGTGGAAATGAATGCTGCTTCTGGACGATTCCGGAATAGCCGCTTTCACTTCGTTGTAAAAGTCCGGTTCCTTCACTTCGCCGACGAGGTGAAGGTGAACGTTCCTGTTCTGCTTTTCCACTTCCCGAAAACTATTCACCAGCTCTTCGATGCCCTTCGCTTTAATTATATTGCCTACGTACAGGATATGAAAACAGTTTTCCTCAAGCCCGAGCATTTTTTTGCTTACACTTTTATCCCGCGGGTAGAATTTGTTCCGGTCCACTCCCATGCTGAGGACGGATATTTTCTCCGGATCCCCGCCGAAATCGCTGATTATATCCTGACGCAGTCCCTCCCCGGCAGCGATGACCGCATCCGCATCCCTGAGAATCCGTTTCGTTTCTCCGGCAATCAGATTGTTCTTTCTTGCCATCCGGTCGATGTCCCCGCCGTGGGAAGTGACGATCATCCCTGCTCCGGATATTTTTTTGAAAATCCGGGCGAGAAGACCGCACGGGAATACGTAGTGGGCATGGATGACATCGTATTTTTTCCTGTTCTTAAGAAGCAGCCACGCAAACTTGCCGAGCCACTTCATATACTTCTGTATGACAATTTTTTTCCCCATCCGCGGGTCACGGATGCCGAGTACGTCTATTTCAAACCCGCGACTGCGAAGTATTTCCACGTGATTCTTGACGAAGATACCGAATGTTCTGCTTCGTTTTCCCGGATACATGTTGGAAATCACTAAGATTCTCTTCATAAAGAAGCTGCTCCTTTTTTATCTGAAATGATAGCTCTCACGGCTATTCTGTCTATACAGCTGATACGTTTCGAAGTTTAAATAGACGACTGCAAGGGCCAGGTAGAAACCGGAAGCCGGAGAAGACAATACGTGCCCGGCGGTGAAGGCAGCTCCGAGTCCGAGACCGACAGCCGTTCCTGTAAGCAGGAAGTACGGCGTGAACACTTTCCCTTTCGCTTTGACAATTAATACGACGGTCCTTCCGAGAAGGAACCAGATGGGAGCACTCAATAGAATAAAGCCTATAATTCCGAAGTTGAAGAACCAGTCAAAGAAGTCCATCTCCACAAGTTTCGGGTCTCCTTCGTAGTTCCCGCCGTATCCCATGCCGAGAAGCTTCTGGGTGATGCCCGCTTCTTTATAGTCCACCAGCTGCGCGTCAAAGAAGTCACCGCGACTGCTCAGTAATTGTTCCACTGATTGGGAAGTTTCTCCGGTACTGTTGTCCGCAGTCTCTCCCCCCTCTTCCGCTGAACCTCCGCCCGGGCTGTTTGCCGGGTCGTTGTCCTGCTGCGCTTCCTGCTCTTCTTCAATCTGACTTATCGTCAGATCCAGGTTATTCCCGATAGCCGTATAAGGAATAGCTATAACCGTCAGCAGAAGAAGGACGGGCAATACGACAACATTGTGCCATCCCTTCTTCTTCCACCACTGAATCAGCGCTGCCAGAATACCTACGGCGAGAAGTGCGAGTATGGAACCGAGGGCGACTTTTGTGCCGACGGTCAGAGCCGCATAAATAGTCAGACCCACCAGCGGAAGCTTCCAGAGTGACTCTTTCTCCCCGTCACGGACCATGTAGGCGAGCAGCATGAAACCGAAGCCCATGCCGATAATAATACTGATCTCATTACCGGAGAAGAACCATCCGGAGTGCCCTTCTTTTGCGAGATAACCATAACTCCTTTTTCCGGTGTCCGTTATGGACGCCACGACCATGACGATACTCACGACAGAGATGGCCCAGAATACGAGCTGTCTGATCAGAGCTTTCCACTTGATTCTTGAGTAAAGAGCTTCAATTACAAAGTAATAAATGACAATCATCATTACAACGTACGCTGTTTTTGTTAAGTAAGTAATCTCCGCTACTAACGAGAAAGGATCTTTGAAAATATAGTTATTAATAAGATTCAAAGCAAAAAATGCGGCGGCTGCTCCAATGTACAGGAGAGCTATTTTCTTACCTCTGGACGGTGCTGTCAGAAAAACGACGTAAAAAACACCCGCCACCATGGAAAGGACACGTACAGGTTCAGAAATAGGTAAATTCACGAAAGCTGTGAGATCCAGGAAAGGCTGCAGCAGAATGTACAGCAGGAAATATACCTCCAGCCCTTTTTTCAATTTGTTATTATCGCTGATCGCTTGCATTTGATGAATCCTCCTAGGTATCTCTTCATATCTATCACGGCTCCCTAAGATAACCTTTTCGGATATAAAGATATTTTATGTCTGTGATGATGATAACTTTTTTATGTAACAGCGGAAATCGCTGTATGCACGCTGATGGATTTGCGATCTCCGCGCCTCTTTCTTGCGACGACCTCTTTCATCAGTCTTAAAAGTCGCACTGCAACATTATAACATTAATTCGCTTCGATAAAGGGGGGCAATCTCGTTTCTTTTTTGAAAATAGTAAGGAAGTTATACGTTTCTATAATAAAAAGGATACCTGGGCGGTCATTTCATCAGATCCAGCAGCAAAGTATCCTCTTATTTCCGGGGAAATAAAGATGCACACCGTTATTTATCTTCATCTATTCTACCGTACTATGAGAGTATGTACAAAGGTGTACCGGAGAAAAGAAGGCGGCCAGGAAATCGTGACGTTCAGATGCTTTTTGGAGGTGCGAAGGGCACGATTATTCAGTAATCGTTACCTTCGGGGACTTTTAACGGGCGTGAAGGGCACGATTATTCAGTAATCGTTACCTTCGGAGGCTTTCAAGAGGTGTGAAGGGCACGATTCGGACGGTTTCCTTACCTTCGGCCGGATGAAAGGCTTCTAAAGGGCACGAAAGCCGTATTTCCTGGGGCCGGTTCGTGCCAGCGTTCGTATTCGTTCCCTTGGGAGGAGGTTTTCGGCCGTGAAGGGCACGATTATTCAGTAATCGTTACCTTCGGTGGCTTTCAACGGGCGTGAAGGGCACGATTGTTCAGTAATCGTTACCTTCGGAGACTTTTAACAGGCGTGAAGGGCACGATTCTTCAGTAATCCTTACCTTCAGACAGTCACCGGGCTTCTGAAGGGCACGCAAAACGTAAAATCAGCCATACAAAAAGTCTGCCTTATACTAAGGCAGACCCTCTTTTACATAATCATTTTTGAAGAAGTTCCATCAACTGTTGGATGACGTCCTGGGAAGTCGCCAATTCGGACGTTTCAGCCTTCTGAATGACGTTTTGCAAAACTTCCTTCAACTGTTCTTGCTGTTGCACAATACTCACCTTTTTCTTCTGATGTTTTTATCTTTATAAATCAGTAATCCGTGAGGACCCTTCTACAAATCTCTCACTGGAGTGCTCCATATCCCGGGGTGTATGAATCAGCCCGGAACTGGTCCGTTCGTTCAATATCATTTCACATTATATCATAAACCACTGCAAAAACCAGATATTTCCTCGTAAAAATTCCTGCCTCTGTCTTCATTTTAGTGTTTCCCGGCTGTATGTGCTCTAAACATATTTCTTTATTAAGAACATTATATTATTTATCACGAATAAAGTCTACAGTTTTTCACAAAAAAATAAGTGCCGCCTTGCCGGGCGCACTTATTCCTTATCGCTTTTATTCAACTTCCATTTATTGAATTCCAGATAGTCTTTGAACTGTTCCTTGGAGAGTCCCGAACTCATGGCGTCTTTCACCAGGTTCACCCATTCGTCATCCAGCGGCTCGTTGACGTCCTGCTGTTCTCCATGCAGAAGATAGTTCATGGAGACATCGAGTTCTTTTGAAATCTTCTCCAGGAATAAAACCGACGGGTTCTTCTGAATGTTGCGTTCAATCGAGCTTAGGTACGATTTGGCAACGTTCGCCCTTTCGGCGAGTTCAGACAGGGAGTACCCCCGGTTTTTCCTTATATGCTGTATACGATCGCCTATCATATCTCTCACCTTCTTTCTAAAAAAGTATAGCACATTATTTCATGATGTTCTATATAAAGTACCATTCAAGTTATAGATGAAATACTTCACAAAAAATCCGTGCATAGCGAATTACTTCACACTCTCCATAATTCCTTTATTATCAACCTTCAAAACCTTTTTGTAAATAAAATTTAATAGTCTTAAAAAAGAAGCCTTCCTTCAGTGAAGGAAAGCTTCATTCAACTCTTTTCTGAAAAAAGTTGTTGATTTTAACAGAGAGGTCATCGAAATACGTATAGACGACCGGAATCAGCACCAGCGTGAAGAAGCTGGAGACCGTCAGTCCGAAAATGATGGTTACCGCAAGCGGCTGCTGGGCTTCCGCTCCCTGTCCGATTCCGAGAGCGAGCGGCACCATGCCGAGTACCGTAGTCACCGTCGTCATCAGAATCGGTCGCAGACGGTTGGGTCCCGCTTCCAGAATCGCATCGTACCGGCTGTACGAACGCCGCCTCAAAATGTTGATGTAATCCACGAGAACGATGGCGTTGTTCACTACGATTCCCGCGAGCATAATTATTCCGACGAACGCCGGCATGCTGAGCGGGAGACCGGTAACAAACAGGCCGACCGCTACACCGACGACAGTCGCCGGCAGGCTGAACATAATGATGAACGGAAACAGGAAGTTCTCGAACTGCACGGCCATCACCGCATATACGAGAAACAGCGAGAAGAGGAGCGCGACAGATAAGTCTCCGAAAGCCTCTTCCATATCCTGGGCCTGTCCGCCCACTTCATACGTATAGCCTTCCGGGAAGTTCAGCTGGTCGATTTCCTCTTCCACATCAGCCGTGACACTGCCGAGGTCCCGCTCCCCAATATCTGCCGTGACGTTCACCTGCGGCTGCTGGTTCTCCCGGTTCAGCGCTACCGGCCCCTGCACCTGTTCAATCTCTGCGATGGAGGATAAGGGAACCGTGTCTCCGGAAGCTGTCGATATCGGTGTACCTTCCAGTTCTGCGATGCCCGCACTCTCATCGAGCGGCGTGACGAGACGTACTTCAAGCTCTTCCCCGCCTTCACGGTAACGGGTGGCCGTCTGTCCCTGGAACGCCAGCTGCACCTGTGAAATGACCTGCTGTTCCGTAAGCCCGTATCCGCTCGCTTTGTTACGGTCGACCTGGATGTCGAGCTGTGGTTCGGAGTCTTCCGTCGAAGAGGAGGGAGCGACTACCCCTTCGACATCTTTCATAATCAACACGATCTGTTCTGCCAGTTCGTTCAGCACCGCGTTGTCCTGGCCGTTGATCTGCACCTCGAGCGGAGCCCCGGTTCCGAGTCCGGCACTCATCTCCGTCACTTCGACCTCGGCTCCGACGACGTCACTGAGATCATTCTCCATATCTTCCATCACTTCCTGCGTGGACCGCTCCCGGTCTCCCGGGTCCACGAGCTGTACGGTGTAACTGGCCCGGTCAGCACTGCCGCCGGCCAGCCCCATTTCTCCGCTGCCGATTGACAGGTAATGGACGTCGACTACGTCACTGAACTCATTCAGACGCTTGCTTATCTCCGAAGTAACGGTTTCTGTTTCTTCAAGAGATGTCCCACGCTCAAGTGAAACGTCGACTTCTATCTGCCCCTGATCGGATTCCGGGATGAAAGAAGTTCCAACGAGCGGGATGAGCGCTATACTGCCTCCTATGGAGAGAATCGTGAGCAGCACGGTCGTTTTGCGGAATTTCAGCACTTTCCTCAGCACCCGCTGATATCCCCTGTTCATTTTTCCGAGGAGCCGGTCAAACCAGTTCCGCTTCCCGTCGCGCATCGCTTTCGTCAAAAGTTTGGAGGACAGCATAGGTATAAGCGTCACCGAAACGGCGAGAGAAGCGAGCAGGGCGAACGAAATGGTCAGGGCGAGCGGCGTGAACAGCTCGGAGGCGATTCCGTCCACCAGCATGATCGGCAGGAATACGACGAGTGTCGTAGTGGCGGAAGCGATAACGGCCGGAGCCAGTTCGGAGGCCCCTTTCTCCGCTGCTTCCTTCATCGAGAATCCTCGCTGCCGGTAGCTGACGATATTTTCAAGGATCACGATGGAACTGTCCACCATCATCCCTATACCGAGCGCCAGTCCGCCCATCGTCAGAACGTTGAGCGTCTCCCCGGTAAAATACATGAGAGTGAACGTCGATATGATCGCAATCGGAATGGAGATTCCGATGACGAGCGTCGCCCGTATACTCTTCAGAAACAGAAGCAGTACCGCGACGGCAAACAGACCACCGATAATGATGTTCACGATGACGCTGTTGATCGAGACTTTGATGAACTCCGATGTATCGAGCACGGTCTTCATCTCCACGTTCTCCGGCAGTTCGGGAGCTACTTCATCCATCGCGGTCTGGATGTTTTCAGCCGTCTCCACCGTGTTCGCATCCGTCTTTTTCAGAGCGGACAGTACGACGGCCGTCTCCCCGTTCACTTCCGAGACAGTCCCGGTGTCTTCGATCCTTTTTTCCACCATGGCGATCTGGTCGAGCTTCAGACGATCTCCGGACTCCGTGGTCAGGACGGTGTTCTTGACGTCATCAATCGAATCGAATTCCCCGTTCACACGGATACGGAGGTTCTTATCCCCTTTATCGACGGACCCTGCTGTCGCCGCCTGATTGGAAGCGTTCAGAGTCTGGATTATCGTCTGACTATCGATGCCTAATCGGGCGAGTTTTTCCCTTTCGATTTCAATCTGAACTTCTTCGGTACGGCCGCCCTCGACGGAAATCGAAGCGACTCCACCCTGCCGCTCCAGATAAGGAACGATTTGGTCTTCGGCGATCTGCTGAAGCTCCGCCGGCGTGTCTCCCGACAGTCCGATTGTCATAATCGGCAGAGCCTGGGGATCGAATCGCAGCACGCTCGGCTCCCCGGCATTCTCCGGCAGTACTCCCGATACCCGGGAGACCGCTTCTCTCACTTCAAGAAGAGCACTGTCCAGATCCACTCCCGTCGAAAACTGCATGAAAATAAGCGAGGCTCCCTGCTGGGACTGGGACTGCAGTACTTCGAGGCCTTCAAGTGAACTGACCGCCCCTTCAATCGGACGGCTGACGAGCTGTTCCACATCCTGCGGGGCTGCTTCCTCATAGGAAGTCGACACGACTGCAACCGGCAGATCGATGTCCGGGTACAGATCGATCGTCAGGTTTCTGAGGGAGACGAACCCGAGAGCGAGGATGGCAGCGACGATCATAATGACACCGACGGGGCGCTTGATGGACGTCTGTACGAGCTTCATCTATTCATCCTCCCCGATGATGCGGATCTCCGCCCCGTCCGTCAGGGTGATCTGACCGGAGGTGACGACGCTGTCCCCTTCGCTGACGTCACCGGTGACAGCCGATTCTTCCGTCTGCGAGGACTCCACCGATACCGGCACTTTGACAGCTTTCTTCTCTTCCACTTTATAAACGAAAGTCTCGTCCGACGTCTCAACGAGCGCTTCCGTAGGAATGATCGTCGTGTTCTCAACGACCGTTTCCGGCAGCTGAAATACAGCCGTCGTGCCCGGCTTTATGGAACCGTCCGGGTTGGAGATTTCCGCTTCCACGCTGTAAAGTCCCGTATCCCCGGGCACGGTGGCGACATTCGTCAGCTGTGCTTCCACCGGCTCGTCGGATGCTTCCACGTCCACCTGATACTTCGCTCCTTCTTCGAAAAGAGATGTCTGTTCCGCCGTAATCGAAGCAGTAATGAGAGCAGGGTTCAGCGACACTACCGTTGCGAACGGCTGCTGGTTCGTAGCCATATCTCCGACGTTCCCCTGTATGGAGGTGACTACGCCGCTCCTCGGGGAGGTGAGCGTCTCCGGTCCCGACTGCTCCCGTGCCTGCTCCAGCTGAATTTCCGCCTGTTCCACCTGCAGCCGTGCCGACTCGACGGCGGAGCTGGCCTGACTGAGCTGCTGTTCGGCCTGGGCCACCTGACCTTCTAGTTCCTGTTCCGAAGGACCGAGCAGCCCGCTCAGTCCTTCCGGTGCTTCCTGATCCTTCGCTCTTTCGACAGCTTCTTCCGCGTCATCACGGGAGGCGATCGCCTGATCCAGCTGCTGCCGTGCCTGAGCCAGTGCGTTTTCCTGAAGTTCCACCTGAGACTCTCCCTGGCCGGGAGTAATTTCAGCCAGCGCATCGCCTCTTTCCACGCTGTCTCCTTCTTCCACACTGATAAACGTAATTTCTCCGGGGGCGCCGGGGACGACAGGGGACGTGGCAGAAGGCTCGGCCCGGGCAATGATCTCCCGTTCCACGGTGAATGTGCCTTCCCTTATTTCCTCTGTTTCCACCGGGGTGACCCGTGTCTTTTCTTCTTCCGTTTCGTCACTTGAACAGGCTGCCAGCAGTATCAGCAAAAGCGAAAGTAAAATTCCTCGTTTCATGGGGCATACTCCTTCAGTGTGAAAAGTATAAAAACGCTCTCATTTATTATCAGAAAAAAAGCTGTCGCCTGTACGCGACAGCTCATCATTGTTTATAACGTAGAGCCCAGCTGTGATACGATCAAATCTATTTTTTTCTCAACGGGAAGCTGATATCCTCCGAACCGTTCATCGAAATGATCGAATACCGGCTGCATTTCTTCAAGATCGATCAGTTTCTGATACGTTTCGTACATATGACGGTACTGATCGATATACCGCTTCATCTTCTTGTAGAACCCGGACAGGTGATACGCAGATGAGAAATCAAAAGCTTTGAATACCTGGGTATCATAGTGCGGGAAGGCCGGGTTTATCGCGTGCAGCATCGCCGTCGCCAGAGGGAACTGCAGCGTGTAAGCACCCTTGTGGTTCGCCACTTCATACAGGCTTTTCGTAATGTGGTAGACATTCGGACGCGTCTCTCCGCGCACGCCTTCCATCAGATCGAAGAACCTGTCCTTGAAGTCCTGAGTCAGGCTCGGATTCTCCAGTCTGTAAAAATGACGGAACACAAACTGATACAGCCCGTCTTCCGGCACGTATGTAGAATGGTACATGCGGTTCGTATACAGATATACGGCAACTTTCTCTTCCGGAATAGCATTGATCAACTCTTCATAATCACCAATGATCATTGATGTAAGTTCCTGTGATGCACGATATTTCATAATTATTCTCACCCCGACTTTAGTTTTCGAATCCTCTACTATTCCCTATTTTACAGAAGGTCACGGGTTTTTCCAATCTATTTAGGAAATTTACCCCGCTGTGACAAAATTTCTGCCGTTCGGAGCACGAATCGTGCCCTTCGGGTGCTTATTTTTTCGCTGAAGGTAACGTTTCTGCCGTAATCGTGCCCTTCGTGCCGGACCAGGCGCTCTGAACGTAACGATTCCCGCTGTTTCGTGACCTTCGGACAGGAAAAGGGAAGCTGAACGGCACGATTCCACGCTTCAGGCGAACTTTCCGCACTCATTCCTTTTCCTTAAGGTATAATAATGAAGAAACATATAGAAAGGATGATGCATTTGATCAGAAAAAAACGGGACAAGCCGGTCCAGTTGAAGATTCTGCACGCGCTGGAGAAAAGAAAAACGCTGACGGAGCAGGAGTTGCTGCAGAAAAGCCGGCTCGAGAAAGGATGGGAAGGGGAGCAGCTTTTCGATCGGATGACCGGGACCGTGTCCAAAGAGACACTTCAGCTTCACGACCTGCGGCTGACCTGCCGCGGTTCCACCTTTCAGCTGGATACGCTGCTCATCCGCCCGGATGCGATTTACCTGTACGAAGTGAAGTACTATAACGGCGACTTCGTGTATGAGGATGGGGACTTCAAACTCTCCGGCGGTAAAGTGATCCTCAATCCCCTGCATCAGCTTCTGCGCGCCCGCACCCTGCTGCACCAGCTGCTCGAAGAACACGGATATTCTTTTCCGGTCCGGGCCTACGTCGTTTTCCCTCACCCCCATTTCTTCCTGTACCATGCCCCTGTAACCGATTCTTTTCTTTTTCTCCCGCAGTGGAAAAGTCATATCACCCGTCACGCTGCTGCCGGGGTTCTGACGGCCACCCACCACAAACTGGCGGACCTGCTTTGTTCCCTGCACAGAAAAGAGCCGTCTGCGACACAGGATGTTCTCTACGGGGAACTGCACAAAAATCTGTTCTGTCCGGGCTGTGCCGGACCCGTGTGCCGCCAGTTCAAAACATTCTTCTGTCCGGACTGTGACAACCATTACCCGGCGGGCCGGCTCATTTATGAAGCGCTGAAGGAATTCCGTCTTCTCTTTCCGGAGATGCGTCTCACCCTTTCTTCGGCACGAAATTGGTGCCGCGTCGCTTCCGACAAACAGATCAGACGCGCGCTCGCTCGTCATTTTAACGAAAAAGGACAAGGGCGGGGTGTACACTACGTGTGAACCGTTTTTTTCCAAACAAAAACGACCTCCCTGAGAGAGGTCGCTTCCTTTTATTTCAGGGCGAACATGATTTCCGCTTCGCAGGCGACTTCGCCGTCTACGGAAGCAACAGCTTTCCCTTTACCCATCGGGCCTTTGAGCCGGACGATTTCCACTTCCAGCTTCAGTCGATCCCCGGGCTTCACCTGACGTTTGAAGCGGCACTTGTCGATGCCGGTGAAGAAGGCGAGTTTCCCCTGGTTCTCCTCTTTCTTCAGCATAGCGACAGCACCGGTCTGGGCCAGCGCTTCCGTGATCAGTACTCCCGGCATTACCGGATAGTCGGGGAAGTGGCCCTGGAAATACGGTTCATTGACGCTTACATTTTTATAAGCGACCGCCCGCTCGCCTTCTTCGAGCTCCTCGACTTCATCGATGAGCAGAAACGGGTAGCGGTGCGGAATGATTTCTTTGATTTCATTAATATCAAGCATATGTACACTCTCCTTTTTTCCTACATTATAAGTATGTTTTCTGTGGAACGCAAAAAGGTTTGCCGATTCTCCCAGTAAGGGTATAGAACGTTAAGAAGGAGGTGGAAAGATATGTTATGGACAATAATAGTTATTCTCCTGATACTGTGGCTGGTCGGCTTCGTCATCGATCTTGGAGCTATCATTCATCTGCTCGTCATCGCAGCCATCGTTCTTATCGTCATCAGACTTATTCAAATGGTTACAGGGAAAAAGTAGAGCAGAGTGATCCGTCACTCTGCTCCTGTCATGATATCGATGATCTGCTGCCACAGCGACCAGTCGAACACTTCAAGCGGATTGCCTCCGCCTATGACGCCGTAACCGATCATCAGCCCGACGACGAGCGCAAGCAGGCATAGAAGCACGACGATGATGAGACGCAGCCAGATCGGGAGTGCTCTCCGTCTCTTGTTCCGTGTCTTCGCTTCGTTCGTTTTATTCTTTCTGTAGTTCTTTCTCGTATTTTCTACCATACATAAATCTCCTTATATTCAGGATCGCAACTGATTGACGAGTCCCATCATTTCATCCGACGTCGATAAAGCCCGGGCGTTGAACTGATAGGCCCGCTGCATCTGGAGCATCCCGGTCATCTGCTGTCCGGTATCCACGTTCGATGCCTCCAATGAATTGCTGCGGACGGAGCGATCTTCATTTTGCACAGCGGCAAGGATCTCCTCTTCGTTAAACCCGAGAGCCTCCGTATCGGGCAGACGGAAACGGTTCCCCTCCGTTGTCTCGAGCATGCGCGGACGGATGGCCTCCGCGATACCGATACTTGCTTCCGTCTCTTCACGGTCGCCTCTCTTCACGGAAATCGAGCCGTCTCCCCGGATCGTGAAGTCGTCAAAACCGTTATCGAGGCGGATCTCCTCTCCGTCGTCCCCGAGAACCGGGTGGCCTTCCCCCGTCGTCAGCATAAGCTGATCGTTTTCCACCGGCAAAAAATAAAAGTTCCCGGCCCGTGTGTACTGCGTTTCGTTTCCTGCCTCCGTCGGCACCTGAACACGGAACAGATGACGCTCTTTCAAAAGCGCGAGATCGAGTTCCCTGTCCGTCGTCCGGACCGTCCCCTGCTTCAGATCGAGGTTCGTATGTCCGAGCCGGGCACCTGATCCGAGACGGATTCCATCCGGCGTCCGGCGTCCGACAGCAGCTTCTTTATCTTTCAGGTTGTCTATGTTCTGAGTGAGAAGTGAAGTGAAATCGGCCTGCCTGGATTTGTATCCGGCCGTGTTCGCATTTGAAATGTTCTGTCCGATGATATCAAGCTTTCGCTGCACCTGGCCCATCGTTACGGCTGACTGCATCATTGCACGATTTACCACAGTTTCCCTCCTCCTCTATTCTTCCCCGGTTTCCCGTTCAGTAAGTTCATCCCTGGACTCTGCCGATTTCGGTGACGGCCGACTGCAGGTTCTGGTCGTAGGCACGCAGCACACGCTGATTCAATTCAAAGGACCGGTAGTTACTCATCATTTCGGTCATCGTGGCCTGAGCATCGACGTTCGACCGTTCAAGCATCCCCTGCCTGACTTCGAACTCCATATCCTCTTTCCCCCGGGCCTCTTCCGTTACAGCATCTTCCCCTGCCCGGAACAGGTCACCCCCTTCTTTTATAAACTGGGAAGCATCCGGCGTGTACGTAATGCCGAGAGGTTCTTCTTCTCCGTCTATTTCAACTGTACCGTCATTTCGTACCGTAAACTCCATGCCTCCGGTCTGGACCGGGTTCCCTTCGGCGTTCAGTACGTAGTTGCCTTTATTCGTGGTAAGAAACCCTTCCCCGTCCACGGTGAAATTTCCGTTCCGCGTATAGCGCGTCTCACCGTCTTCATTTCGGACGTTGAAAAACGTGAACCCTGTTTCATCCGGCGCGCCCTTCTGGAGAAGAGCCACGTCTGTCGCGGTCCCTGTTTCCCTGAGCCCCCCCTGCGTAAAAGAAGGTACGGTTTCCTGAAGATACATTCCCGTGTGCATTGAGCCGATACCCCGGTCCTGCGGGAGGTTCAGGCCGCTTTTTACAGGAAGCTGCAGCCGGCCCGACTCTTTAATGAGCATTTCCGGGAACGCCCGTGTCACTCCCTGGTCCTGCTTGTACCCCGGCGTATTTGCATTTGAAATATTGTTGGTCAGTGTCTCCTGATATCGCTGATTCGCCACCATCGCCGATGCAGAATTGTAAAATCCACGAAGCATGAGCCTCCCCTGCCTTCCCTTTTTAAGTTTACGTCCTTCTATTTCTTCTGAAATTACCCTCAAGCATCATTCCGGCGCCTTTTGCTGCGCTATGGAGCGGATCTTCAGAGACAAATACGGGCATATTAAGTTCTTCCCGAAACCGGACCCCGAGTCCTTTCATCAGAGCTCCTCCCCCCGTCAGAACGATGCCGCGTTCTTTTACGTCAGTCGTCAGCTCCGGAGGTGTATCTTCCAGAACGGCTTTTATCGTGCGTGTAATCATCCCGAGCGACTCTTCGAGAGCTTCTGTCAGTTCACCGGAAGTGACTGTAATGACCCGGGGCAGTCCGGTGATGATATCAAGACCTTCCACCTTTATATTATCGCTCTCACCGGCGTCCGCGTTTATAGCAATATTTTTCTTCACTTTTTCGATTGTATGCTCCCCTGTCTGAAGAGCGTATCGTTTGTTTATGTACGTAGTGAGATCGGTGCTGAATTTATCCCCCGCTCCTCTGATCAGACGGGCCGACACAATTTCTCCCATGGAAAGCACGGCGACCCCGGTCGTTCCTCCTCCGATATCGACGATCATGTTGCCATCGGGCTGAAAAATATCCATTCCGGCGCCAAGGGCTGCCACTTTCGGCTCTTCGGCCAGCTCGATCTTCTTCCCGCCGGCTTTTTCTGCCGCTTCCAGCAGGGCTTTCTTCTCTATTTCTGTTATATCGGCCGGATGACAGATGAGCACGCCGGGTTTGCTTAACAGACGCTGAACTTTTATTTTTTCGAGAAAATATCTGAGCATTTTTTCGGTTGTGTCAAAATCTGCAATGACCCCTTCCCGGAGAGGATGAATCACTTCAATATGCTCCGGCGAACGGCCGAGCATCCGCTGTGCGGGTTCACCTACTGCGATCACGGTATCCTTCCTCCGGTCCATCGCAACTGCAGAGGGCTCTTTAAGCAGTATCCCTTTTCCTTTCACATATATCACTGCATTGGCAGTACCCAGATCCACCCCTATCTCCTCAGCAAACATGAGTGAAGAACCTCCCAGTCTTGCCATACTGAACAACCATCCTAACCGAGCGACTGTTTATATGATATTAAGAACGCATCTATTCCATTATTTTATCATAATATAAAGAATTTCGTCTTATTTTTCCAAAAAAATAAACGTCCACCCGCAGATTATCGAAAAAAAGCACCGCCACGGGGGCGATGCTTCAGATTTGTTATGAATTATGATGTTGATAATGATTCCTGAGGCTCAGACTTTGGGACAGCAACACGTTCTATATCTGCTCCGAGACTTGCGAGTTTTCCTGCTAAATCAACGTAACCGCGGTCGATGTGACGAAGCTCCGTTACACGGGTGGCACCTTCGGCAACGAGTCCTGCGAGTATGAGTGCTGCTCCGGCACGAAGGTCGGTCGCTTCGACTTCCGCTCCCTGCAGGTTCGAAGGGCCATCAACGATGACACTTCTGCCTTCAATCCGCAGTTTAGCGTTCATACGGCGGAATTCTTCCACGTGCATGAAACGATTCTCGAATACCGTCTCCGTAATGACACTCGTACCTTCCGCCCTCAGCATGGCCGCCATCATCTGCGACTGCATGTCTGTCGGGAAACCGGGGTGCGGCATCGTTTTGATATCTGTCGCTTTCAGCTGTTCCGGTCCAATGACACGTAGACCGTCGCCTTCTTCTTCGACAGATACGCCCATTTCCTCAAGTTTTGAAATAACGGCTCTCAAATGCTCCGCTTCCGCACGCTCAAGCAGAATGTTTCCGCCCGTGACGGCCGCTGCGACCATGAAAGTCCCCGCTTCGACGCGGTCCGGGATAATCGTATGTTCCGCACCGTGGAGTTTTTCGACCCCGTCGATTTTTATCGTTTCCGTTCCGGCTCCGACGATGTTGGCCCCCATCTTGTTCAGGTAGTTGGCCAGGTCGACGATTTCCGGTTCTTTCGCTGCGTTCTCAATTACGGTCTTTCCATCCGCGAGAGCTGCTGCCATTACGAGATTCTCAGTGGCACCGACACTCGGGAAATCCATATAAATCTTCGCGCCTTTCAGACGGCCGTTTGTGTTCGCTTCGATATAGCCGTCTCCGACCGTCACCTCGGCGCCCATAGCTTCAAAACCTTTCAGATGCTGATCGATCGGGCGTGACCCGATGGCACATCCGCCGGGGAGAGCTACTTTAGCGTGCCCGTAGCGGGCAAGGAGCGGGCCGAGTACGAGTACGGAAGCGCGCATTTTACGCACGTATTCGAAAGGAGCTTCCGTCTTAAGCGGCTGGGACGCATCCACTGTCACCGTATTTCCGGAAGTTCTCACTTCGGCATTCATGTGAGAGATGACTTGATTAATCGTCGTTACATCCGCCAACTCAGGGACTTCATGCAATACACTTTTTCCTTCACTTGCAATAATACTTGCTGCGATCACAGGCAACACGGCGTTCTTGGCACCTTCTACTTTTACACTACCGTTCAGTTTGCCGCCACCGCGGACGATGATTTTTTCCACCATACATTCTCCTCTGCGTCGAGATTCTTAGTTATCATATTCACCCATCATTAATTACAGTTCCAATTTTCATCAAAAGTTTCTTCAATTCACATTAGTGACCTTTTTCACACAAACAAAACAACACTAATCGTATCACCACTGTCAACAAAAGCGCAAGGGCTAAAAGTGGGATATTTGGCGATGGGATGTAAAAATTGCTTTTTCCTTTAAATGTTGTTTAATAAACAATTTCCCTACATGTTTTTCTGATAAACGCTTTTCTGTCAAAACAGATAAGTGAGACTATTAGACCACGAAAGAAAATCCAGGAAGAATCTGCTCACGGTCGTTCCTATTGCAATCGTAAGAAATATCACCAGTATTCTGGCTTCGAACACTTTCCCCTTCCGGAACAATCCATCCAGATTCAGCGACTGGAGAGCGTACCAGCTGATTACTATAAAAATAAGGTGAGAAGTCATACTCATCAGTGCTTCCTGGACAAACACATCTTCCATCGTAAATTTCCTCCTTCGACATTTCCCGGGAAATAGTAAATCATTTCGGGACGTACCCGTTCTTTCTTGGGGGTGTATGTTTTTCTTTCCGCATTGATGAGGAGAGAATCCCCGTTCCACACGGTCACGGTCATTTCATTAGCTTAGAGGATGTGAAGAGAAGTTGCAACAAAAAAAACTGCTCTCCCTCGGGAAAGCAGTTTAAAAATTATTATTGTATACATCCAGACGGTTCATTGCCCGTTTAAGTGCCAGTTCTGCCCGTCGAAAATCAATATCGTCCTGCTTTTCTTTCAGGCGGCGTTCCGCACGTTCTTTCGCTTTTCGGGCACGTTCCACATCGATATCCGAGGGAAGTTCTGCCGACTGCGCCAAGATCGTTACTTTGTCGGGACGAACTTCAAGAAATCCGCCGCTTACAGCTATTCTCCGGGAATCGCCGTCCCCTTTCAGTCGCACCGCGCTTATCGTAAGCGGAGCTACCATTGGGATGTGACCGGGCAAAATACCGAGTTCACCGCTTTCCGCCTTGGCACTGACCATATTGAAATCTTCCTCTAATACCGGGCCGTCAGGAGTAACAACACTCACTGTTAGTGTGCTCATGGATCTACCTCCTTCGGCAATGGAATAACAAGTGCCTGCTTAAGAGACACCTGTCATCCTTCCTGTACTTACTCCATGTCCTTCGCTTTTTCTACAACGTCCTCAATACGGCCGACAAGACGGAAGGCGTCTTCCGGAATGTCGTCATGTTTACCGGCAAGGATCTCCTTGAAACCTTTTACAGCTTCCGATACAGGAACGTAGGACCCTTTCTGGCCGGTGAACTGCTCGGCAACGTGGAAGTTCTGGGAAAGGAAGAACTGAATGCGGCGTGCACGGGAAACCGTGAGTTTATCCTCATCCGAAAGTTCATCCATACCGAGAATGGCGATGATATCCTGAAGTTCATTGTATTTCTGCAGCGTCTGCTGCACCTCACGCGCAACGTTGTAATGCTCTTCTCCCACGATATCTGCGTCAAGGGCACGGGACGTGGAAGCAAGCGGGTCCACGGCAGGATAAATACCCTGCTCGGACAACTTACGTTCCAGGTTCGTCGTCGCATCGAGGTGGGCGAACGTCGTCGCAGGAGCCGGGTCTGTATAGTCATCGGCAGGTACGTAGATCGCCTGGATCGATGTTACGGAACCTTTGTCCGTGGACGTGATTCTCTCCTGAAGCTGACCCATTTCCGTTGCCAGAGTCGGCTGGTAACCAACAGCGGAAGGCATACGTCCAAGCAGGGCGGAAACTTCCAGACCTCCTTGGGTAAAACGGAAAATGTTATCAATAAACAGCAGTACGTCCTGCCCCTGTTCATCACGGAAGTGCTCAGCCATCGTAAGTCCTGTAAGCGCGACACGCATACGGGCGCCAGGCGGTTCGTTCATCTGTCCGAACACCATCGCTGTCTTCGAGATAACACCGGAGTCTTTCATTTCGTAGTAAAGGTCGTTCCCTTCACGGGTACGCTCCCCTACACCTGCGAATACGGAAATACCTCCGTGCTCCTGTGCGATGTTGTTGATCAGTTCCTGGATAAGTACTGTTTTCCCTACACCGGCACCGCCGAAGAGACCGATTTTACCACCTTTTACGTAAGGGGCGAGCAGGTCTACGACTTTAATACCCGTTTCAAGAATCTCTGTTTCTGTCGCCAGATGTTCAAACGTAGGCGCCAGTCTGTGAATCGGTTCCCGGCGAACGTCACTCGCAAGCGGTTCGTCGAGGTCGATGTTGTTACCAAGTACGTTGAATACGCGGCCAAGCGTTACGTCCCCTACTGGTACGTTGATTGCACCGCCTGTATCTTTCACTTCAAGTCCTCGCTGCACTCCGTCTGTCGAGCCCATGGAAATGGTACGAACAGCATTGTCACCGAGGTGAAGAGCTACTTCGAATGTCAAATCTTCGCTGCCATCCCGTTCCACAACGAGAGCGTTGTTAATATCAGGGAGTTGGCCATCGTCGAAAGTGACGTCTACGACCGGTCCCATAACCTGTGTTATGCGTCCAACACTCATCTGCTATTCCCTCCTAACTTAACTTCTCCCCCGTCTTACTATTCGAGGGCGGATGCACCACCGACAATTTCGGTGATTTCCTGTGTGATTGCTGCCTGACGGGCACGGTTGTACGTGAGTGACAAGTCGTCGATAAGATCGTCGGCGTTGTCGGTCGCACTTTTCATTGCCGTCATACGTGCAGCATGTTCACTGGCCTTACTGTCTATAAGTGCTCCGTAAATCAGACTTTCCGCATACTGCGGCAGAAGCACTGACAAAATTTCTTCCTGGTTCGGTTCATATTCGTAGGAAGCAGACGATGATTTCGTTGCCTGCTCAGCAGAGATATCGTTGAGCGGAAGTACTTTCGTCTTCTTCACTTCCTGGGTAATCGCACTGACGTAGTGGCTGTAGTAGACGTAAAGTTCATCGATGTCTTCTTCGGTGAAAAGATCGACCGTTTCGGAGGCCAGTTCTTTGATATCTTCAAAGTCAGGCTGGTCGGCCACACCGGTGATTTCTTTATCCACTGCCATATTCCGTTTCCGGAAAAAGTCCCGGCCGATCCGGCCGATGGCTATGATTCTGTACTCGTCGGCAGAGGTATGATTGTTCCAGATGTCCTGATAAGCTTTCCGCAGAATACTTGCGTTGTATGCTCCTGCAAGACCGCGGTCCGAAGTGACGATAACGTAGCCTCTACGTTTCACTTCCCGCTCCTCAAGCATCGGGTGGGATGCATCTCCTCCCCCTTGAGCGATACTGGCGACGACTTCCTGGATTTTCTCACTGTACGGTACGAAGGATTTTGCGTTCTCTTCCGCACGGTTCAGTTTGGAAGCTGAAACCATCTGCATCGCTTTCGTGATCTGTTTCGTTTTTTTCGTGGAACTAATACGACCTTTAATCTCTCTAAGGGATGCCAAGCTGATTCACCACCCTTTCTTAAAAACTCTGTCTGTCCGTCCGTGCAGGAAGGAAGTCTGTTGCGGTCTTCCTTCCTTTTTTAAGACGAAGGTTTTCTGAATCCTTACTGTTTATTCGGCAACTACGAAGGTTTTCTTGAATTCAGTAACCGCTTCGGCCATCACTTCATCGTCCTGAAGTTTGCCTGTTTCGCGGATTTTTTGAAGAAGATCTTTACGGTTGTTATCGAGCCAGTCGTGGAACTCACGCTCGAAACGGGTTACTTCTTCAGTCGGAATGTCATCAATGTACCCTTTTGTAAGAGCATAAATGATCATTACCTGTTTCTCGACGGATATAGGCTGGTGCAGTCCCTGTTTCAGAACTTCCACCGTGCGTGCCCCGCGATTCAGTTTCGCCTGTGTCGCTTTGTCCAGATCCGAACCGAACTGGGCGAATGCCTCAAGCTCACGGAAGGAAGCAAGATCCAGACGAAGTGTACCGGCCACTTTCTTCATAGCTTTAAGCTGGGCGGAACCACCTACACGGGATACGGATAGACCCGGGTTGATCGCCGGTCGTACACCGGAGAAGAACAGGTCGGACTGCAGGAAGATCTGACCATCCGTAATCGAGATGACGTTCGTCGGAATGTAGGCGGAAATGTCTCCGGCCTGTGTTTCGACGAATGGAAGTGCGGTAAGCGAGCCTCCGCCTTTGGCGTCACTCAGTTTTGCCGCACGCTCAAGAAGACGGGAGTGAAGGTAGAATACGTCTCCCGGGAATGCTTCACGGCCTGGCGGACGACGAAGGAGAAGGGAGAGTTCACGATAAGCGGACGCCTGTTTCGACAGGTCATCGTACACGACGAGTACGTGTTTTCCGTTATGCATGAATTCTTCTCCCATGGATACACCGGAGTATGGCGCCAGGTAAAGAAGTGGTGCCGGCTGGGAAGCACTGGCGGTCACGACGATCGTATAATCAAGTGCTCCGCGACGGCGGAGTGTTTCTACAGTACTGCGGACAGTCGATTCTTTCTGACCGATGGCGACGTAGATACAGATCATGTCCTGGTCGTGCTGGTTCAGAATCGTATCCAGTGCTACAGACGTTTTACCGGTCTGACGGTCTCCGATGATCAGCTCACGCTGGCCACGGCCGATCGGTACAAGTGCGTCGATCGCCTTAATACCGGTCTGAAGCGGCTCTTCCACGGACTTACGGTCCATAACGCCTGGAGCCGGAGATTCGATCGGACGGGTTTTCGTCGTTTCGATGTTCCCGAGGCCGTCAACCGGCTGTCCGAGCGGGTTGACGACGCGGCCAAGAAGTTCCTCGCCTACCGGTACCTGCATGATGCGGCCGGTACGACGGACTTCGTCGCCTTCTTTGATATCTGTGAACGGTCCCAATATAACGAGACCGACGTTACTTTCTTCCAGGTTCTGTGCAAGTCCCATAACACCGTTTGAGAATTCAACGAGTTCCCCGGCCATGACGTTATCCAAGCCATGAGCACGGGCGATGCCGTCTCCGACTTCAATGACGGTACCGACATCGGTAACTTCCATGTCTGCTTCATAATTTTCAATCTGTTGTTTAATCAGACTACTGATTTCTTCAGCATTGATGCTCATGCGGTTTCACCCCTATCCTCTATTGTTCGCTGAGAGCAGCTTACGTTCCATTTGATCGAGTTTGCCACGGAGGGATCCGTCGAAAATCCGGTTCCCGATACGTATACGCATTCCACCGAGAAGATCCGGATCCACGCGGTTATCGATAATAAGGGAATCCTTTCCTACTTTCGGTGCAAACGTTCTGGACAAACGCTGTTTCTCATCCTCCGACATTTCCCTTACTGTGTAAACGACAGCTTCCTGCACGCCCTGGTAATCGTTCACCCTGGCAAGGAAACGGTCCGCAAGCGGAACCATAAGGTCCGTACGGTGACGGTCGATAAGAAGGTGAAGCGTGTGAAGCACTTCTTCGGAGAAACCTTTGAAGCTGTTCGTCATGACTTCCTTCTTACGGTCGGCCGGAATGCGTGGATGCTTGAGAACATTTTCTAACGAAGGGTTCTCGCGCGCCACTTTTTTCAATATGTTCATTTCTTCCTGAAAAACATCAAGTTTCGATTTTTCCTGTCCGAGCTCAAAGAGGGCATCTGCGTATCTTTTTGCTACGACTGTCTCGCTCATCGCTCTTCTCCCTGTTCATTCACGTATTGTTCGATAAGCTGTTTCTGATCCTCTTCGGACAGTTCTTTTTCGATAACTTTCGATGCAATCATGACGGACATGGAAGCGACTTGATCTTTAAGCTGCTGTACAGCTTTTTCTTTCTCCTGCTCGATTTCCTGTCGTGCCGATTCTTTCATACGGTCGGACTCGTTTCTTGCAGAAGCGATAATATCTTTCTCCTGTTTTGTAGCCGTCTGACGCGCATCTTCGATGATCTTCTGTGCATCCTGACGCGTCTGTTTCAATTCTTCGGAGGCTTCACGCTGAAGGCGTGCTGCTTCTTCACGGCTTTTCTCCGCTGTTTCTATCTCACCGGAAACGTAATCTTCCCGTTCTTTCATCATATTCATGAGCGGGCCCCACGCAAATTTGCGCAACAGTGCCAGCAAAATGATGAAGAAGAATAACTGGATAATCGCATCTCCGAATGCAAAACCACTTGCCTGAACAATCAGGTTATCAGTCAACCCGTACACAGCTCTCACTCCTTTCTTTCCTCAACATACCTAAACATACATAAGAATAGCGCCGACACCCGGCCCGTTCCCCGATTAACCGTCGGCTTAAAAAGGCGTCAGGTACAAGCGCTAGTGCCAGAAATATATCGTTTCCTACATGTTCTTACCGGGTACCAAACAGATATAAGAAAGGCGAAGATAGACTCCGCCCTGTTCAGATGTACGACATTAGCCGCCGATTACGATAAACGCGATTACAACACCGATGATCGGAACCGCTTCAACCAGAGCCACACCAATGAACATTGTTGTCTGAAGGGCACTGCGAAGCTCCGGCTGACGTGCAATTCCTTCTACCGTACGACTTACGATCAAACCGTTACCAATACCGGCACCAAGTGCTGCCAGTCCTACTGCGATAGCTGCTGCTAAAAGATTCATAATGTAAATCCTCCCCAAATATTTTATTAATGATTAGTTGTTTCAAAAAAATATGTTAATGGTCTTCGCTCACTTTGTGAGACATATAAACCATCGTCAACATAACGAAAATGAATGCCTGGATAAAACCGATGAATGTACTGAAACCCATCCAGGCGACCATCGGCACTGACGCTCCAAGGAAACCGAAGAAACCGCTTGATGCCAGTCCCAGAAGCAGGCTGATAAGAATCTCGCCTGCGTAAATGTTCCCGTAAAGACGCAGACCGAGCGTCAAAGTGTTCGAAAATTCTTCAATGATATTGAAGGGCAGGAGGAACGGCAACGGACGTACATAATCCTTTGCGTACTCTTTGGATCCCTTCAGTTTGATCCCGTAGTAGTGGGTAAGCACCACTACCATGACAGCTAATGTCATCGTTATCAGAGGATCTGCAGTCGGTGACTTCCACCATAACGTGTGTCCGACAGTTCCGGTAACGATAACCCCCAGCATGTTTGAGACAAATATGTAGAGGAATAACGTTAAACCAAGCGGCAGAAACATCTTTCCTGTTCGCCAGTCCATGTTGGTGCCGATGATATTCTTTATAAAATCGACGGTCCACTCAATCACATTCTGCATGCCTTTCGGGTGTCGCTGCAGATTCCTTGTTGCTGCAACGCACACAATAAAGACTATGAGAGACGCGACAAACATCATGAGGACGTTCGACAGGTTAAAAGTTAACCATGGTATGCCAAACGCTTCATTCCACATTGGTGCTTCGTGATCCAATCTCTTCACCTCTCTTCCATCTTACTATCCTTGCTAGAATTAATGAAGGCATCTATAAAAATGACAACCGTAGCTGTCATCAGGCCCGATACTACGCCAATTAAATGGAAGTATTCTTCGAATTGAAGGGCGACAACGACGGCGAGCGCTCCGCTCGCAAGTCTCGTGAACGTGCCGATCCCCTTCATCGACTTATTGGCGGCTACTGTTTCCCCGAGCTGCTTCATCTTGCGCTGCATCAACCACAGATTGTAGAAGCTGAGTACGGTGCCGAGAAGTGTCCCGAGGAAAAATGCTTTCCATGGAGTAAGTCCATAGGCGAGAACCAATAGTGCGAGAAGGTAGAACATCCATTTACGTTGACGGGTCGCCATAACATCAAAGTCTTTCAAGTTAATCGTCCCCCGTGTACTTCCTTACTAAATGAATCGTTCCGTATGTACCTGCTGAAAGACCGGTCAGGAGACCGAGAATCAGAAACAGCGGGTCACTCCCGAACTGTCCGTCCACCCATTTGCCGGCATAGATACCGACGAGGATGCCTCCTGCCAGCTGTGATGATATGGCGCTGACAAGACCGATTGTCCGGAACGAACCGTTCGATTTTCCCATACACCGTCTCACCCGTTCCCTTTGTGTGCAAGCTTTTCTTTGCATGAAAACCTTATCATTCCACACTATGTAAGATTACATTAGCACTGTTGTAGTGTCAATAATTTGTGGAATAAAAGTGTAAACAATAAACCCGGTTTTTTTCACATTTCTGCCACATTTCAGCAAGGAAATTTAAAAGGGTGTGCAAACGTTTGTTCCATAAGGGGTGATCCCTCCTGCAACAGGGGGGATCGGAGATAAACACCCGAACCTGTCCCGGGGTCAGACGGCTTTCATTCGATTTCGAACGGGGCCGGTTTTCTGTCGGTCTTTCCGAAGAAATACCGGAGTCCTTCCGCGATACGGGCAGACGCCTGGCCATCCCCGTACGGATTGGAGGCTCCTGACATTTTTGCATGGGCCTCCGGGTCCGAAAGTAACTCATCGGCCAGTCTGAATATGTTTTCCTCGTCCGTCCCGGCCAGTTTTATCGTGCCCGCATCTATCCCCTCCGGACGTTCCGTAGTGTCACGGAGAACCAGTACAGGGACGCCGAGAGAAGGTGCTTCCTCCTGCACGCCGCCGGAATCGGTAAGAATAAGGTGGGCCCGGGAGGCGAAATTATGAAAATCGATGACGTCGAGCGGAGAGATCAGCTTGATCCTCTCCCAGCCTCCGAGAATATCTTCTGCGGTTTCCTGTACTTCCGGATTCAGGTGAACCGGGTATACGACTACCACGTCCTTATGAGTCTCAACGATCCGCTTCACAGCCCTGAACATTCTTTTCATATTCATACCGAGATTCTCGCGCCGGTGGGCAGTCATAAGTACGAGGCGACGTCCTTCCAGCGAATCGAACACTTTACTGGAATACGCCTCATCCACCGTCGTTTTAAGGGAATCAATCGCCGTGTTTCCGGTGACGAAAATCTGATCTTCCCTTTTGTTTTCAAGAAGCAGATTGTCCCTTGCCTGATTGGTGGGGGCAAAGTGGAGATCGGCGAGCACCCCGGTCAGCTGACGGTTCATCTCCTCAGGGAAAGGAGTCTTTTTATCCCACGTCCGGAGTCCCGCCTCCACGTGGGCCACCGGAATCTGATTGTAAAATCCGGTCAGGGAGGCGACAAACGTCGTCGTCGTATCCCCGTGGACAAGTATGATATCCGGAGCTGCCTCCTTCATCACTTCATCCAGCCCCTCCATCGCACCGGTGGTAACGTGGGCAAGCGTCTGTTTCTTTTTCATGACGTTCAAATCGTAGTCGGGTCTGATATCGAAGATCGAGAGTACCTGGTCGAGCATTTCCCGGTGCTGGGCCGTGACGGCCACTGACGTTTCGAAATCATTGCTCCGCTTTTTCAATTCAAGAACGAGAGGAGCCATTTTAATAGCCTCCGGTCTCGTTCCGAACACTGTCAGCACTTTAATCGGACGTGACATAGCCACTTCCTACTTCGTTCCGTACAGACGGTCGCCTGCGTCCCCGAGACCGGGTACGATGTATCCTTTTTCATCAAGCTTCTCATCGAGAGCCGCTAAATAGATATCCACGTCAGGGTGGGCTTCCTGCATCAGCCTCACGCCTTCCGGAGCTGCCACGAGACACATGAGACGGATCTGTTTCGCCCCGCGTTTTTTCAGGGAGTGAATAGCTTCGATTGCCGAACCGCCGGTAGCAAGCATCGGGTCGAGAACGATGAGTTCGCGTTCGCTGATATCACTCGGCATTTTCACGTAGTACTCTACCGGTTTCAACGTTTCCGGATCACGATAAAGCCCCACGTGGCCGATTTTAGCTGCCGGAATCATATTTACCATCCCGTCGACCATGCCGAGACCGGCACGCAGAATAGGTACCAGACCGACTTTCTTTCCGGACAGGACTTTCGCTTTTGCATCATCGACGACCGGGGTCTGGATATCCACTTCCTCGACCGGAAGATCCCGGGTAATTTCAAACGCCATCAGTGTAGCCACTTCGTCCACAAGCTCCCGGAAATCTTTCGTTCCCGTCTCTTTTTTCCTTATGTACGTCAGTTTATGCTGGATCAGCGGATGGTCCAGTACGTAAACGTTACTCATCGAAGCACTCTCCTTCGTTAATTTTATTCATATCTGTCTTATTGTACTGAATAATAAGCTGTTTTGCAACGAGGGACAAAAGGTTTAAAAATTCGTAACATAACCATGTCTAAGTGCTTACAGAACTTACGATTTTCCACACAAAAAGCCGCTCTCAGACGAGCGACTTTTCGTTTATTCGTATTATTCATCCGCACTTTCCAGGGAGGGGTAAAGCGGGAAGCGGGACGTAAGCGCACGTACACGTTCCTTCGCTTCTTTCAGTTTCCCGGGCTCTTCATGGTGATCGAGGGTGAATGCGATCAGATCCCCGATCTCCTTCATCTCTTCCTCTTTGAAACCGCGCGTCGTTACGGCTGCCGTACCGACACGGATACCGCTTGTCACGAACGGGCTTTCCGGATCGAATGGAATCGTATTCTTGTTCGTAGTGATACCTACTTCGTCCAGCGCCTTTTCGGCCACTTTTCCTGTCAGGCCTTTATTGCGCAGGTCAAGAAGAAGGAGATGATTCTCCGTACCGCCGGAGACGAGACGGATATCATTCTGCTGCAGTGCTTCTCCGAGTTTCTTCGCATTACTGATGATCTGGCTCGAGTAGTCCTTGAAGGAACTGTCGAGAATTTCTTTGAATGCGACGGCTTTCGCAGCGATGATGTGCATCAGCGGGCCGCCCTGCATGCCGGGAAAAACGTTTTTGTCGAGTTTCTTCGCGAATTCCTCCTTGCAGAGGATCATCCCTCCACGTGGACCGCGAAGAGTTTTATGTGTAGTCGTCGTTACAAAGTGAGCATGCGGAACGGGATCGGAATGATGCCCGGTTGCCACAAGTCCGGCTACGTGTGCCATGTCCACGAGCAGGTACGCGCCTACTTCGTCCGCGATTTCACGGAAACGGGCGAAGTCGATGTCGCGGGGATAGGCACTTGCTCCTGCAACGATAAGTTTCGGCTGAACTTCTTTCGCCCTTTCGAGAACGGCGTCATAATCGATCAGTTCCGATTCCTTATCCACCCCGTACTCTTCGAAGTTGTAGAGGGAGCCGCTGAAGTTCACCGGGCTGCCGTGCGTCAGATGACCGCCGTGGTTCAGATTCATTCCGAGCACGGTATCCCCGGGATTCAAAACGGTGAAATAAACTGCCATGTTCGCCTGGGAACCGGAGTGGGACTGGACGTTCGCGTGTTCTGCGTTAAAAATCTCTTTCGCCCGGTCCCGGGCCAGGTTTTCCGCTTCATCGACGAATTCGCAGCCGCCGTAGTAGCGTTTACCCGGGTATCCTTCGGCATATTTGTTCGTCATTACAGAGCCCATCGCTTCCATAACCGCTTCGGAAGTGAAGTTTTCGGATGCAATCAGTTCGATATTATAGTCCTGACGGTGGTGTTCCTTCTGGATAGATGCAAACAGTTCCGGGTCTTGCGATTTCAGTTGTTTCATCGATTCGTATTCCCCTTTCGTCTTTCCCTCGTTATTTTCTCTTCCTGGCGATGCCTCGTTTCATTCGTACTCCGCACGCGGTCCGCCTATCATAGGCGGTCTCGTTCTGGCAGCCCGGGCCCTCGCTTCTCCTACTGAGGTCTGATCGAGGCGGAGCGGTACGGCGACATGTTTCAAATGCATGCCGATCATCGTTTCACCGATATCCACACCGGCTTCCGCTTCCATACTCTCAACCAGGACAGGGTCCTGCATCTCGCGGTAAGCATGCGCCGCCATCGCCCCTCCTGCTTTCGGTACCGGTACAGCAGCGACGATACGGCCCCCGCAGCGCTCAGCCGTCTGCCTTTCAACGACGAGAGCGCGGTTCAGATGCTCACAGCACTGAAAGGCAAGCGACATTCCGGTTCTTTCCCTGAAACGTAAAAATTCCGTGTACAGGTCCCGGGCGACTTCCCCGCTGCCGGACGTGCCTATTTTACGGCCGTGGACTTCGCTTGTGGAACATCCGACCACGAGCGTGCCTCCGGTCATATATCCGGTGTCCGAGAGCTGCTGCAGAAGGGCGGTTATATCCTGTTGTATATTCATAAAGCTGTCCCTCCCTCTCCACGCGAAAGTGTATTGTTCCTTCTTCAAAAAAAGAGAAGCATGAGCTTCTCTATAAAACTTTCCTTTATTGTATTACTAATTTCTGTTTTCGGCAATGTTCGGGTTTTGGCATCATGCCGCCTGAACGGCTCTCTCCGGAACTTTATTTATCGCCGGTCTTATCAATAAGCAGATCGATATACTTCTCCAGTTCGCGGTAGGTTTCCCTGTACATTTCCACATCCGCCCCGAACGGATCCGACACGTTCACATCCGGAAAAGAATCTTCCAGTTCCTCGATTTCTTCGAGCTCTTCACGACATGCTTCCTGCCATTTTTCACTTACATCTTCTGTTTCTTCCTGCCGAAGCTGATTTCTTTTCTCTTCCACCCGACTGTACAGTGATTTCAGACGGTCCCATTTCTCTTCGGGCACGAGAACGTATTCCTTCAGGGTGAACAGTTTATCTTCATACCCCTGATACTGCATGGCGATCGTCTGTTTGTGGCCCTCCGTCATCGTAAGAACGAGATCCGCCCAGGAAAGGAGCTCCGGCGATACAGGCTGGGAATTGCCATCGGTACTTACTCCTTCTTCTTCCATCACCTGCATGGCTCCCCGGGACACAGGGGAACCGTGGCCGGCGAACATTCCGGCGGAACGGACGTCGTGTCCTGAGGTTTTATTTTTCAGAATGGCCTCAGCCATCGGACTTCTGCACGTATTACCTGTACAAACAAACAAGATATTCATCATATTTCTCCTCCCGTTCCTCGTAAATTCCGGCTGCGCGGTTACGGCTTCCTCACACGACAGTGTGGTCCGCCGCTTTCCGTAGACGGTTCATGACTGCCGTGCCCATCCCCGCTTCTTTGAACGTTTCACATAAAATAAGGTCGATCTCCGTATCGGAAAAAGAGCGGAGCGCGCTGTACAGCCCTCCGGCCACTTCTCCCATGTCCTCCCGGGAGCCGCACTCCACGAGTGGTTCATGATCCAGTTTCCGTGCCAGTTCCCGGCTTGCGATGACACCTATCTTTTTCCCTTCCTCTTTGTAATACTTCAGGGCAGTGACGAACCTCCCGTCATCCCCTTCCACGAGCCACAGCGGTACATCCGGCGCATAGTGACGATACTTCATGCCTGGAGATTTCGGCCGGTCCCCGGCTCCTTCCAGAGCAGGATCCACCTGCACCTCACCGAATACTCGCTCCAGATCTTCTTTCGTTATTCCGCCCGGACGTAAAATCACAGGGACCTCCGAAGTACAGTCCACAACTGTCGACTCCACCCCGACTCCCGTCGGACCACCATCGACAATGCCCGTGATTTTGCCGTTCAAATCTTCATACACGTGCCCTGCCGTCGTAGGAGAAGGCTTCCCTGAACTGTTGGCGCTCGGAGCAGCTATAGGCACTCCTGCTTTCGACAGCAGTTCCAGTGCGACCGGGTGATCCGGCATACGCACCCCTATCGTATCAAGGTTCGACGTGACGTTCGGTGCCGCCTCATGATTCGAGGGAACAATGACAGTAAGCGGACCCGGCCAGAACGCATCCATGCACTTCTCGGCCGTCTCCGACCAGGAAGAAGCGATTGCACTCAGCTGGCTGCGCTCACCGATGTGGACAATGAGCGGGTTGTCCGCAGGACGGCCTTTGGCTTTGAATATTTTACTTACCGCTTCTTCACTCGTAGCATCCGCCCCGAGGCCGTACACCGTTTCCGTCGGAAAGGCTACCGTTTCTTTCTGGCGCAGAGCCTCTACCGCTCCGCTCAATCCTTCCTCCATCGTCCATATCTTCGTACGCATTTTTTAATCCCCTTTATTCCGGTTTTCTCTACTATCCATTATGGACAAAGCTGAAGATACAGGCAAGCATGAGCACGCCGGGTGGTATAGCGTTCATCCACAGCTTTTTCCACAATAAACGAAGTTATACACAACTATAAATCAAATAATAATAACGTTATCAACTTTTTATACACACTATCCACAAATAACACCGGAGGTTTATCCACTTATCCACAGAATACAATCCGGAGGAAATGCCTTCCGTAAAAAAAAGCCCCTGTCCGAAAAGGGACAGAGGCTCAGGGAACTAGTGACAGGCGGTGACGAAGCGATCTTTTCCGTTCAGGTCTTTATGAACATGTAAACGGTACCCGGGCAGCGCTTCTCCGAGAAGCCGGGCTACCGCCTCCCCTTGAGTATGTCCGATTTCGAAAGCTGCCAGCCGCGGTTTTTGGAGGCGTTCCTTCAGCTCCCGGCACATCGCTGCGTATGCCGCCAGACCGTCTTCTTCCGCAAACAGGGCGAGTTCCGGATCGTAATCCCTGACCGTCGTATCCAGTTCTTCTTTTTCTCTCCAGGAGATATAAGGCGGATTGGAAACGAGAATATCCACATGTTCTCCTTCAAGCGGAGTAAGAAAACTCCCTTCAAAGAAGCGGACCTCTGCCCGGAGACGCTCCGAATTCTGACGGGCGATTTCGAGCGCGGCGGGCGAGATATCGGTTGCGGACACTTCCGCTTCCGTTTCCAGAGCAAGCGTAACGGCGAGCACACCGCTCCCCGTGCCGATATCAGCGATCCGCTCACCCGTCCCTGCACAGGATCTGACAAGATCCATCAGCTCCTCCGTTTCCTGACGCGGAATGAGAACGTCAGGGGTGACCGTGAAGTGCCGGCCATAAAAGTGGGCTTCCCCGGTGATATGCTGGTACGGTTTACCGGTCAGAGCGTGGGTTCTGACTGCTTCCATGAAGGAGTGCTGCTCTTCTGAGGAGAGTGGGCGGTCGCCTTCAAGATGAAGAGCCGGACCTTCGAGCCCCGTATAAAACTCGAGCAGGAGTTCCCCTACTCTCTCCTCTCGTCCGTACTCCCGTAAAAAAGAAGAAGCCCGGTGAAGAGCTTCTCTGATCGTCATCGTATCCATATTATTGCCCGATCTCTTCAAGCTTCTTCGCCTGTTCTTCCATGAGCAGCGGTTCGATGATCTGATCGAGGTTCCCCTGAAGCACCTGGTCGAGCTTCTGCAGCGTGAGACCGATGCGGTGGTCGGTGACACGCGTCTGCGGGAAGTTGTACGTACGGATCCGTTCAGAACGGTCTCCTGTACCGACAGCCGATTTACGGCTTTCATCATACTCTTCCTGTGCTTCCCGCTCGTACTTGTCGTAAATACGGGCCCGCAGAATCTGCATCGCTTTTTCCTTGTTCTTAATCTGGGACTTTCCGTCCTGACAGGAGGCTATGATACCCGTCGGTTCGTGGGTAAGACGTACGGCGGACATCGTCGTGTTGACACTCTGACCGCCCGGACCGCTTGATGCGAACGTGTCCACGCGTATATCTTTTTCGTGGATATCCACTTCGACATCTTCCGCTTCCGGCAGACAGACGACGGTCGCGGTCGACGTATGAATGCGGCCTCCGGATTCGGTTTCCGGCACACGCTGTACGCGGTGTGCTCCGCTTTCATACTTGAAGCGGGAGAACGCTCCTTCTCCCTTGATCATAAACGTAATTTCTTTGTAGCCTCCGACTTCACTCGCCGTGGAATCGATGACTTCCGTTTTCCACCCTTTTCCTTCTGCGTAGCGTGTATACATACGGTACAAATCACCCGCGAACAGAGCAGCTTCATCACCGCCGGCTGCTCCACGTACTTCAAGAATAACGTTTTTGCTGTCGTTCGGGTCTTTCGGCAGCATAAGAACGCGCAGTTCTTCCTCGAGTTCTTCTTTGCGGGAAGTGAGTTCGCTCAACTCTTCTTTCGCCATCTCTTTCATTTCCTCATCCGTTTCGTCTTCAAGCATCTCTTTCGTTTCGTCTATCTGTGAAGTCACACTTTTGTATTCCTGATAGAAGCGGACCGTGTCCGAAAGATCGGACTGCTCCTTCGAGTACTCACGCAGCTTCTTCGTATCGCTGATGACTTCCGGGTCACTCAGCAGCTCGTTCAGTTTATCGTATCGATCTTCCAATGTCTGTAACCGTTCGATCATTTTCTTCACCTCTACTTTTCTCTACCGATTGTCATTATATTATAGGGAGACCCCGGATACAACCGCGCCCCCGTCCTTTACAGTGGGGGATTCCCGTGACATTTACGACAGACCGGGTAGTACGCATCATTTCCGCCGATCTGGATCTGTTCTCCGGAGTAGACCGGCTTTCCGGCTTCATTCACCCGCAGGTTCATCACCGCTTTCTTCTCACAGAACCAGCAGATCGTTTTCATTTCTTCGATTTTATCTGCATACAAAAGGAAATACTTACTTCCGTCAAACAGCTCGTTCTGAAAATCGTTTTTGAGACCGAATCCCATGACCGGGATGTTCAGCCGGTCCACTATTTTCGTAAGCTGCAGTACGTGTTCTTTATCCAGGAACTGTGCCTCATCGACGAGGACACAGTACGGCTGTTCCTCTTCCTGCTTCACCGTTTCGTACAGATCGGTTTCTTCGAAAATCGGATAAGCTTTCCGGCGCAGACCGATCCGCGAAGAAACGTATCCGATTTCATCCCGGTCGTCGAGCCCCGGTGTGAATATGAGCACCGGTTTATTCTGCTCTTCGTAGTTATGGGCGACTTTTATGATTTCGATTGATTTTCCGCTGTTCATTGCCCCGTATTTAAAATACAGTTGTGCCATGTGCAGACTCCCCTTTTTTCTAAGCGCTTCTCCCATTATACACAAAAATAACGGTCGTGCAGATGTCCCCGTTTCTCTCAAAATTTTTTCCTTCGCTTCAGCACGGTCCGGTGCGACCTGAAGGTAACGATCCTCCCCGAATCGTTACAATGGGTACTGAAAAATGGAGCCGAAGGTCACGATTTCTGCCTAATCCTTCCCTTCGGCTCCGTTTTTTTAAGCTCAAAGGCACGAAAAACACCTTCACCGGTCCTCCGCCAATAAAAAAACAGGCATATGCCGGAAGCGACATCTGCCTGTTCTCTGTAAACTTCCCAAAACGATCAGGAAAGGTTGTATTTTTTCTTGAAACGGTCTACACGGCCACCAGCTTTGTCCGCTTTCTGTTTACCTGTGTAGAACGGATGAGATGCAGAGCTGATCTCTACACGGATCAACGGGTACGAGTTACCGTCTTCCCATTCGATCGTCTCATCGGAAGTCTGAGTAGATCCTGTAAGAATCTTGTAATCAGAGCTTGTGTCTAGGAATACAACTTTCTGGTATTCTGGATGAATGTCTTTTTTCATTACTCTTCCACTCCTTTTTGCCCTGAGCCCTTTTTCAGCACAGAGTTATTGTAAGAGCCGTTTCGGGTGTAATCTGTCCCTTGACTGAAACTCACATAGAGTGATTATAGCAGGTCGCTGTCTGTAATGCAACCTGTGATTGCAGGCTTTACTTTTTAGATGTCTGATTCATCTCCTTATCCATCACGTCGAAGAATTCACGGTTGTCTTTCGATTTCTTCATGCGGCGCAGGAAGCGTTCGTAGAAATCGTGGGAGCTCGTCATCGCCTGACGGATCGCCCACATTTTCTCCAGCTGTTCTTTCGAAAGAAGCAGTTCCTCTTTTCGCGTGCCGGACCGTTTCAGATCGATCGACGGGAAGATCCTTCGCTCCGCCAGATTGCGGTCGAGATGAAGTTCCATATTACCGGTGCCCTTGAATTCTTCATAAATGACGTCGTCCATCTTCGAACCGGTATCCACCAGAGCCGTAGCAAGAATGGTGAGACTGCCGCCTTCTTCGATGTTACGCGCGGCTCCGAAGAACCTTTTCGGACGGTGGAAAGAAGCAGGATCGATACCACCTGAAAGCGTGCGCCCGCTCGGCGGAATCACCAGGTTGTAAGCTCTGGCAAGACGAGTGATACTGTCCATCAGTACAATCACGTCCCGTTTATGTTCCACGAGACGCATCGACCGCTCGAGGACCAGTTCCGAAACTTTGATATGGTTCTCCGGCACTTCATCGAACGTGGAGGAGACTACATCCACATCCGGAGCTACCGAACGTTCGATATCCGTCACTTCTTCCGGACGCTCGTCGACGAGAAGAATGATCAGTTTCGAGTCGGGATGGTTTTTGGCTATACTGTTCGCCATCTGCTTCAGAAGCATCGTTTTCCCGGCTTTCGGCGGAGCGACGATAAGCCCGCGCTGGCCGTACCCGACAGGAGCCATTACATCCATGATCCTCGTTGCCAGCTGATTTTGCGCCACTTCGAGATTCATGTGACGATCCGGATAGAGCGGGGTCAACGCCGGAAAGTGTACCCGCTGCTTGGCGGAGTCCGGGTCTTCCCCGTTCACTGCGTCCACGTGCAGCAGGCCGTAGTACCGTTCGTTCTCCTTCGGCGGGCGGACTTTACCGGAGACTTTGTCCCCGTTCCTTAAATCGAATCTTCTTATCTGGGAAGCCGAAATATAGATGTCCTCCGCACTCGGGGAGTAGTTGATTGGCCGCAGGAAACCGAAACCTTCCGAAGGGATGATTTCGAGAATGCCGTCCATGAATAGATAGCCGTCCTTTTCGGCCTGTGCTTTCAGGATGGCAAATATAAGTTCACGCTTTGTCAGTTTGGAGTAATAGGACACTTTGTATTCACGTGCCTTGTCATAGAGTTCTTTCAATTTCAATGTTTCCAAGCTGGAAATGTTCAATTCCGCCACAAAATCACCACTTTAATTAATTTTTGAATCCGTACAATGTCTCGACAGCTTATGAATGTTGAAGAAATATAGAGAAGGTGCTGGAGTGATTGTTCTGAAGCTTACCGAGGCAGGTGTCTTTAAAACATATTCAGTTTACATCTTATCACATCTTCACTTCAATAGGAGGTTTGACGCACTTCTTAAAAAATCGGGGTGGAAAAATGCTTTTCATAATAAAAAACTCAAAAGGGTAAGCGTACCCCTCTTGAGTTTCGTCAGTACTTCTGGAACTGCTCCTGCTTCGTTTCGCTGATTTCTTCGTACCACATATTGGCACCTATACTGTTCAGTTTCTCCACCATATTTTCGTAACCGCGCTCGATGTGTTCGACGCCGCGAATCTCTGTCACCCCGTCAGCCATCAGGCCGGCGATAACGAGCGCCGCTCCGGCACGAAGATCGGAAGCCCGGACCCGGGCCCCCTGAAGAGGGACCGGACCTTCCACAATTGCATACCCTTCATACTCTTTCACTTTGGCGTTCATCCGTCTCAATTCATCGATATGTTTGAACCGGGACGGGTAAATAGTATCAGTTACCACCGCACTGCCTTCGGCTTTCGTCAGAAGTGAAGTGAACGGCTGCTGCAGGTCGGTCGGAAAGCCGGGATATACGAACGTTTTCACATCCACACTCTTATATGTTTCAGGCGGACGTATGTACAGCTGATCATCCTTCTCTTCAATCGTCACCCCCGTCTCCCTCAGTTTAGCCAGCAGGGAGTCGAGGTGCTGGGGGATGACGTTATCAAGGATGACCCCGTTCCCCTGAGCCGATGCGAGAATCGCGTACGTCCCTGCTTCAATGCGGTCCGGAATGATCGTGTGCCGGCAGCCGGAAAGATGTTCGACACCTTCGATACGGACCACGTCGGTCCCCGCCCCTTTGATATTCGCTCCCATGCTGGACAGAAGGGTGGCGACGTCAATGATCTCAGGTTCTTTCGCCGCATTTTCGATGAGCGTCTTCCCTTCGGCCCTTACGGCTGCAAGCATAATATTGATCGTGGCACCGACGCTGGCCATATCCAGGTAAATCCGTGCACCCTTCAGTTTCTCGGCCCGGATACAGATGGAGCCCTGTTCATTCGTGACTTCCGCTCCAAGTGCTTCGAAACCTTTAATGTGCTGGTCGATCGGACGGGGACCCAGATGGCAGCCTCCGGGCATCCCGAGTACGGCTTTGTTGAAACGTCCGAGCATTGCTCCCATGAAATAATAGGAAGCCCGCAATTTCTTCACCCGGCCATTCGGAAGTGCGAGAGGAGCCATTCCGGAAGGGTCGATGTGAATGGTTCTTCCCTCTTCGGTCACTTCCCCGCCGATCTCCCGGAGCAGTCCGCTCAGCGTCTCAAGGTCCGAAATATCCGGCAGGCCTTCGATGGTCACCGGTGATTCAGCCAGGATGGCTGCCGGAAGCAGAGCTACGGCACTGTTCTTCGCTCCGCTGACACGAAGGGTCCCCTCCAGAGGCCTGCCGCCTTCTATCATTAGTTTATGCATATCGGACTCCTCACTTTACACATTCCTGTGCAACTTATTTATTTTGAGCACTGTTCCAGTCGTTCAGAAATTTCTCGATCCCCTGATCGGTGAGCGGATGTTTCACGAGCTGATGAAGGACTTTGAAAGGAATCGTCGAAATATGCGCCCCGTTCAAAGCTGCTTCGTGGACGTGCATCGGGTGGCGAACGGAAGCTGCGATAATCTCCGTGTCGATGGCGTGACGGTCAAAAACTTCAGCAATCTGCGCAATCAGATCCATACCATTGTGGCCGATATCATCCAGACGACCGAGGAATGGGGACACGTAGGAAGCGCCGGCACGCGCTGCAAGAAGCGCCTGATTCACAGAGAAAACGAGAGTGACGTTCGTTTTTACGTTCAGGTCTGAAAGTTGCTTCACCGCTTTCAGTCCCTCCATCGTCATCGGAACTTTCACCGTAATGTTCGGGGCGATTGCAGCCAGTTCCTTGGCTTCTTTCATCATACCGTCCACGTCCTCAGAAACGACTTCCGCACTGACAGACCCGTCCACCTCCGAAGTGATCTCACGGAGACGATCGTGGAAGGAAACACCTTCTTTCGCTACCAGGGAAGGGTTGGTGGTCACACCCGAAAGCAGCCCGAGGGCATTCGCTTCCCTTATTTCGTCTATGTTTGCAGTATCAATGAAAAATTTCATAACTGATTTCCCCCTTATAAGTGTGATTGCGTTTTCAAAATATGGAACACTCTTTTGTTCCACCTGCCAAACCGGCGGAGAGACTGTCGTTCCGTCACCCCGGCAGGGCTTGAACTGATACTTCTAAGAATACCAGTACGTTTATAAAGGTGCAACAGCTCGCGTGTATATCAGCGCTTACATATCAGAATTTTTTCATTTCTCCCAAAGCTCCCGAATATAAAAAAAAGACACCGGCCCCTTTAGTAAGGGACGGTGTCCTGACTATATGTTACCCGTTGAACGTCGCTCCGATGAAACCGGTGAACAGTTCCTGGGCGCGTGTCGGACGGGATTTGAATTCCGGATGGAACTGACTGGCTACGAACCACGGATGGTCTTTGACCTCGATGATTTCCACAAGGCGTCCGTCCGGGCTGGTGCCTGAGAAAAGGAATCCTTTCTCTTCCATCTCCTCACGGTAGTGATTATTGAACTCGAAGCGGTGACGGTGACGTTCGTAAATCACTTCCTCCCCGTATGCTTCCATCGCTTTCGTATCTTCTTTAATACGGGATGGATAGATACCGAGGCGCAGTGTTCCGCCGAGATCTTCCACATCTTTCTGTTCCGGAAGCAGATCGATGATCGGGTCTTTCGTCGACGGATCGATTTCCGCCGAGTGTGCGTTCTTATAGCCCAGCACGTTACGGGCGAATTCCACCGTTGCCAGCTGCATGCCGAGGCAGATGCCAAGGAATGGTACTTTATTTTCACGTGCGTAGCGAATCGCTTCGATTTTCCCTTCGATGCCGCGGTGGCCGAATCCGCCGGGCACAAGTATGCCGTCGGTATCCGCCACGAGTTCCCCGATATTGTCCTCAGTGACTTCTTCAGCGTTCACCCACTTCACTTCCACATCGGCGTTCTGCTGGTAGCCTGCGTGTTTCAGTGCTTCCACTACGGAAATATAGGCGTCCGGAAGCTCTACGTATTTCCCGACAAGAGCAATCGTACGCTTCTCTTCCAGATGCTTGACCCGCTCCACAAGCTCATTCCACTCCGTCATGTCAGCCGCCTGACAGTTCAGCCCGAAGTGGTCGCATGTAAGCTGATCGAGCTTCTGTTCCTGAAGCGTAAGCGGAACGTCATAAAGTGTTTCCGCGTCCACCATTTCGATGACGGCCTCTTTTTTCAGGTCGCAGAAAAGGGAAATCTTCTCTTTCATATCATCGGAAATTTCCGTTTCGGAACGCAGTACGATCACATCCGGCTGTATGCCGAGGGAGCGCAGTTCTTTCACGCTGTGCTGCGTAGGCTTCGTTTTCAGTTCGCCCGCGGCCCGGATGTAGGGAACGAGAGTACAGTGAAGATACATGACGTTATCGCGGCCGATGTCACTTTTGATCTGACGGATCGCTTCCAGGAAAGGAAGGGACTCGATGTCTCCGACCGTACCACCGATTTCCGTGATGACGACATCTGCGTTCGATTCGTGTCCGGCACGATATACCCTTTCCTTGATTTCGTTCGTAATATGCGGAATCACCTGAACCGTACCGCCCAGATAGTCGCCGCGACGTTCTTTTTTGATCACGTTCGAGTAGACTTTACCGGTCGTTACGTTTGAGAACTTATTCAGATTGATATCGATGAAACGTTCGTAATGACCAAGGTCAAGATCCGTCTCCGCCCCGTCGTCCGTTACGAATACTTCTCCGTGCTGGTAAGGACTCATCGTTCCCGGGTCCACGTTCAGGTACGGGTCGAACTTCTGGATCGTTACGCTCAGCCCCCGGTTTTTCAGTAGACGGCCCAGTGATGCCGCCGTAATTCCTTTTCCTAATGAAGATACAACACCGCCGGTAACAAAAATGTACTTTGTCACGTTCATCCCTCTTTCCTTGTTTGTTAGTAATGACTTCTTCTGTTTCAGAATAAATATAGAAAGGGCGGCTGTTGCACCGCCCGTCACCGAAGAAAATCCGTTATACTTCCCTGCTGGAATCCGGAACCGGTACGTCCCGGACCTCCTGCAAAAAAGAAAAGCTCCCCAATCGTAATTGGGGAGCTTCTGTTAAGGTCGTCCTTTTTTAAGAGCCCACATAGAATTATAAAAAGGTTCACCTGTAAAGTCAAGAACAGGAAAAAATTACTTTTCTTCTTTTTCTTCTTCGTCCTCGTCGCCGATAAAGCTGGTGTCTTCATCTACCATTTCTTCCTCTTCGTCGTCAAGGTCGTCCTCTTCATAATCGCCCTCGAAGTCATCGTCGTCTTCGAGATCCAGTTCTTCGTCCTTCAGGTCAAGTTCCTCTGTATTCTCGTCTTCTTCGTCGGCATCGTAATCCGAAATGCCGAGTTCATCTTCAAGCAGCTTGGAAGGCTTCTTTTTTTTCTTCTTCTTTTTCTTCTTGCGCATTTTCGGAAGGTTGGCGATATCTTCTTCCATCTGTTCAATCGGGTACCACTTACGAAGTCCCCAGTGGTTCGTACCGGTCGTCGTAAAACGGCCGTCAAGATTCATATCCGTGTAGAACTGGGCGATGGCCTCTTCTTTCTGCGCTTTCGTATACTTCTTCCTGTCGGCGATCTGTTTGAACAGTTCGTTGAAATCGTACGTCTGATGCTCGTCTTCCAGAATGGTATAAGCCATTTCAAGCATAGAGGTTTCGTCTATCTGTTGTTGGGTCATTTCTTCAAAACTCAACGTCAGCACTCCTTTTTCTCAATTCTGTTCCGACCGTCCCTACCCTTCCATAAGCGGAGGAGACCGGACAGACTTTCGCTTTTTTCGTCAATTACACACGTTTCTCACTGTAACCATACCCTTTATTATAAAAAGAACGGAGAAAAAAATCAATAACAGAAAATTTCTTTGGAATCCCCTCCCGTTTTCCCGTACAATATAAACAGCTATCGAACGAAGGAGAGAGACCGATGAAGCTTAAAGAACTGCACCCTGTGACCTGGGTCATTATCGCCCTGATTCTGATTTTCGTGCCTTCCTGGCTTTATATGAATTACGGGCTCATTCATGAGGAACATGTTAAAGAAGCCACCATCTCGGAAAAATATCACGAAAAGGACGAATATTATATCGTCGCGGATGGTAAAGATATCAAATTGTCCGATTCCAGCCAGTGGATGCTCATCGAACCTGAGGAGAAATATGAAATCACGTATGAATGGTACGGGCAGAAAGAGCCCGAAGTCGTCTCCATCAACCAGGCCCACGATGATGACAGCACCGGCGGCGGTCACTGACAACAGAAACTGCATGATACACACAGAAATCCGAACATTGATGTTCGGATTTCTGTTTTTAAGCTGTCATAAAAGGATAGGGGATGAAAATTACGTCATTCCCCGCCTGCCGTTTTTTACATATTTCTGCGGTACTGACCGCCCACTTCGTAAAGAGCGTGGGTAATCTGGCCGAGACTTGCAACGCGGACGGTTTCCATCAGTTCGGCAAACACGTTTCCGCCTGAACTGGCCGTTTCTTTCAGTCTGTTCAGTGCTTCCTCTGCCTTATCTTCGTTGGACTTCTGGAAGTTACGAAGCTCTTTGATCTGGTGTTCTTTTTCTTCTGTGGAGGCACGGGCAAGTTCCATCGAATCAATATCCTCTTCCGACTGCGGATTAGGGTTAAGATACGTATTCACCCCGATGATCGGCATTTCACCGGAATGTTTCTTACTTTCATAATACAGGGACTCTTCCTGAATCTTACCACGCTGATACTGGCGCTCCATAGCCCCGAGTACTCCGCCGCGGTCGTTCATATTTTCGAACTCCTGCATGACCGCTTCTTCGACGAGATCGGTGAGTTCTCTGATTACGAAGGACCCCTGCAGGGAGTTTTCGTTCTTCGTAAGACCGTATTCCTTGTTGATGATCATCTGGATCGCCATAGCCCGGCGTACGGATTCCTGCGTCGGCGTCGTAATCGCCTCGTCGTAGGAGTTTGTATGAAGCGAGTTACAGTTGTCCTGGATAGCCAGCAGAGCCTGCAGCGTCGTACGGATATCGTTGAACTGGATTTCCTGAGCGTGCAGGGAACGGCCGGATGTCTGAACGTGATACTTCAGCTTCTGACTGCGCTCGTTCGCTCCGTACTTATTCTTCATCACGATTGCCCAGATGCGGCGTGCGACGCGCCCGAGTACGCTGTATTCGGGATCCAGACCGTTCGAGAAGAAGAAAGACAGGTTCGGTGCGAACTTGTCGACGTCCATACCGCGGCTCAAATAGTACTCCACGTAGGTGAACCCGTTTGCAAGCGTGAAAGCGAGCTGCGTAATCGGGTTCGCTCCCGCTTCCGCGATGTGATACCCGGAAATCGACACGGAGTAGTAGTTGCGCACGTCGTGGTCGATGAAGTACTGCTGGATATCTCCCATCATACGGAGGGCGAACTCTGTCGAGAAGATACATGTGTTCTGTCCCTGGTCCTCTTTCAAAATGTCAGCCTGGACCGTTCCGCGCACCACGTGGATTGTGTCTTCACGGATCTGCTTCGCTTCCTCGGCAGACGGTTTCCTGCCCTCTTTCTCTTCAAATTTCCGAAGTTCCTTATCGATAGCCGTGTTGAAATACATGGCAAGGATGATCGGAGCCGGTCCGTTGATCGTCATGGATACGGAAGTTTTCGGATCGACGAGATCGAATCCTTCATACAGTTTCTTCATGTCTTCGAGCGTACTGATGTTCACACCGCTCTCCCCGACTTTTCCGTAGATGTCCGGACGCTCGCCCGGGTCTTCCCCGTAAAGGGTTACGGAGTCGAAAGCGGTACTGAGTCTTTTCGCTTCTTCGTTTTCGGAGAGGTAATGGAACCGGCGGTTGGTTTTCTCCGGCGTCCCTTCCCCGGCGAACTGTCTCGTCGGGTCTTCCCCTTTCCGTTTGAAAGGAAATACACCGGCCGTGAACGGGAAAGCTCCCGGAACGTTCTCTTTCCGAAGCCACTCGAGACGGTCGCCCCAGTCCGCATACTTCGGAAGGGCCACTTTCGGAATTTTCGTTCCGGATATGCTTTCTGTCGTCAGATCCATCGTAAATTCCTTGTCCCGCACTTTGTATGTGAACGTTTCTCCTGAGTAGTTCTCATGGAGCGTATCCCAATGTTCGAGCTTTTCTTTCACTTCGCCGTTGATTTCTTTCACTACTTTTTTCTTCGCTCCCGTGATGGTTTCATTCTCGCCGACGATTTTCTCCGTGCCTTCGAGCTGGTACCACTGGCGGGCTTTTTCTGCCTGATCTTCCGTGAATTCATGATAGCCGCGCACTTCTTTCGCGATATCCCGGAGGTACTGCTTCCGGTCGTTCGGAATGATAACGTTCTGCTTTTCGACTTTGGATACCCGTTCAAGCGACGTTTCCGTATCCCAGCCGTACCGCTCATTTATTTCATCAAGAAGGGCAGCGAAAAGGGTGTTCGTCCCCGGGTCGTTGAACTGGCTGGCGATGGTGCCGTAGACAGGGAACGATTCATGATCTTCGTGGAACAGCATGTGACTGCGTTCATACTGCTTTCTCACCTGTTTCAGCGCATCCTCCGAACCTTTCTGTTCGAATTTGTTGATAGTGATGAAGTCGGCGTAGTCGATCATGTCGATCTTCTCGAGCTGGGACGGCGCCCCGAACTCGGCGGTCATGACGTACATGGAAAGGTCGGTGATCTCCGTAATTTCGGCATCCCCCTGACCGATTCCGCTCGTTTCGATGATGATGAAGTCGTAGCCTGCTCTTTTCAGAATCTGTACCGCGTCCGTCACCGCTGTCGATATCTCCGTACGCGCTTCTCTCGTCGCAAGAGATCTCATGTATACGTTCGGGTGGAAGATGGCGTTCATACGGATTCTGTCCCCGAGGAGAGCACCGCCGGTTTTCTTCTTCGTCGGATCCACCGAGAGAATCCCCACTTTTTTATCCGGTACTTCATTCAGGAAGCGGCGTATCAGTTCGTCCGTCAGGGAACTTTTCCCTGCCCCGCCGGTACCGGTGATACCGAGCACGGGTACGTCTTTATCCGTCTGCCACTGCTTCCGGTAGCTTTCAAGTTTTTTCTCATCTGCGTTCTCCGCCTGCGTGATCATTCTTGCGATCGTAACCGGGTCCCCGGCTTCCAGATCCATGTTATCTTTCACCGGCGGAAGGAAGTCGGCTTTTTCGACCATGCTGTTGATCATACCCTGCAGGCCGTGTTCCCGTCCGAACTCCGGAGAGAAGATGTGCGTCACTCCGTATTCATGGAGCTCCTTGATTTCCCGGGGCAGAATGACTCCCCCGCCTCCTCCGAACGTCTGGACGTGCTCTGCACCTTTTTCGTTCAGTAGATCGATCATGTATTTGAAGTATTCCATATGACCGCCCTGATAGGAGGAGATGGCAATCCCCTGGGCATCTTCCTGTATGGCAGCGTTGACTACGTCTTCCACAGAGCGGTTGTGCCCGAGATGAATAACCTCGGCACCTGTCGCCTGCAGAATACGTCTCATAATGTTGATTGAAGCGTCGTGACCGTCGAACAGACTGGAAGCGGTTACAAATCGCACCGCATGTTTCGGTTTATATACTTCCACAATAAATTCCTCCTTTATGGCTATCTGTAAGTTGCAACTCCTTCAAGCAAAAGACTGACCTGATGATCGATGTACTCTTCCAGTGTGAAGGACCTCTGAAGAATCCATCTGCGGAACCCCCACATCTGACCTTCCACGAACACGTTGTTGGCAATGACCGATATTTTACCGCGTGATGCTCCCGGAAGGCTGCACGCCAGTAATTCCTCCAGCATAGCCACCATTTCCTGTTCCTTCTCAAGGATATAATCTTTCGCCTCTTTCGGCAGTGCCTTCACTTCCTGGTAAAGAACGATTACTTCCTCCTGCAGATCATCCATCAGACGGAAATAGGAGCGGACCGCTTCTTCAAGAGGAGCACCGTCCGGCACGGAGGTGTCCACCACTTCTTTCATCCGTTCATTCACCTGTTCGTAGATGGAATCACATACAAGGAACAGCACATCTTCTTTCGTCCTTATATACTCGTAAAGCGTACCGATACTGAAACCGCTCGCTTTCGCGATTTCACGCGTCGTCGTTTTGTGGAACCCTTTATCCCGGAAAAGAGAGACAGCACCGCGGATCATTTCCTGGCGCCTCTTCTCCACGAGAGCCCTGTTCTTAATGGAAGATGGAACCTGTTTACTTCCCGCCATCGGCTTTCCCCTCCTGCTTCCATTCACCGAACCACTGTTTCGCGAGTGCATAAGGATCATAATCCTCAAGCTCGAGATTTTTGCTGCGGTCGCCGGATTCAATCCAGCGCCTGACGTCCCGCCATATTTCTTCACGGATGAGCTCGTACACTTCCATTTCCCGCTGCATCCGCTTTTTCTCCTGACCGGAAGCCGTTTCTTCGAGGTAAATGCGGTGTTTCTTCATTTTCTCCCACATTTTCAAAATACCCTGCTTTTTCGTCGATACCGTTTTGACGATCGGCGGCTGCCACCCTTTCGGATCGGCGATCATCATGTAGTCTTCGAGTGTAAGTTTCAGTTTCTCGACGTCCGGCAGGTCCGCCTTGTTGATAACGAACAGATCGGCGATTTCCATAATACCGGCTTTGAAAATCTGAAGAATATCTCCGCTGTTCGGCGTAAGTACAAGCCCGGTCGTATCCACCACTTTCATCACGTCGAGCTCCGACTGTCCGACTCCGACTGTTTCCACAAGTACGATGTCAAAACCGGCAGCATCGCACATACGGATCGCGTCTTTCGTCGCCCTGGCAAGCCCGCCGAGACTTCCTCTCGTGGCCATACTGCGGATGAAGATGCCGGGGTCGACGAAATGCTGGTGCATCCTCGTCCGATCCCCTAAAATCGAGCCTCCGCTGAACGGACTAGTCGGATCGATGGCAATGACCGCCACACTGAGATGCCGTTCCCGGAGAAGATGAAGGAGCTCGTTGATAAGCGTGCTTTTACCGGCGCCGGGAGAGCCTGTAATACCGATATAGTGAGCCTGTTTTTTAATGGAGAATATATCACTCATCAGCGTGAGTTTTTCTTCGTCTTCCCGTTCTGCCAGCGTAATGGCTCTTGCGAGTGCCCGACGATCTCCGTTATGAATTCTTTCAGCCAGCGAATGCATCGAATCGTCCTTTCTGTATTCCGGTACTTTTACTTCTTATAATCGGTTTACGGTACCGAAAGACCTTTTACTGAACGAAAGCAGTCGCCCCCGCGAAGACGGGAGCGCACAACTTACGCTATCAGCTGGTGACCATACGTCCGATTACGAGACGCTGGATTTCGTTGGTACCTTCATAGATCTGAGTGATCTTCGCGTCACGCATGTAGCGCTCTACCGGATAGTCTTTTGTATACCCGTACCCGCCGTAGACCTGGACGGCTTCTGTCGTTACTTCCATTGCAGCGTCACCGGCGAACAGTTTCGCCATTGCGGAAGCTTTTGCGTACGGCTTTCCTTCCGACTCGAGAAAAGCTGCCTGGTAAGTAAGCAGACGGGCCGCTTCCACGTCTGTCGCCATGTCCGCCAGTTTGAAGGAGAGACCCTGATGTTTGGCGATCGGTTTGCCGAACTGTTCCCGTTCTTTGGCATAGCCGATGGATTTATCGAGAGCACCCTGGGCGATTCCTACAGCCTGGGCAGCGATACCATTCCGTCCTCCATCGAGAGTCTGCATAGCGATTTTGAATCCTTCCCCTTCTTCTCCGAGGAGGTTCTCTTTCGGTATGCGGCAGTTTTCGAAAATAAGTTCCGTCGTCGGGGAAGAACGGATGCCGAGTTTCTTCTCTTTCTTACCGAACGTGAAACCATCCGTCCCTTTCTCCACGATGAAAGCGCTGATGCCTTTATGGCCGGCATCCTGATCCGTTTTGGCGAAAACGAGGTAAATGTCCGCCACGCCGCCGTTCGTGATCCACACTTTGTTACCGTTCAGAATATAATCGTCTCCGTCTTTTTTCGCCTGAGTACGCATGGAGGAGACGTCACTTCCTGCGCCCGGCTCGGACAATGCATAGGCTCCAAGAGCTTCCCCTGTGGCAAGACGTGTCAGGAAGTTTTCTTTCTGTTCCTTGTTTCCGAACGTGTAAATCGGCCAGCTGGCAAGGGAGATGTGGGCAGAAAGCGTCACACCGGTCGATGCACAGACGCGGGAGAGTTCTTCCACCGCAATCGCGTAGCTTACGAAATCGGATCCGATTCCGCCGTATTCCTCCGGCCACGGAATGCCTGTAAGACCGAGCTCGGACATCTGATCGAAAATATTGCGGTCAAACCTTTCCTCTTCGTCCCGTTCCGCCGCTGTCGGCTCTACTTCATTCTCCGCGAAGTCACGTACCATTTTTTTGAGCATCTGCTGTTCTTCTGTCAATTGAAAGTTCATACCTGTTCCCCTTTCTTCAGTTCGACTGCTTATTATTTCATCAAGTGCGTTCCAATGACCATCCGCTGAATTTCACTTGTACCTTCATAAACCTCACAAACTTTGGCATCACGGAAAAACCGTTCTACCGGGTAGTCTTCCGTATAACCGTAGCCGCCGTATACCTGGACAGCTTCAATACTAGTATTAACCGCAGCACGGGAAGCATAAAGTTTTGCCATCGACACTTCTTTGCCGCATGGCTGCTGTGCCTGCTGCAGACGGGCCGCTTCATACACCAGCAATTTGGCGGCTTCGACATCCGTAGCCATATCCGAAAGTTTGAAAGAGAGACCCTGGTGTTTGGCAATCGGTTTGCCGAACTGTTCCCGTTCTTTCGCGTAACCTACCGCATGTTCCAGAGAAGCCTGCGCTATCCCGAGTGCCTGAGCCGCGATGCCGATTCTTCCGGTATTAAGGTTGGCCATCGCAACGTCGAACCCTTTCCCTTCTTCCCCGAGCAGGTTCTCTTTCGGTATCCGGCACTGCTCGAAGTTGATGGCACACGTGCTTGATCCGTGCAGCCCCATTTTTCTTTCCACTTTTCCGACAGTGAAACCGGGAGTGTCTTTTTCCACAATAAAAGCGCTGATGCCTTTGCTCCTCGATTCTTCCGGGTTGGTACGGGCGAATACGATGAAAGTATCTGCCGCCTCGGCATTAGTGATGTACGCTTTAGAGCCGTTCAGGATGTAGGAATCCCCGTCTCTGACCGCTTTCGTTTTCAGACTGGCAGCGTCTGACCCTGCGCCTGGTTCCGTGAGGGCAAAAGCTCCCAGATACTCCCCGCTTGCCAGTTTCGGAATGTATTTCTTCTTCTGTTCTTCCGTTCCGAAGTAAAGAATCGGGTTCGTGCCCACTGAAGTGTGAACGGACAGAATCACCCCGACTGTCGCGCTAACCTTCGACAGTTCATTGATGGCGATAATGTACGAGGTGAAATCCATCTCGGAGCCGCCATATTCTTCAGGGATCGGTATGCCCATCAGGCCGAGTTCTCCCATCTTTTTCACTACTTCTATCGGAAAGCGGTCTTCCGCTTCCATGCGTTCTATGGCCGGGGCGACTTCGTTCTCAGCGAAGTCCCGGACCATTTTCTTCATCATCTGCTGTTCATCAGTTAAAAACATTCGGTTCTCTCCTATTCATAAACGTAAAAACCGCGCCCGGATTTCTTCCCGAGCCAGCCGGCTGCTACATATTTCTTGAGTAACGGACATGGACGATATTTCGAATCGCCGAATCCGTCGTAAAGTATTTCCATAATGGACAGACAAGTATCAAGGCCTATAAAATCCGCCAGCTGGAGCGGTCCCATCGGATGGTTCATGCCGAGCTTCATAACGGTATCCACGTCTTCTTTTGAAGCCACACCTTCGTAAATAGTGAAAACCGCTTCGTTGATCATCGGCATAAGAACCCGGTTGGCCACGAATCCCGGGTAATCGCTCACGTCCACCGGTGTTTTGGCCAGCTGTTCCGCCAGCTGTTCCACCCGTTCGAACGTCTCATCACTCGTCTGAATCGCACGGATAATTTCCACCAGTTTCATCACCGGTACGGGGTTCATGAAGTGCATACCTATAACCTGTGACGGACGATTCGTTACCGCCGCCACGTCCGTGATCGGAAGAGACGAGGTGTTCGTCGCAAGAATGGCATGGTCCGGCATAATGTCATCGAGCTGACGGAATACTTTTTCCTTCACATCCATCCGCTCTACTACGGCTTCGATTGCAAAGTCACAATGGGCAGCGTCTTCCATACCGGAAGCGGTCTCGAGGTGAGCTTTCGCCTGCTCCGCGCCTTCCTTTGTCATACGTTCCTTTTCGACAGCACGGTCAAGACGCTTATAGATTCCTTCGATCCCTTTTTTCAACGCTTCTTCGTTTACATCAAACAACTTCACGGAGAAATTGTGCGAAGCAAATACCTGTGCAATTCCGGCGCCCATCTGACCGGCACCTATAACGAAAATATTCTTCATGATTAAGCTCCCTCCACTTCGATCATAACCGCATCACCCTGGCCTCCGCCGGAGCAGATAGCAGCGATTCCGGTACCGCCGCCGCGACGACGAAGTTCGTAGGCAAGTGTAAGAATGATTCTGGCACCACTTGCACCGATCGGGTGACCAAGCGCCACGGCACCGCCGTTGACGTTCACTTTATCCGTATCAAGTCCTGCAATCTTACCGCCGGCCAGTGACACGACCGCAAAAGCTTCGTTCACTTCAAACAGATCGATATCTTCCATTTTTTTGCCTGTTTTTTCAAGAATTTTGTTAATGACGAGTCCCGGTGTTTCAGGAAAATCCTGAGCTTCCACTGCAATTTCATCGTGGGCGATGATTGTGGCAAGCGGCTTAACGTTCTGCTGCTTCGCTTTCTCATCACTCATCAGTACCATTGCGCAGGCTCCGTCATTCACACCAGGTGCGTTACCTGCCGTAATACTGCCATCCGGGTCGAAAGCAGGTTTCAGCTTCTTAAGTTTCTCCGCTGTCGTATCCAGTCTCGGTGCTTCATCGGTATCGATACTGATCGGATCACCTTTTCGCTGCGGTACTTCAACCGGCACAATCTCTTCTTTCATCACGCCGGATTCGATCGCTTTACCGGCAAGTTCGTGACTGCGCGCCGCCCATTCGTCCTGGGCTTCTCTGGAAATGTCGTGCTTATTAGCCGTACGGTTGCCGTAGCTTCCCATGTGGATGCCCTCGAAAGAGCAGGTAAGACCGTCGTGAAGCATCATATCTTTCACGGCACCATCGCCCATACGATAGCCGAACCTCGCTTTTGGAAGGAAATACGGAGCACTGCTCATACTTTCCATGCCGCCCGCGACGATGATCTCCTCTTCTCCGAGACGGATGAACTGATCACCCATCGTTACACTGCGCATACCGGAAGCACAAACTTTGTTGACGGTTTCCGTCTTCACATGCCACGGTATATTCGCATTCCGGGCCGCCTGTCTTGAAGGCAGCTGTCCCTGTCCGCCCTGAAGTACGCTTCCCATAATGACTTCTCCAATATCCTTACCTTCTACGCCGGCACGCTGCATAGCTTCCGCAATGACTTTTCCGCCAAGATCCGAAGCAGATAAAGAAGAGAGACTTCCTCCGAGTTTGCCAAACGCGGTACGTGCTCCATCAACAATCACTGTTTTTACCATTAATAATTCCTCCTCTGTAGTGGTAACGCTTTCAAATAATCCTATTGAACGCTCGCTCAATTTCCTCTCATAAGGAAAGTGTACAAAACTTTCTGTACACTTTCCACAATTTTTTGATTTTTATTTTACGGATCGGACATTTTTCGCTTTAGTGTTTCCAAGCGGAAGCTCCCGCTTTATCTTTTTCATGCCAGCTCACGGGCTTCCAGAAACTCACGTTATAAGCCCTCCGGACCACCGGAAGGAAAACCTCTTCCGGATGGCCGGCCTGCTTATTCCGGTGTTTCTAAGCGGAAGCCCCCGCTTTATCTTTTTCATGCCAGCTCACGGGCTTCCAGAAACTCACGTTATAAGCCTTCCGGACCACCGGAAGGAAAACCTCTTCCGGATGGCCGGCCTGCTTATTCCGGTGTTTCTAAGCGGAAGCCCCCGCTTTATCTTTTTCAAAGATGGATTTTGCAAGTATTTCCGCGATGTCCATCGTGCTGACTGTTTCTTCGACTTCCTTCGCTTTCGTACCATCGGAGAGCATAGTCAGGCAGAACGGACAGCCACTGGAGATCATAGTCGGTTCCACTTCAAGTGCCTGTTCGGTACGGGCTTCGTTGACGCGGTTTCCGGTCTTCTCTTCCATCCACATCATTCCACCACCCGCTCCACAGCACATGCCGTTGGAACGATTACGCTGCATCTCCACAACTTCTACACCCGGAATCATTTCAAGTACTTCACGAGGCGGTTCATACACCTCGTTGTATCGACCGAGGTAACAGCTGTCGTGATACGTAATTCTTTCATTGACCGGTGCTTCCGGTTTCAGGCGGCCTTCTTCAAGCCACTCTGCAAGCAGTTCCGTGTGGTGATACACTTCCGCTTCGAAACCGAAGTCCGGGTACTCGTTTTTGAAAATGTTGTAGGCGTGAGGATCGATCGTGACGATCTTCTTCACGTCGTTCTTTTCGAATTCTTTGATGTTCTTCTCCGCAAGTTCCTGGAACAGGAATTCGTTCCCCATGCGGCGGGCCGTATCTCCGGAGTTCTGTTCCTTGTTTCCGAGAATAGCGAATTTGATGCCCGCTTTGTTCATAAGTTTAGCGAAGTCCATAGCTATTTTCTGACTGCGGTTATCATATGATCCCATAGAGCTTACCCAGAACAGATACTCGAATTCTTCGCCTTCTTTCTTCAATTCCTTCACCGTCGGAATGTATGCTTCTTCATCAAGGTCACGCCAGTTTTCGCGTTCTTTCTTGGAAAGTCCCCACGGGTTCCCCTGACGCTCGATATTCATAAGAGCACGCTGACCATCCTGATCCATTTTCCCTTCGGTCATTACGAGATAGCGGCGCAGGTCGATGATTTTATCGACGTGTTCGTTCATGACCGGACAGGCGTCTTCACAGTTCCGGCACGTCGTACATGCCCAAAGTTCTTCTTCGGTGATGACGTCCCCGATCAGGTTCGTTTCGTTCACGCGGTCGACAGCATCGTTCTGTTCATTGCGGGCCATCGACGCGAGCATATTACCTTCGGTTCCGGAGAATGCGTAGGATGGCACCCACGCTTCGCGCCCTGTGACCGCTGCCCCTTTTTCGGTCAGGTGGTCACGGATCTTAACGAGAAGGTCCATCGGAGACAGCATCTTCCCGGATACGGAAGCGGGACAGACGTTCGTACAGCGCCCGCATTCCACACACGCATACAGATCGATCATCTGAAGCTGGTTGAATTCTTCCACTTTTCCGACACCGAAGGACACATCTTCCTCGTCCGTTTCATCATCAATGTCGAAATTGATCGGCTTCAATTTCCCAGGTGCATCCTCACGACTGAGGAAGACGTTGACCGGAGCTGCAATAAGGTGAGCGTGTTTCGACTGAGGTACATATACAAGAAAGCTGAGCAGCGTAATCAGGTGAATCCACCACATAACGAAAAATACTGCGGCTGCCGCTGTTTCCGGGAGCCATCCGAATCCGAGTGCGATAGCACTGGCCACCGGTTCCCAGACGCTTGCTTCATGGCCATGCCAGATAATGTTCATACCGTTTCCGGCCAGTACCGTCACCATCAGTGTTCCGATGAAAATAAGTACAAGACCGGCTTTCCAGCCGCGCTTCAGGCGGACGAGCTTCTCTATGTAACGACGGTAGAAAGCCCAGACGACGGCAACGATGATAGTGAGTGTTACGAGTTCCTGGAAAAACGTAAAGGCAGGATACAACGGACCCAGCGGCAAGTGTGAATCAGGCGCCAGCCCCTTCCAAATAAAATCGATCGCTCCGAACTGTACAAGTATAAATCCATAAAACATCATGACGTGAATTGCTCCGGATTTCTTATCTTTGAGCAATTTTTTCTGACCGAAAACGTAAATACCTATCTTTTGAAGACGACGTTTGATCTTTCCGTCGAATTCAAACTTCTTCCCCATACGGATATAAGCAATTCTCGTCTGAACGATACGCGCGAACAGATAAAGCGCATAAATCGTTATTCCGAGAAAAAACAACCAGTTCACCAACAGTAAAGGATCCATCCTTTTCCCCCTCTTTCCTATTTTCTGTATTGAAACCCCTTTCATGTTCCAGTTAACTCTACTATAAAACTGAATGAGCATTCAGTCAACATGTTTCGCTTTTTTTCTTCCTGTATTTGTGAATGAAGATACGTGTATATCTCTATAATTTCAGTTACAATCAAGGTATGGATTTTTGGAGGTGGAGAGTTGCGCACTATTAAAATTATCATTTCACTTTTACTATGGATCGTGCTCGATCTGATCCTCGGTAGGAGAAGTCAGCGCAAACATAACCGTACGCTTGCGTTCGAACAGACGAGAGGGAACTACCGCTTCTACAAAAACGGTACTCCGCTTTTTGAGGATCTGTTCGAAGAGATTTCCCAGGCCCAGGAACAGATTGACGTATACTACTATCTCGTACGCCGGGATATCATCAGCCGCAAGTTTATGACACTCCTCAAAATGAAAGCGGAGGAAGGTGTAAGGGTCAACCTTCTCGTTGACCGGCTCGTAAGCGCGCCGCTTCGCCGGGAATACCGATCTTTGAAGAAAGCGGGCGTGGACGTAGCCTTCGCTGAAACGCCGAAGTTCCCTTTTTTCTTCTATACGTTCAACCGGCGGAACCACCGGAAAATGGTGGTCATCGACGGAGTGATCGGCTACGTGGGCGGTTTCAACGTCGGCCGGGAGTATATCGGAAAAAGTTCCCAGTTCATCGACTGGCGCGACTATCATTTGCGGCTGACAGGTTCGATTGTCCGCGATCTGCACCGGATCATCGCGAGTGACTGGACGTACAATACCGGGGGGGCTCTTCCTTCCGTCGCTTACCGGGAAGGAGGAAAACACCCCTTCCAGCTTGTAGCGTTCGACGGAATAGGAGTAGAGAATACTTTCCTTACGATGATCAGGCGGGCCCGGAGGGAAATTCTCATCGGCAGCCCCTACTTCATCCCGACCAAAAGGATTCACCGGGAACTGCTCAAGGCGCTGGAGCGCGGGGTGGACGTCCATATTCTGCTTCCGCTGAAACGCGATCACGCTTTCGTAAAAGAGGCCGGTTTCCCGTCTCTTCAGAAACTTGTCCTTAGCGGAGCCAACGTCTACCACTACAACGCAGGCTTCTATCATGCGAAGCTCGTTCTTGTTGACGAAGAAGCCGCCGATATCGGTACGGCGAATTTCGATAAGCGGAGTATGTTTCTGAATAAGGAAGTGACTATCTCCATTTTCGAAGAAAGTTTCGTCCGGCATCTGCGTTCCGAGTACTTCAAAGATACAGAAAACTCTCTCGTATACGGTAAGGAACAGGCTGCTAACCCTTCTGTAGCCACGAAAGTGAAAACGCAGCTCGTCAAACCGTTTCGCTGGATGCTTTGACCTTCTTTCTGTAAAAAACAAAAAGAGTGATGTTCTTCTATAAATCGAAGAACATCACTCTTTTTTTATATATTATCATTTACGCCCGGACAGAAGGCTGGCGGTTGTGCCTACATTTTTTCGGGGGCTTCGACGCCGACGAGAGCAAGAGCGTTTCTAAGCGTCTGCTTTACAGCTTCCATCAGCTTGATTCGGGAAGCCGTACGCACAGGATGTCCGGCATCCAGAACTTTTTCCGCATTATAGAAGCTGTGGAGGTTCGATGCAAGATCGAACGCGTACTGAGTGACGCGGTGAGGCGTCCGGTTCACTGCAGCATCTTCCACGATCTGCGGGAATTCCCCGAGACGCTTCAGAAGATCGATCTCCTTCTCCGAAGTGAGCAGCGTACCGTCGAACTCATCGGAGCGAAGATTCTTCTCCTCGGACTGTTTCAGCATCGTTGCGATACGTGCGTGCGCGTACTGTATATAGTAGACCGGGTTTTCGTTGGACTCGGAACGGGCCAGATCCATGTCGAAGTCGAGGTGTGAATCACTCGAACGCATTGCGAAGAAATAGCGCATGGCGTCCACTCCGACTTCATCCATCAGTTCGCGCAGCGTAACGGCCTTGCCGGTACGTTTGCTCATCTTCACTTTTTCCCCGTTTTCAAACAGGTTGACCATCTGGATGATTTCGACCTCAAGCGTCTCTTTGGCATAGCCGAGCGCCTGGACGGCCGCTCTCATCCGCGGGATATACCCGTGGTGGTCGGCGCCCCAAATATTGATGAGGGTGTCAAAACCGCGGTCAAGCTTATTTTTGTGATAAGCAATGTCCGGAGCCAGATACGTATAGGTGCCGTCGTTTTTCACGAGGACACGGTCTTTGTCGTCTCCGTACTCCGTAGTTCTGAACCACGTCGCCCCTTCCTGCTCATACACGAGATCCCGCGCTCTCAGTTCTTCGACAGCCGCTTCGATTTTGTTCTCCTCGTACAGGGACGTCTCGGAGAACCATTCGTCGAAAGTGACGCGGAAATCACCAAGGTCCTTCTCTATACGGGAGAGTGCGTACCGGAGGCCGGATTCACGGAAATGACGGTGTCTCTCTTCTCCGGAGACCTCCGTCCACCTGGCACCTTCTTCTGCGGCAAGCTGCTTCCCGAGCTCAATGATGTCAGCTCCGTGATAACCGTCTTCAGGCATCGCGTATTCTTCTCCGAGCGCCTGCATGTAGCGGGCTTCTACAGATTCTGCGAGTTTTGAAATCTGATTCCCTGCATCATTGATGTAGTATTCCCTCTCCACGTCGTACCCGGCCGCTTCAAGGATATTACAAAGCGCATCTCCAATGGCTGCTCCACGGGCGTGACCCAGGTGCAGCGTTCCTGTCGGATTCGCAGATACGAACTCCACCTGTATACGCTCCCTGCGGGCTTCTCCGCTTTTACCGTAGCTTTCTTTTTCTTCGAGGATAGATGGAACGAGTTCTGCGAGATACGTATTGTTCATGCGGAAGTTGATGAACCCGGGACCGGCGATTTCCATCTCCTCTATCGAAGCTTTCGACTTATCGAAAGCCTCTACGATGTCCCCTGCGATCTCTCTCGGATTCTTTTTTGCGATCCTCGCCATTTGCATAGCCATATTCGTGGCATAATCCCCGTGCTGTTTATCTTTCGGCTGCTCGAGCACCACGTCGGGGATTTCTTCGGAAGAAGCAAGCCCCGCTGCTTCCACGGCGCGGACGATCTCTTCTTTGATCTTTGCTTCCGTCTTTTCTGCAATGTTCATTCCGTTTCCTCCTTAAGCGTTAATTTCAGCTGGTGATTCTGTGTGACATCTTCATTGACCGTCATCTTATAGACAATGAACAGCTCACCGTTTCCTGAGTCGCCCGGGGGACGGTATTCCAGCTGTTCCGTCCAGGTGCTCATGAAAAGTTTTCCGTATTCATGTACGTACGTGTTCTCGGTTTCCGTGTTGACCTCGAACAACTGGCGCATTTCCACGCCACCGGAGCGTTTAATGCTTACATGACCCGGTTTGATGGTCACCATCGTATCCACCGGCTCTCTTCCTTCCGGGTGTTCCCTGAAAGTCACTACGTCCATATTCCCTTTTCTGAAAAAGCGCCCCTTTTCCGACAGGGACATCTGCTCGGAGTCCGAACCGTCCCGGATGTGCGTTTCTAACGTAACAGCTACGTTTGTCATGCTGTAATCGCTCCTTTTTTCGTCCCGTTTATAACTAATCCATTATAAGAAGAGTGCAGTAAAAACTCAAGTTGTTTCCCGTAAATAGTCGATCGTCTCCTGCAGTTCCGCATGGATATCCACGTGCGTCGTAATGCTGAAGATACTGTACAGTACCACCGCACCCGCTATGAGGCCTGCATACCACTTGTAGGGCACTCTATTGCGGAAGGGACGGTAATTTTTATGAAAAGCGAAGAGAATAAACGGCAGCAGTGCTCCGACGGCCACGATGTCCCGGGTCCACTGCTCCTTTTCCCTGTTGCTGATGACAGAAGCCCGGAGTGCTTCGTTCACGTGCTCTTCTGCACTCGTCTCCCACGTTTCCCCTTTGTACTCAACTTTCCACGTATTGTTTTCTATCGAATGTTCGTAAGGAACAGGTGTAAAAGAATATCCGATGGTCGCCACCAGAAGCGTTCCCATAACAATCGCATAAACTACAGGTATCCATAACAGTTTTTTATTCATAAAGCCTTCCCTTTCTCTGCCCCCGGCTTTTGAACGAAGCGACGGGGTGCATCCGGATCATTTCACTTTCATCCCACCTATTTTAGCACGAGTTATCGGTTCCGCCAAAGCCCCCGGTTTACGCTTGTGCGCCCTCTGAAGCACTTGCGTTTCGTCATTCGAATAGAAAAAAGACCGGCTGACGATTCAGCCGGTCCTCTTTCTGTCTTAGTAAAAGCATTTTCCATGCTACTTCAAATATATTACTGCGGGTGATATTTTTCAAGTCGGGAGGGCCTGGAAAAGTGAACATTTTGTGACACAGGCGGCCGATAAAAGCTCCCGGACCGTACTTTCCTGTTCACATCGATACGTCGGTAACTTCATCGCGACTGAGTCGCAGCAGCCGGCCGCCGTGGATATCACGGCACTCCAGCTCCCCGCTTCGTCTGTGGAAACGAAGCGGCACCACTTCATGCACATCCCCGTCCATTTCAATACAGACAGGAACCTGCCCGTTCATTGCGTGCTGCAATAAAAAATCGATTCCGGCCGCCTGCTGTTCTTCCATATGCCCCTGTTCAACCCGCTCGTCCTCTTTCCAGAGATTACGGAGCATCTCGATGTGCTCCGGCAGCATGAGTGAAGTCCATTTGATGGAGCCGCGATCTTTCGGTTCCTGATTCATCATCATCCCTCCAACACGAACATTTGTTCCTATCTTATCACACTACTCGTTTTTGTGCACGGGGGTATCAGGAAACAGGACGCAATTCCCGGATGAAAGCCCACGCTGCCTCCAGTTCTTCCTGTTTGTAATTCTGTCTGCTTTTCACCGTATATACCTTCTCTTCAATTTCCTCTTTCGGCAAGTGTTCAAAAAAGAGCATCGTCGACACCAGTTCAAGGAACCTGGAACTTTTTTCATTCATTGCACTGATATATCCCCCGAGTTCCGGACGTTCAATATCCGCATGTTCCAGAAAATCGTGTCCGGAGTCCGTAAGGTTATAGCGGTACTGGTAATAATTCCGCTTTTCCTCCATCGCTTCCGAAATGAAACCGAGGTTGCACATTTCTTCTATACGAAGCGTCAGTTCCTCCGAATAAGGACCGTAAAAATGGAACTCATACTTTTCTTCAAAAGGAACCCCGCATTTTTTCATAATGAATATCATTTTCTGAAGACGTTTTCGTCCCACTACTTCCTCACAACTGTTAAAAAAGTGCATTAGTCTCGCATGTTTCTCGAGCATTACTGTTCCTCCCTGCCATACAGAATTCCTTTAATCCGCTGCTTCGTTTTCTCATCACTGATCTGCTCAACCGTATCCGCCGGAAAATAGAGTTTATGGTCCGTCCGTTTCTTTCCGGAAATCGATTCGACGATTTCGGAGAGCCGGGACAGTTCCTTCAGTCCCCCGTCCGGCTGCAGAAGATGAATCGGCAGTCTTTCTCCTTCTTCTCCCGGACGATAGAAATCGTAAGGAAGATCGGAGCTTGAATCCACTTCAAGATAAAAGCGCGGATCGACTCCCGCCTCTTCAAATAAATCGTACAGTTCCCGCCAGGCGTTCATCTGCAGATTCGGGTTGAATTCAATATATTTGAACAGCTTCCTGTTTACGAACCGTTCACACAAATCGCTCAGAATCGGGTCTTTCTCCCTGATCCACATCTGGAAGTAGTACATCACTACGTTCTCATCCAGATCCAGATATTCTTCGAGAGAAGGCGCCTCTTCAAAAAAGGAGAAGAAGTGTACCGGTTTAAGCTCAAACTCGTAGCCGTTTTTATACAGCTCCTTGGCACGCTTCAGAATCTTCGACAGGATCACTTCCGCACTGCGGGTCACGGGGTGGAAATAAATTTGCCAGTACATCTGATAGCGGCTCATTATGTAGTCCTCCACCGCATGCATACCGCTTTCCTTGATCGCCACCTGATCCTCGAGCGGGCGCATGACGCGGAGTATTCTTTCCATATCGAAATGACCGTAGCTGACCCCGGTGAAATAAGCATCACGCTGGAGGTAATCCATGCGATCGGCGTCGATCTGGCTGGAAATGAGGCTGACGACGAGCTTATCCGTGTACGTCTTGTTGATTACATCCGCCACTTTCTTCGGGAACCCTTCTTCCACTCCGGACAGCACCCGGTTCACTTCCGTATCACCGAGCAGAATCGACTGCGTGTAATCTTCGTGATCGAGCCTGAAAGCTTTCTCGAACGAGTGGGAAAAAGGGCCGTGGCCGAGGTCATGCAGCAGGGCCGCACATAGGGAAAGCAGGCGCTCGTCTTCATTCCAGTCTTTGTGATCACGGAAGTTCTCAAGGATGCGCCGGACGATTTCATATACCCCGAGAGAGTGGCTGAAGCGGCTGTGTTCCGCTCCGTGGAACGTAAGGTACGTGGTTCCGAGCTGCTTAACGCGGCGCAGCCGCTGGAATTCCCGGGTACCGATCAGATCCCAGATTACACGGTCCCTGACGTGGACGTAGCGATGGACCGGATCTTTGAATACTTTCTCTTCGTCTAATTTTTCATCACGATAAGCCATGTGTCTGCTCCATTCCTTTTTTGTCCAGTATAGCCTTTTGCGGGCCGGAAAGAAACGTCTTGACAATACGGGAGAGCCGTGAAATCCGCTTTTCCTCCCGTTCTACAAACACAAAAAAAATTTGCTATAATGGTGGCAGTCTGAATGCAAAAGGAGACCGACCAATGATTTCATCCATACTGCAGCAACCGGAATACAGGCTCGTGGACCACAGCGACCCGGAACTTCATACATCCGCCCTGCCGTCCTTCGCCTATGATGATGCGCTGGCGACATCTGTCGGGGCAGGGACGAGCCCGGCCACTGCCCGTCTGTGGGTACACCCGAAAACCGTCGTCCTCGGCATACCCGACGCGCGCCTTCCCTACATCTCCGAAGGTATCGACTACCTGGAAGAAGAAGGGTACAGCGTCGTCGTCCGAAACTCCGGAGGTCTCGCCGTCGTACTGGACGAAGGAGTACTCAACCTTTCCCTCATCTTTCCGGAGACGAAAGGAGTCGATATTCATGGCGGGTACGACGTTATGGTCGAATTCATCCGCTCTCTTATCGATGCCGACATCGATGTATATGAGATTTCCCGCTCCTACTGTCCGGGCGACTATGACTTGAGTATAGACGGGCGGAAGTTTGCAGGTATATCCCAGCGCCGTGTAAAAGGCGGATTCGCCGTACAGATCTACCTTGATGTGACAGGAAGCGGACAGCAGCGGGCAGAGCTGATCCGGAACTTTTACGACACAGCGAAAAAAGGGGAGGAGACAAAATTCTCTTTTCCCGATATCGATCCGTCCGTCATGGCTTCGCTCAACGAACTGCTGGAAGAAACGGTTACCATAGAATCGATCACGGAACGGATCAAAGACCGTCTCCGTCATTACAGTGACAGCGTCATTTCCTACCCGCTTACGGACCAGGAAGTAGAGTGGCTCAGTAAACGGACAGAACAGATGGTGTCCAGAAACAAAAGAGTGTAAAAAGACCAGAAATCCTGAGCTGCTAAAAAAGCGCGGTGCCCGCTATCGGCACCACGCTTTTTGTATATTACTCTACAGACTGGGCGGCTGTTATGATGGCAAGCTTGTACACATCATCCGCATTACAGCCTCTCGACAAATCGTTCACAGGCTGATTGAGTCCCTGAAGCACGGGTCCGACAGCATCAAAACCACCGAGACGCTGGGCTATTTTATAGCCGATATTTCCCGCTTCGAGGCTCGGGAAGATGAACGTGTTCGCTTTTCCTTCAAGTGGAGAATCCGGCGCTTTCTTTTCAGCGACGGAAGGAACGAAAGCGGCGTCAAACTGAAATTCCCCGTCAATCAGAAGGTCGCTCCGTTGCTCTTTCACAATCTCGAGAGCTTCTCCCACTTTTTCGGTTTCCGGAGAGACGGCCGAACCTTTCGTGGAGAAACTGAGCATAGCTATACGAGGGTCGATATCGAAAAGGGCGGCAGTGTCTGCGCTGGCCATCGCGATTTCGGCCAGATCCTGACTGTCCGGGGAGATATTGATGGCACAGTCCGCGAAAATGTATTTTTCCTCGTCCCGGACCATGACGAATACTCCGGACGTCTTGTTGATGCCTTCTTTCGTTTTTATAATCTGAAGAGCCGGGCGCACCGTATCTCCTGTGGAGTGTACTGCTCCGCTTACCAGTCCGTCCGCTTCGTTCATATATACGAGCATGGTACCGAAGTAGTTACCGTCTTTCAGAATGTCGCGGGCTTCCTCTTCGCTCGCCTTACCTTTTCGCCGGTCCACAAAACGCCGGACCATATCATCCATATTTCCATAAGTTTCCGGATCCACGATATCCACGCTGCTGAGATCGACTCCGTTCGTTTCCGCCTTCTGTTTCACTTCATCTTCATTTCCGACTAATACAGGACGGACATATCCTTCCGCTCCGAGCCTGCCTGCAGCCGCCAGAATTCTTTCATCCTCGGCCTCCGGAAAGACGATCCGCTTTCCTTGGCCTTCTATTTTGCCTTTCAGTGTGTCAAAAAGATCACTCATGTGTACCCCTCCTGTTTTGATGTCTGTATCATATGATAAAACGTGCCAGCTTAAAAGAAAAGCGATACACGCAAACGGCCGTCAGTAACAACTCTTTATTTTCACTGTTCCCTAATCTTCTTTCGAATATGTGACAGAAATCGGAAAAATCGTTTACAGGAAAGTACTTCACATGCCCCTCCGGCACTCGTATGTTATATTGAATAAGGACATAATTATATCAACCATAAAGGAGCGATTCGACTATGCCAGAACCGGTTATAACAATGGACGGGTGGTACGTCCTTCACGATTTCCGTACGATGGACTGGACTTCCTGGAAGTACGCGAGTGCCGAAGAGCGCCAGCAGGCGATTCAGGAATTTCAGGCGCTGATGGAGACCTTTGAGACGAAAGAAGACAACCGCGAAGGAAGTCACGCTATCTATACGATTGTCGGCCAGAAAGCTGATCTCATGATGATGATTCTGCGCCCGACTATGGAAGAACTCAACGAAATCGAGACGGCTTTCAATAAATCCAAACTGGCGGAATTCATGACGCCGGCCTACTCTTACGTGTCGGTCATCGAACTCTCCAACTACATGGGAGGCGACCAGAATCCGGAAGATCCGGAAATCGAAGGCCGTCTGAAGCCGAAACTTCCGAAATGGGAACACGTCTGCTTCTACCCTATGGATAAGCGTCGTCAGGGGAATGACAACTGGTACGTTCTCGAGAAGGACGAGCGGGCGAAACTGATGTACGAGCACGGCATGACCGGGCGTCAGTACGCCGGTAAAATCCGTCAGTTCATCAGCGGATCGATCGGTTTTGACGACTGGGAATGGGGCGTGACCCTATTTGCGCACGACGTTCTTCAATTCAAAAAGCTCGTCTATGAGATGCGCTTTGACGAAGTGACTTCCCGTTATGGTGACTTCGGTTCCTTTTTCATCGGCAACCTCCTTACAAAAGAAAAAGCGGAGACGTTCTTCGAAGCATAAAACGTTTTTTTCCGCAAAACAAAACCCCGGCCTGACACTGTCAGTCCGGGATTTTCAATTGCAACATTTTCTCACTACAGAACTTTCATCGCTCCAATACCGAGCAGTACCCATCCGATAAGGAAAGCGACTCCACCGAACGGAGTGATCATGGCAAATGTTTTCACACCGCTTACGGCATATACATAAAGACTTCCGGAAAACAGAAGAATGCCGGCAAAAAACAGCCACCCGGCTCCTGTGAACATTCCGGATGCACCCTTACCGAGCAGCAGCGCCGTTATGAACAGCGCCATCGTGTGGAACATCTGATAGTTCACCGCTTTCTCCCACTGACCGAGTCCTTTTTCGGACACTTTTCCTTCCAGCCCGTGTGCCCCGAACGCTCCGAGTGCCACAGCAAGAAAGCCGTTAATGACTCCCAGCAATAAAAACAGTTTCATTATTCTTCCCCCTTATCAAAAATCAAAGATAGACGAACCGTTCGCTCCGTCGTGATCCAGTTTATCATTTGTGCTTTTCCGCTCCGGCGGGTCTTCCCCCATCATCTTCCTCATTTCTTCCGCCGTCGGCTGCATATCGTTCTTCTTCGCAGTTTCCGGTGCCCCGGCGGACTCCTGCCTTTCCTCTTCGAGCACCAGATCACACAGCAGCCGGACAGCCCGGGCATGTTCCCTGACCCGGACCGGGTCTTCGTGCCTGAGCATGGCTTCCTCTATTTCCTTATTCATTCGCTGCAGTAATTGTTGCATGGAGATGCTCATCAGCTACACATCCTTTCCATCTGTCAGTTTATCACGATTGCCACGGGATTACCTATGACAAAAATTCGATAATATTTTCAAAGGGAACAGGGGATAAAACCGGACAGGCAAAAAAGAACAACACGCAGATCTATCCGTGTTGTTCTTCCTGAAATCAATCATTGTTCATTTGATGAAGATCCGTTTCGCTCCGGACTCATAGGTTACAGAACACTGCTTATAAAAATAATGATGATCATAACGGGTAATAGATACTTCACAAGGCCATACCAGACGTTCCCGATGACATTATCACCGAAGTCCACGGCTTTCAGTGCTGTAGCCTTCGTAAAGTACCAGCCGACAAACAGCGCCATGGAAAGTCCTCCGAGCGGGAGCAGGATATTGGAGGCGATGTAGTCCATCGAGTCGAGGATGTTCCTCTCTCCGATCGGCGTTATCCCGGACCAGATTCCGAAACCGAGGGATACGGAGATGCCGAGAAAGAACATGATTACCCCGACAATGACGCTTGCCTTCGTTCTGCTCCAGCGGAAAAGGCGCATGAAGTAAGCTGTCGGCACTTCGAGTATGGAAATCGCCGAAGAGAGAGCTGCCAGCGACAGAGCGAAGAAAAACAGCAGCCCCGCTATCCCCCCAAGCGGCATCTGTTCAAAGATGGAAGGAAGCGTTATAAACACAAGCGGCGGTCCTGATGATGGATCGATATTAAAGGCGAACACCGCCGGAAAAATGACGATTCCTGAAATGACGGCGAAAAACGTGTCCATCAGACCGATTCCGACGGCAGCCCCCGGCAGCCGTTTATCGTCCGACAGGTAGCTGCCGTACGTAAGCAGCGCCCCCATACCAAGACTCAGGGAGAAAAAGGCCTGACCGAGCGCCTGCACGTAAATCGAAGGCTGGGTCAGCGCCGACCAGTCCGGTCGAAACAGAAAACTCAGTCCTTCCATGGACCCGTCCAGCGAAAGGCTGACCCCTGCAAGGGCCAGAAGCAGCAGAGCAAGAAGCGGCATGAATACTTTATTCGCCGTTTCTATCCCCTTCTTCACTCCGCTGAATACGATCACGATGGTCATAGTCATAAATAGAGCGGACCAGAAAAGTGGCTGCCACTCCTGCGTAATGAACCCGCCGAAAGCCCCTTCGTATCCCCCCTCTGCAGGAGCCTGAAAGAAGTCACCTGTGATGTAGTGAAACAGGTAGTAGAGCGACCAGCCGGCGACTACTGCATAAAAACTCAAAATCAGAAAAGCGCTGAAGACCCCGAAGAACCCGGTCAGAAACCACGGCGTCCCGGGCGCAAGCTTCTGATACGAGCCGATCACATCACTTTTCGCTTTCCTCCCGATACTGACTTCTGCCAACAGAAGCGGAATTCCGATTAAAAATACAAATACAAGATATAAAAGCAGAAACGCTCCGCCACCGTTGTTTCCGGCTACGAATGAAAAACGCCATATATTTCCGAGACCTACAGCCGAACCCATCGCTGCAAGCATAAACCCGAGTTTCGTCCCCCACTGTTCACGAGCCATAATAAACCTCCTCCACATTGAATATGCACCATCATACCACATATCCCCCCCGGTTACGACACGGGTTCACCCTTTTTCCAACTATTCGGTTTATTCATGTTAAGTTATGAATATTAAATATAAGACATTAAAAAAGCCGCCCTCCCTTTTTTCCCGGGAACACGGCTCCGCACAGCTCATATTTCTTTGTCGTTCTCATTTTCGCGATGGAGTTTCTCCAGACGTTCCACCCGGGCTTCAAGTTTATAGTAGTCTTCTTCCGTAACAAAACCGATTTCCTTCAGCCGGTCTTTCATCATAGTCCGCGTCTGGTTCGTGAAGTCCATGTCGGCGTTCTGACCTTTCTCCACCCATTCATTCATCATCGCTTTCGCTTCTTTCGGGGTCATTTCCCCTTTGTCGACCATGTCCTGCACCAACTTCTCGAACCTTTCCTTGCCGCTTATAGCTGCTCCGACACCGAGATAAAATCCACGCTTCATCCACTTGTCCATCATTTTATCACTCCTCCTAGGAAATATTTTTGATCATACTTGCATGTTTCCATGAAAACAGAAAAGTTCCGGCAAAACTCACGCCTGATATTAGATATAACACCCAGATCGGGATCTCCTCCAAACTCGCTGGCAGAAAGAAGGAGGCGACCAGGATGGTACTCCCGATTAAAAAAGTGACAGCAGCATAGAAAAAATAAAAATGATGCCACAACGTCTGCTGCTGCTTCGTCTGCTGCCATTCCCGCTCCTTATCCCCGTCTTCGAGAAACTCCACGAGTGCCCGGGGCAGGGATAGGAGAGGCTGACCCGTCTCTTTTACTATATTTTTATAAAACCCGAATTTGGACTGACTGCCCGTCATCCATTCGTTGATCACCGGTTTGCCCCACGATACGAGGTCCATTTGCGGATATACAGCCGTAAGCACCCCTAAAATCATGGACGCCGCCCTTCCGAGAAAAGCGTAGTCGGCCGGGAGCTGTATCGGCTGGTCCTTAACGAAATCCTGAAGATCTTCCAGAATATCGTTCATGACGGTTGCATCCATCTTACTCATATCTTCGCTCAAATACATCGACACCAGTCGGCGCATCATCTTCTTCATCGCTTCCGTATCTGCATCATCGAGAAGAAAGTTCATTTCTCTGAGCGAATCCACCACTCTGTCATAATCATCGATAATGAATCCTTCGATCATAGAGCGGATGTGATCGACGTCTTCCCTTTTCACTTTTCCGACCATACCGAAATCGATAACGACTACGGTACCGTCCTCTTTAATCATTATATTTCCCGCATGCGGGTCCGCATGAAACATTCCGGCATTGACGAACTGTTCCACACAAAGGTCGAATATAGTCCGGGCAAGTTTCTCACGGTCCAGGTCATTTCTTTTGATGAAGGAAATATCCGTTACCCTCGTGCCTTCCACCCACTCCATCACAAGCACACGGCCGGTGGAAAGATCGGTGAAATATTCCGGTATGTACACGTTGGAATGATTCTCGAACCTTTTCCGGAAGTAATTCCCGTTCTCCAGCTCCATCGTGAAATCGAGTTCGTCGCTCATCACAGCTACGACTTCTTTGTATAGAGAAGGCAGATCCGCTTTCTTCCCGAAAATAGTAAAGCGGTTGAGTATCCCGAACACCACTCTCATCGCCTTGAAATCCGTTTGGAAAATTTCTCTTACACGATATCGCTGAACTTTGACTGCCACAGGGGTGCCATCATGAAGATAAGCTTTATACACTTCCCCGATTGATGCGGAAGCGATGGGGTCTTCATCGATGGAGGCGATATATTTGTCCATGGACTCCTGCCAGTCCTCTTCTATAATCCCTTTCGAATACTCAAAAGGTACGGGCTGGACACGATCGACCAGACCTTCGAGTTCACGTATGAAAGAAGAAGGGAGTAAGTCACCGCGTGAACTTAAGAACTGGCCGAACTTGATAAGCAGTCCTCCCAGATAAACGGCGCGCTGCCTGTATTCGGTAGCCAGTTCTTTCAGTAGTTTTTCCCACTTTCTTTCCGTTTCCTGATCCCATATTCTGTTCAGTTTCTGGAACCAGAATATTTTCCACAAAAACTTTATGGACATCCAGATAATTATATACATTCTATAAATCCCTATGTACTTCTTCGACTCCAATGCCTTCCCCCCTCTTGCAAGTGTAATGACCCTTTCCCTTTCCAGCTTTCTTTCAACCATAAAAAAACATGAATTTGAGCTTAAAGACTCGTTTATTTACTTTTTTTACCTTTTGACACAACTAAAGAACTAACTTTTTACAATGAAATAATGAGCATACTTCTTCCAAAAGAACAAAAACTGTCACACCTGTACTTTTTTACTATTTTAATTATTTTGAAAATTTTATCATTTATGTGCATAATAGGTTTTGCAATCAAAATCGATACAGGGGGTCTGGAAATGAGGAAATTATCCACCTGGCTGACCGCCGGGGCACTGTCAATGGTACTCGCTGCTCCGACAGTAAGTGCCGAAACATCTTCCACCGAAGACTACACGAACTGGAACAAGGAACGCTACACGGACAAAATGCACATCGACAGCATGCTTAGGCAAAAATCCGAGCAGGAAGGTTTCGATGAGAAAGCTATCGAAACGATCAGAAAAAATGCAGAAAATGTTAACTTTAATGAACAGGAAGGTTCGGAAAACGGAAGTGGAGATTCCGGATTTACATATGATGGAGGAACGAAAAAGTTTCTTGACCGGGATCTCGGATTCAAGGATTTCACTCTCCGCAGTTCGGGCGAGCATGTGGAAGTGTGGGTAGCGGATGATCTTTCTTTCCCGGAAGGTGACCCGCGTGACGCACATAAAATCAATCAGGAACAGGTAGATAAACTTACAAAAGAATTCGATACGAATATTTATCCGAAAGCTACCGAATTTTTCGGTAAGCAGGATCCGCTCGACGGGACGAATGCCCAGCTGGTGGATCTCGGCGTCGTCCCTGAAGGTTATTACGAGACCGAAGATGATGAGAAAATCACCATTCTCGTGAACAATATCAAAGACGACAACTATAACGATCCGGACTACCCGTTCTTCGTCGCAGGCTTTTTCTGGCAGACGATCGAACAGTATACGGACCGTAACATCGTAACGATCGATTCCCGGGACTGGGGCGAGCGTCTGGAAGAATCTTTTTTCTCGACCACCATCCACGAACTTCAGCACCTGATCCACGCTGATAATGACAGCGACGAAACGTCCTGGGTGAACGAAGGGATGTCCACGTTCTCCGAGTACCTGGGCGGCTACGGCGTAGATGCCGGCTCCATCAATTTCCTGCTCGATCATCCGGAGAACTCTCTTACTGCCTGGGATGAACACGTAGATGCAAAAACGGGGCCGGAAACGATTGCGGACTACGGTCTCGTGCAGCTGTTCACTCTTTACAACTACGAACAGTTCGGTCAGGAATTCATCCGTTCTGTAGCTACAAGCGATATCAACAGCATCGACAGCTACAGAAGAGCATATGAAGAATTCGGTATCAATAAGTCGTTCGAGGAAGTATATCAGGACTTCACTTCCGCACTCGTCATGGACGACAACAAGTTCAAAGGCGGAAAATACGGATTTGAAAACGTGGATCTGCGTGACCTTCCGACAGAAGATGGGACACGCGAAAAAACCGTGAACTTCGAAAAAGCCGAAGACTATGAAAAAGAAGGCGTACCTGCCTGGGGGACCGACTTCAAAGAATTCAATTTTGAACCGGGAGAAAATGTGGAATCGTTCGATTTCAACGGCGTCGATTTCCTTCCTTTCCAATGGACCTCGACAGAAGACCCGCTGAATAAAGGCAATGATGTATATTACAGTACCAAAGGCGATGAAATGGATAACGCGATGATTTTCGAAGCGGACCTTTCAGGACTTAACGAAGCCACTCTTTCTTTTGATCACTACTATCAGATTGAAGAGAACTGGGACTTCGGAATGGTTCAGGTATCCACCGACGACGGCGATACGTGGACGTCCCTCTCCAACGGGAACACGACGAGTAACGTAACCGATCAGGGGTATCCGAAGATCAAAGAAAACGTTCCAGGTTTCACCGGAAGCAATGATTCCTTCCAAAACGAAACATTCGACCTCTCTGAATATGCCGGAGAGAAAGTACTGATTTCCTTCCGTTACCTTACGGACTGGGGTTCCACCGAAAAAGGCTGGTATCTCGACAACATTGAAGTTCCGGAAGCAGGAGTCTCTTACACCGGGGAGAGTACGGAAGGCTTTACTTCCCAGGCGGAACTGAACGAAAACTACGTGAACTACGGCGTTTCTTTCTTCAAAGAGAAGAATAACGGAAAGTATCAGGTCGTACACGTCGACCCGTTCAATATTACAGACAAGGATGCCCTCGAACTTCAGCAGGTATTCCGTCCCGGCAAAACGTACATGACCACTCATTACGCTGCGCCGCAGGACAGCACGGAGTATGTGAATTTCGAATATGAAATTTCCTACAAAGAAAACGGGAATAAAGGCAATAATGGGAATAATGGTAACAGCGGGAACAACGGAAAAAACAAACAGAAATAAGCAGAATCGGCCCTTTCGGAGGGCCGGTTTTATTTTTTCGTAAAGCCCGGTATGTTCAGCAGATTTTTTATGTCGGACGAAGCTTTTTTTCGTTACGTTCGCCACTCTGTTTTCTCAGTGAACGGCACGTGAAAGGAACGAAAAACTATTCTCCTTTCGCGGGGACGCCCGGATGATTGATTCTACTTTTCATTTGAGATGATTTTTGCCATGATAGTGGGAGAACGTACTTAGAGAGGACGGGATTTCCCTTGATGATAAAAGAACTGGAAGTGAAAGACTTACGTCCGGTATCCGAATGGCTGCACCGGATGAACGGGGATGATAAACACTTCGTCGCCTGGCTGGCCTCGGATCCGAAAGAGATATTCGAACAGATCTGGGGGCTTACCCAGCTGAACGATCCCTTCGCATTTGTAGCATGGGACGGGGAAGAAATCGTCGGCTTCCTCGGCATACTCCCTTTTTTCGAACAGAGAGTGTGCAGACTTCTCGGCCCATTCGCGACAAAACAGGAAACTCTGATTATCGAGAGGTTATGGCAGAAGGCTTCTCTTACGCTCGAAATGTATTTTGATGCGGCGAAGCTTGCCTGTTTCGATGTGAACACGGAACTTCTCACCTTCGCGGAACACTATGAATTTGAACTTTATAATATAGAGAAGACGCTCCGGCTTGATAAAGAATCCTTCACCCGGGAACCGGAGGATGCTCCAATCGCTCCGCTGGATGAATCCCGGCGCGAAGAGCTCGATTCGATTCATCCGGCCGGGGCCTACTATACGACGGATGAAATGCTCACATTTTCCCGTGAAAACGGCCACCACCTGCTCGGATATTTCGACGGCGATGATCTCGCCGGTTATCTGTATCTGGAAACCATACTCCCCGAAGAAGAAGGGGAAATCTGTTTCGTAAACGTAGCTTCCGAAGAACAGGGAGAGGGCGTCGGCAGTGCCCTGCTCACCTATGCCCTTTCTCTCGGATTCCGGAGGGAAAACTTTTCCTATATTACGATTTCCGTGCGGGAAGCTAACAGCGGAGCCGAGAATTTGTACAGACAGTTCGGTTTTTATGAATGGCATACCATTTATGCCTACAACAAAACGATCGAAACACAGCCGCCTCCGAAACTTGTCCACTGATCTCGGCGGAAAAGGAGGGAACGCATGAGCTATCTTGGAGATATTTTAAAATCTACAGGAGACACCACACCGATTATAAAGCAAAAACCGGTAAGCGGCGGAGACATCAATGAAGCTTTTTATGTACGGACGACAGCGCAGGAATATTTTGCGAAAAGAAATAAAGGAGCCTCTTCCCGGTTCTTCCAGACGGAAGCGAGAGGTCTTGAGCTCCTCCGGCAGACCGGCGCGATCGACGTTCCGCGAGTTTATCATCACGGAGGAAACGATGAGGAAGCGTGGCTCGTTCTGGAATATATCCCGGCCGGCACTCCCTCCCCGCTGTCCGAAAGCCGACTCGGGGAGCGGCTTTCCCGTATGCATGCCAGGGAAAACAGTGCCTACGGTTTCGATCAGCCCACGTTCATCGGGGAAATTCTGCAGGAGAATCATATGTATCCGTCCTGGCTGGAGTATTACCGGAGCGAACGGCTTCTTCCACAGATTAAACTGGCAGGAGAAAAAGGGAAACTTCCGCCGGACAGAGAAAAACGTGCCCATCAGCTTCTGGAGCATCTGGACACGTGGATCCCCGAAGACCCCGGAAGTTCCCTTCTCCACGGTGATCTCTGGGGCGGCAACTGGATGACAGGTCCCGAAGACACGCCTTACCTGATAGACCCTTCCGTGCTATACGGAGACAGACTGATGGATCTCGCTTTCACCGAACTGTTCGGAGGATATTCCCGGGATTTTTATGAGGCGTATGCCGCGTACACCCCTCTCCCCGACTATTATCAGGACGTGAAACCTTTATACCAGCTGTTTTATCTGTTCGTTCACCTGAATATGTTCGGGGAGGCCTTCGGAAGCCAGGTGGACCGGATTCTCACTCATTACACAAAAACGAAAGGGTGAGGGTAGAGATAAGCCTGGGATAGTACGTAGTCATCTTCATATTTATGACCGAAATCTTTCAGTAATGCTCTTACTTCATCCAAAGAAATCGCACCATCCACGAACTGCTTCAGTTTTCTCTGAAGCAGTTCTTTTTCTTCTTCGGATAACTGCCGCTTTACGTGTCCCGCAATATGTTCACAGGCATTGACGTGTCTCGCCCGGGTCGGAGGAGTCTCCACAGCTTTCTCGAGAAGCTGGCGATAATCTTCGGCCAGCTCAAAGAACGGGGTCTCTCTTCCCCGGGCCAATAATCGACCCATTTGTTTCTGTATACCCGGGGAGTACGCCATCAGTAAATATTTATGATCCGATTGAAAATCGAACAGCCGCCGTTTTGATTCCTGCTCGAACACTTTTCTCAGGCGATGCAGCGTAAACATTTTCGTCCAGAAGTCATCGAGATCTTCAAGGCTCGCATGAATCAGAAAAGAAGCGGAGCTGCTCCCGTCGGCATGGCGATTCCCGGTAATATTTACGTATTCCTCCAGTCGATGTAAGTACTCCCTGCTGATGTCCACGTCTCTTTCAATATATATAGCAGGCTTCTGTTTATAGTCCACGTCACTCTCTCCCTTTTTACGAAAGATTCTGTCTACGAAGAAGGATTCCCCGTCATAGCCGTCGAATAACATAAAAGCAGTCATAAAATACTTGGCAATATGACGTTTATGTATTAAAATCTATTTTATTGCATAATTATACTCAGTTAGGAGCGCTCTCATGAATAAACACACTTTCCCCTTATCTGCTCATTTAAAATTCATCATACCTTCTCTTATCGGTGTGATTCTGTTTATGGTGCCCACCCCCTCCGGTGAATCCCTCACCATACTTGTCGCTATTTTCGCCGGATGGCTTGAAGAGGCACTGGCAGGTTATTTATCTTTAATAATGACGTTCATCATTTCTCTTACGGCTGTACTTACCGTCTGGGTAAAAGCAGGAGGGCGTAAAAACGTTAAGTCCTCTCCTTTCTTCACTTCACTGCTGGACGTCACCCCTTTCTGGACAGGAGTTCGGGTTCTCGGAATGATTTTTGCCCTGATGGTGTATTTCCAGATCGGCCCGGAAGCGATCATTTCGGAAAATACCGGTGGCATGCTTCTCGATTCCCTTCTTCACGTGCTGTTTACAGTATTCCTCTTTGCCGGACTGTTCCTGCCCCTGCTATTGAATTACGGGCTGCTGGAACTCTTCGGAGTGCTGCTGACGAAAATTATGCGTCCGCTCTTCACACTTCCGGGGCGTTCCTCGATCGATTCACTTGCTTCCTGGCTTGGTGACGGGACGATCGGTGTGCTTCTCACGAGTAAGCAATACGAGGAAGGATACTACACGAAACGTGAAGCTGCCGTCATCGGTACCACCTTTTCCGTCGTATCGATAACGTTTACGATCGTCGTCATCGAAGAACTCGGACTCGGCCACATGTTTCTCCCTCTTTACGGAACGATAGTTGTCGCCGGGGTAGTGGCAGCACTTATTATGCCGCGTATACCTCCGCTTTCCCGAAAACCGGACACGTTCGTTACGGAAGAACCTCAGGGGAACGGCGATGATGTTCCAAAATCGGAGAACGCCTTCGCCTACGGTTATAAGCAGGCGGTCAAACAGGGGAACCAGTCCCCGGGGGTCACCGGATTCCTTAAAAACGGAGCGCAGAACATCCTCGATATGTGGATGGGCGTGGCTCCCATCGTTATGGCTCTCGGCACGGTAGCTCTGGTACTGGCGGAGTTCACACCGCTGTTTTCATGGCTCGGTGTACCGTTCATCCCGATTCTTGAACTGCTGCAGATTCCGTCGGCCCAGGCTGCATCCGAAACCATTCTGATCGGGTTCGCGGATATGTTCCTGCCGGCACTGATCGGTGCTTCCATTGAAAGTGAAATGACCCGCTTCGTCATTGCCGCCCTGTCCGTCACACAACTGATTTACATGTCGGAAGTCGGAGGGCTTCTCCTCGGATCGAAAGTACCCGTGGGTATCAAAGATCTGTTCATCATTTATCTGGAGAGGACGATTATCACCCTGCCGGTAATTGCACTGATCGCCCATCTGATATTTTAAATAAAAGCAGAGATGACAGTCGGACCGGCTGTCGTCTCTGCTTATTTTCATAATAAAGATATATCTTCCTGTTACAGCTCTTTTACGTTCTGCTAACATTGTTTTTTTACTTATACACAAACTCCCCGGTAAGTAGTACGATATAAATAACACTAATGCTTATAGAAAAGGCGGGAGACGCACATGGAACGCGATGCTTTTTTCGATAATGCGAAACTGTTTCTGATCGTACTCGTTGTATTCGGACACGCGATACAGCCGATGACGAATGATTCCGTCTTTGTATATATTCTCTACACATTCATCTATATCTTCCACATGCCTGCCTTCATTCTTCTTGCAGGGTTTTTTGCCAAAGGGTCGAGGGACAAAAAATATATACTGCAAATGATGAAGAAACTGCTGCTTCCCTATTTTCTTTTTCAGGCCGTGTACAGCGGCTATTACTACGCTCTCGGGGACGAGGGGTGGTACAACGGGTTCTTTCATCCGCACTGGTCTCTCTGGTTCCTGATCAGTCTGTTCTGCTGGCATATTCTGCTCATCGGGTTCAAAAAGCTGCCGCCACTTCTCGGTATACTTATTTCGCTTGAGCTCGGTCTGATCATCGGATATTTCAGCGACATCGGCCATACGTACAGTCTGTCGCGCACCTTCGTGTTCTTCCCGTTTTTTCTTGCGGGATACTGGCTTACTACCCGGCAGGTGAAAATATGGCAGAGCACTTCCGTGCGTGCCGGTTCACTCGTGACCATGGGGATTATAGGTACGCTGATCGTTCTTTTTCCGGAATTCAGTTCCGACTGGCTGCTCGGTTCCAAATCCTATGCCACTCTCGGCAGTCCTGAATCCGGAGGCTGGGTCCGTCTCGGAGTCTACGTACTTGCTGCTGCCATGACAGTATCCGTGCTGGCCTGGGTTCCGAGTCGCCATTTCTCTTTCACGAAACTCGGTCAGCGGACGCTTTACGTGTATTTACTGCACGGATTCGTCATCCAGTTTTTCCGGGAAACAGAATTTTTCACATATACTCACTGGCTGGACGTATTCGGAGTCTTTTTCGTATCGCTCGGAATCGTCTATCTCTTCTCTTCCACTTTCATGATGAAAGCGGCGTCGCCTCTGATTGAAGCGAAACTTCCCCGGAGACGAAAGATCCGTACGTTTCAATAAAGTCATAAATACGAAAAAGTCCCCTGCAACAAGATGTTGTCAGGGGGCTTTTACAATGACTTACACGTTCGATTCCGGTGCCGTTTTTACTTCCTGAAATCCCCGGCCCAGCTGCCGTTGCGGAACACCGGTTCAAACGTACCGTCTTCTCTTTCTCCGTCAATATCCAGTTCAGCCGAACCGATCATGAAGTCTTCGTGCACGAGACTGTCGTTCACTCCGTTTTTATCCCGCTCATCCGCACTCATCTCCGAACCTTTCTGCACGTTGGTCGGATAAGCTTTTCCGAGAGCAATATGACAGGAGGCATTCTCGTCGAACAGCGTGTTGTAGAAGACGTGACCGGACTCGGAAATCGGTGATTCGACAGGGACGAGAGCAACTTCGCCGAGACGTTTCGCTCCTTCATCCGTTTCAAGAAGATATTTCAGGGACTCTTCCCCGGATTCCGCCTTATAATCTACGACCTTCCCTTCTTCGAATGTAAGCGAGAAGTTCTCGATCAGGTTCCCGTCGTAATTAAACGGCATCGTGCTCCGTACCGTTCCGTTCACTCCGTATTTATGAGGCATCGTAAACACCTCTTCTGTCGGCATGTTAGGGTTGAACTTCACGCCTTTCACAGATTCGGCAGCGCCGCCGGCCCAAATATGATTTTTCGGAAGCTCAATCGTAAGTTCCGTCCCGGGCGCTTTATAGTGAAGCTTTTTGAACTGTTTATCATTCAGCAGCTCTCTCGCTTTACGCAGGTTCTCATTGTGCTCATCCCAGGCTTTCATCGGGTCTTCTTTATCAATCCGGGTAATATGGAAAATCTGTTCCCACAGTTTATCCTGAGCTGATGCCACCGGCTCATTCGGAAAAAGTTTCTTTGCCCAGTCCGGATGAGGGAAAGCTACGATCGTCCAGGTTATTTTATCTTCCATAATATAATCCCTGTAGGTGGTGAGCGCTTCGGCACTCGCTTTATTGGCTTTCGCTACTCTTTCCGAGTCCACATCTTTTAAAAGGTCCGGATCAGGTCCGTAGACGTTCACTACCGAATATCCGTCCTTCGCCATTTCTTCAAGACCCTCGGCCCGCCAGCGCGGGAAGTTCTCAAGCACTTCGTCTGCCGCATGTTTCATTTTCATATAAGTGAGGACGTTATCCCCCCACTGGACGTGTACATCTTTCGCACCGCGTCCGTATGCTTTTGCGCTTAATATGTGCACAAAATCGGCAGCCTCTATCGGGGCGTTGATAATAATCCCCTGTCCTTCCTGTATGTTGATACCTTTTTGCAATGCAACATCTGCATACTGCTCAAGCTTTTTCTGAAATGTACTCATGCTCATCCTCCTACGACATCCACTTCGGTGGTGTGTTTTTATCCCAGTATATTTCTCCCAACGGGTGGTGGTTTTCATACCCGTCTTCTTTCACATGATAATGGAAATTAAACCAGTACCCTTCCCCCGGACGCAGATCCCGCCTGACGTGGAAGCGCGCCAGCTCTTCACCGGAACGGGTATTTGTCAGGTTGAAAATTTTTTCTCCATAACCTGCAGCCGGGCTCTCCGAGATTTCATACACAGGTACATCTCCGACATCCACACAGGACTCGATTACTGCTTCAATTTCCGGAAAGATAATCTCGACCATGTCCTCTTCCACTTTCTCCTTGATGCGCGGCCCCAGTTTCATGAACGTCTGTTCTTTCGCTTTGTCCGTCAGGTCTTCCACGGTAAGCTGCTGCGACAGCTTATCCGAAAAGGCTGTCTCTTCACTGGCCGTTTCCACATCGGACGCTTCGGATTCCAGGGGAGCCTGCGGTATGTACAGTCCGAGTGTCATAACAGCTACAAGGGAGACAAACAGTTTTCTAAGCCATATCTTCATATTTCTCATCCTTTTATCGATAAAAGTCGGACTATCCCCACTTATCATTGTCCTCGCAAAACACCTCTATGCCCGCGCATAGAGGTGTCAGCCGATTTCTACTCTGTAAGTACGAAAGTCTCCAGTTTCAGTGTGACATCGACCTTTTTCATTCGTCCCTGAACGGTATAGTGATTGGTTTCATGACGGAAAAATTCCCGTGCTCCGTTGTAGGTCGTGAACCATTTGTTGCCAATTACAGAGAATTCGCCTTTTTCCCTGTCCGTAACCTCAATCGGGTGATACGTCCGGCCGAGGTGTCCATCTTCTCTTTCCATTATTCCGACGTGATGCCTAGCATCCATCCATACCTGGGTCATAATTTTCAAGAGATCACTCCTTCTATCACGGAAAACCGCATTTAATTGTGTGACAATTTGTAAGTTGAGTCAATTATCGCAAAATTCTCACATAATTTCAACACTTTACCGTTAAAAAGCAAATAAGCGTCTATTTTTCTCTCTGCATGTCACTGATGAATTTATAGCGATCGCTGCGATAAATGGAAGTGTTCCTCTCAAATGGAACGCCGGTACTCAGATAACCGAAACGCTCTATCCGCAGTATCGCATCTCCTTCTTCGATGGAAAGAGGTTCTGCTTCTTCCAAAACAGCTGTCCCTGCCTCGATTGTCTGTCTGGCCCGTTCAATCGAATGTGCCGTTTTCGTTTCGATATATTCATAAAAGGAGACACCTTCCAGTCTGTCGGCATCGAGTTCCGGAAACAGATGGACCGGTATGAAAGTCTCTTCGATAGCCATCGGTTCCTCATCCGCATAACGGATCCGTTTCAGGTAATAGACTTCCCCCTCTTTCAGCTGAAGAATGTCTTTCGTCGTTTCGTCCGGTTCCTGCTTCTCAAATATAAGCAGTTCGTTGTGAGGCGTAAGCCCGCGGCGTTTCATATCCTCACTGAAGCTTGTGACCCCCTGAAGAGGCTGTTCGAATTTTTCTTCGGCTACGAACGTGCCCCGCCCCTTCTCCCTGTAAAGAATACGATTCCGCACCATGTTTGAAATCGCCTGTCTGACGGTCATACGGCTCACTTCATAAGTTTCGGAAAGCTCTCTTTCGGACGGAATAGCCTCTCCATAGTTATAAATGCCGGACTCGATCTTCCGCTTCAGATCCTCTTCTATCTGATAATACATCGGCAGAGGAGATTCTTTATTCAGCACTGGCGTCCACGCCCTTCCCGTAAGCTTCTTCATCTACAATCAGTGTAACGTGTTTATGATTATAGAGCGCCGAAGCGGGGAACATTTCACCCACCTCTCCTTTCAGCAGCCGCCGGATAGCTTCCTGTTTATTTGCTCCTGAAGCCAGCAAAAGGATTTCCTCACTTTTCAGAATAGAGGCGATGCCCATCGTTACCGCTTCCGTCGGTACTGCTTCAAGAGACGGGAAAAATCTTGCGTTCGCCTCCCGCGTAACCTGATCCAGCTTTTCCACGTGCGTCCCGGCTTCAAAGGAAGCTCCCGGCTCGTTAAACCCTATGTGACCGTTACTCCCTATCCCGAGCAGCTGAATGTTTGCAGGACCTTCTTTATCGAGAAGTGCTTCATACTCTCTGCACTCTTTGTCCAGATCTTCTGCTTCCCCGTTCGGAATATACGTATTTAAAAAAGGGATGTGCGAGAAGAGTTGTTCCTGCATAAACGTATGATAGCTCTGACTGTGATCTCTCGGCAGACCCACGTACTCATCAAGGTTGAACGTCGTAACCCCGGAATAGTCGATTCCGCGTGACCTGTGTCCCTCTATGAGCTGTTCGTACGTACCGAGCGGCGTTCCTCCGGTAGCCAGTCCGAGAACGCAGTCAGGCTCAGCATTCACTTTTTCCTCTATAACAGAGGCTGCTTTCCGGCTCATTTCCTCATAATTTTTCACAACGATAACTTCCATTCCTATTCCTTCCTTTCATATACCAGTTCTCCCCGGCACCATGTCGCATGTACGTTGAATTCATCATCAACGAGTACGAGGTCGGCATCTTTTCCGGGTGCAATACCACCTTTCCTGTGTCCCACTCCAAGTTCGCCGGCTGCGTTTCCGGAAGTGATGGCCAGCAATTCCTGATCCGACAGATGAAGATGTTTTTTCATAAGAGACGCCGCTTTTGAAAGAGTAAGTATACTCCCGGCAAGCGTCCCGTCTTCAAGAATCGCCTTCTGATTTTTAACAGTTACATCCTGACCTCCAAGGTCATAAGTACCTTCCGGCAGACATTTGGCACGCATTGCATCCGTAATGAGCAACGTCCGCTTATCTGTAAGCTGTCTGTAGGCAATCCCGACAGCTTCCTTACGTGAATGGATATGATCAACAATCAGTTCCACCATAAGACGCGGATCCGTGAACGCCGCTCCGGTCACGCCCGGATCTCTGTGATGCAGCCCGCTCATCTGGTTGTATAAATGCGTCACGTGACTTACTCCCGCTTCAACAGCGGCTTCCGCTTCATCGAACGTTGCATCTGTATGACCCATCGAAGCGATGATCCCTCTTGCTTTCAGATGACGAATCAGCTCCTCCCCACCCTTTTCTTCGGGGGCGAGCGTCACGAGCCTGATCGTGTCATTACTTGCTTTACGGTAGGTTTCGAACTTAGTGACGGAGGGCTCACGGATATAATCGACGGGCTGGGCACCGGCTTTCTTCCCGGATATGAACGGCCCTTCCAGATGTACTCCGAGCATTTCGGCCCCCTTTACGTTTTCTCCCGTAAAAGAGCCCACGTTGTGAAGAGCACGCTCTATGTTTTCCGGGGACTGGGTCATCGTAGTAGCAAGAAACGATGTAGTCCCCTCTTCCGGGAGAATCTCCGCTATACCTTGCAGGGCTTCGGGGGTGGCATCCATTACGTCGTGACCGTTCGCTCCGTGGATATGCACGTCGATGAACCCGGGAAAGAGAGAAAGACCTTCCCCGTCGATGACCGTATCTCCCCGGTTGAGAGGGGAGTCACTCACATTGCGGATTTCACCTTCTTCAAAGAGTACGCTTCCCTTTTCAATGGTACGATCCGTCTGTACAATACGCACGTTTTGATACTCGACACTCATCCCGTGCACCTCCTCTTATTTGTCCTTCATCTGTTTTTTGATAGCTTCTGCGAGGAACTCGACACTTGTGCCTACAACTACGTGGACGTTTTTCGAACCAATGTTGATGACACCCCGTGCCCCTTCACGTTTCAGCTTCTTGTCGTCCACTTTCTCTCTGTCTTCCATCGTAAGTCTGAGTCTTGTCGTACAGTATTCCAGCGTGTCGATATTCTCTTCGCCACCGAGTGCCTGAAGATAAGCGACCGCTTTTTCGTCATAGTCGGATGTTCCGCTTGACGCTTCTTCGGCATCTTCTTCATCGTCATCCTCACGTCCAGGTGTTTTCAGGTCCAGTTTCGTAATGAGGAAGTAGAAAACGACGAAATACAAAGCTCCCATGACGAGCCCGAGCACCAGAAGCATAAGCGGATTTTGGGCAATGTTGAAGTTCAGTAAATAGTCGATCAGTCCGGCCGAAAATCCGAATCCGTGCCGCACATCAAGCATATAAGCCGCGATCATCGATACTCCGGTCAACACGGCATGGACCACATATAGAAGCGGTGCGAGGAACATGAAAGAAAACTCGATTGGTTCCGTAACACCCGTAAGGAAGGAAGTAAGAGCGATACTTCCGAGCATCCCGCCGACAATTGCCTTCTTCTCTTTTTTGGCAGCCGCATACATGGCAAGACATGCACCGGGCAGACCGAACATCATAATCGGGAAGAAACCTGCAAGGAAGTACCCGGCCTCAGGGTCCCCTTTAAGGAAACGGTTGATCTCCCCGTTCACTGTCTCCCCTGCAGCCGTCGTAAAGCTTCCGAAATCGAACCAGATCAGTGTATTCATGACGTGGTGAAGCCCGACCGGTATCAGCAGGCGGTTCAGGAATCCGTAAAGACCGACGCCTGCTTCCCCGGAAGAAAGAATCCACTGGGCTGTAGCATCAAGAGCATACTGCGGATAAACCCATAAATACCCCATGATGAAAGACATGACTACCATGGCAGCAGACGTCACAATCGGTACGAATCGCTTTCCTCCGAAGAAAGATAAATATTCCGGAAGTTTAATATCGTAGAAGCGGTTGTACAACATACCGGCCGAAATGCCGGCAATGATACCGGCGAATACGCCCATGGATATGTTTTCGTTAATGGCTTCGACTCCCGCCTGTAAGACGAGAACCCCGATAGCCCCGGACAGAGCTGCACCTCCACCTCCATCTTTCGCAAATCCCATCGCGATACCTATCCCGAATATGAGCGGAAGGTTATCAAGAATACTGCCTCCTGCAGCTTCGATAAAGTCGATATCAAGCATATCATCCATGCCGAGACGCAACAGCAGCGCCGCAGCCGGAAGAGTGGCAATGGGAAACATCAGTGATTTCCCTATTCGTTGAAAAAATGCTAACACGGTAAAAACTCCTCTCTTATTTGAAAACGCTTTATATAAATTCTATCACTCACATATATAGTTGTCTATACCAATTTTAGTGGAACTGCAATTTGAGAGAATCCGGTTATCGTTCCCTTTACGGGAATGTTCAGGTGCTGAAGGTAACGATTCTACCATTTTCCTTCCCTTCGCGGAGGATATTCTTCTTTGAACGTCACGATTCAGGCGAAAACGTTACCTTCGGAAGCTTCAAGTGCGCCTGAAGGTAACGAAAAAAGCAGTCATCTGTCCTCCCCCAGGTCAGGAGGCCTCCAAAACGTCCCCAGCCCACGATTCACACAAAAAAAGACTGACCTCCGTCAGTCCTTCTTCTGCTTATAGATTTCTATCGCTCTCTCACGCATCCGCTTGTGATCCACCATCGGCTCCGGGTAATCTTCCCCGATGGTACATCCTGCTTCCTTCTGCTCATCTTCCGACATTTTATGAGGTTCGTGGATGTACTTCTCCGGCACATTCCGAAGCTCCGGAAGCCATTCTTTTATATAGTCCCCATGCTTATCGAACCGTTCGGACTGACGGACGGGGTTGAAGACACGGAAATAAGGGACCGCATCCGTTCCTGTCGAGGCTGCCCATTGCCAGCCGCCGATGTTCGAAGCCGCTTCATAATCGGCCAATTTCCGGTTGAAGTACCTCTCCCCTTTTCTCCAATCGATAAGAAGATCTTTCGTCAGAAAAGAGGCGACCGCCATTCTCGCGCGGTTATGCATCCAGCCGCTTTCGTTCATCTGTGCCATGGCAGCATCAATAAACGGGAACCCGGTCCGCGCTTCTTTCCACCGTTCAAAGATTTCCTCGTCCTCGTTCCATGGGATTCCGCGGAATTTTTCTGTAAGTTCCTTATCATCCGCCTCCGGATGGTTGTAATACACCATGTGGTAAAAGTCGCGGAAAGCCAGTTCCCGGACAAAGCTCTCCACTCCGTCCTGACGCTTCCGGCCGTCCGTTTCCTGCAGAACTCTGTGATATACCGTGCGCGGGGAAATTGCTCCCGTGCGCAAGTAGCGGCTCATCAGGCTGGTTCCGTCTTTTGAGGGGATGTCCCGGTCTTCGTCGTAATAATAGATCGGTTCATCCAGAAACCGGGTGAGGCGCTGCTCAGCTGCTTCCTCACCGACCTCCTCCCACTTCCGGAGCGGGGCTTTCGTAAGTTCCCGGTACTTTTCCTCTCCGTCTGTAAAATCCCCGGAGCGGTCTGTCAGATGCTGCTTCATTTTATCCGTATCCAATTTCACCACCGGGGGTTTGTCAAGCTTCTGCCACTGCTTGAAATAAGGGGAGAACACCTGATAAAGCCCGCCGTCTTTCTTCGTCACTTCCTCCGCTCCGTGGAGAGGGTAGTCGATATACGTATGCGTACGTACCCCCCGCTCTTCGAAAACAGGCAGCACCCGTTCATCCCGTTCTTTGCCGAATCCGGTTTCTGCTTTGTTGAAATAAATGTCCTCAGCATCCGTCACCGTATCGAAAAAGGATCGGAATGCCTCCTCTTCCTCCCCGAAGATGAAATGGAGGGGTCCCGATGATTCATGGAACTTTCGGACGGTCTGAAAAAAATAGTCCTCCTGCAGGTCAAATTCCCGGATAAGCTCGGGATGGATATGGAAGAGAAGCAGTAACTCATCCTCTTCCCCGAGGTTTTTCACCGCTTCCGCCAGAGCAATATTATCGTTCAGACGAAGGTCGTTGCGAATCCATACGACAGAAGTACTCATATTACAGCTGTTTCATCAGATTGGCCATCTCGACAGCAGCTACAGCAGCCTCTGATCCTTTGTTTCCGGCTTTCGTTCCTGCACGTTCGATCGCCTGTTCGATCGTGTCGGTCGTGATGACACCGAAAATGACCGGCAGACTGTTCTTCACGGAAGCCTGGGATACCCCTTTCGCCGCTTCCCCGCACACGTAGTCGAAGTGAGGGGTCGACCCCCGGATGACTGCACCGAGAGTGATGACAGCGTCATACTTCCCGGATGATGCCATGCGATCTGCCGCAAGCGGGACTTCAAAAGCTCCCGGCACCCACGCCGCATCAATATTCGCTTCATCCACGCCGTGCTGTTTCAAAGCTCCGACAGCGCCTTCGTAAAGCCGTTCTGTGATAAATTCGTTGAATCGTCCCGTCACGATACCTATTTTAAGGTCTGTTCCTACCAGATTACCTTCAAGTCTGTTCACCATGCTTGATACTCCCCTTTATAAATGAAATAAGTGTCCCATTTTCGAACGTTTCGTTTCCATGTAGCGCGCGTTCTCTTCCCGGGAAGGCATTTCAATCGGTATGCGGTCGGTAACTTCGAGACCGTAGCCGCCGAGCCCGGAGATTTTTTTCGGATTGTTCGTCAAAAGGTTGAGCTTCGTAATCCCGAGGTCCTTTAGAATTTGTGCTCCCACCCCGTAATCGCGCAAATCCGGAGCAAATCCGAGTTTCTCATTGGCTTCCACCGTGTCGTAGCCTTCTTCCTGGAGTTTATAGGCATACAATTTGTTCATGAGCCCGATTCCGCGTCCTTCCTGACGCATGTAGACGAGCACCCCGCTGCCATTTTCTTCGATCTGTCTCAGAGCGTTGTGAAGCTGCGGCCCACAGTCACAGCGCCAGGAGCCGAACACGTCCCCGGTCAGGCACTCCGAGTGGACCCGTACGAGCACCGGTTCCTCCGGGTTGATTTCTCCCTTCACAAGAGCAATATGATCCTTGTAGTCGATATCGTTCGTAAAGCCGATCGCCCTGAAATCTCCGTATTCAGTCGGGAGCTTGATTTCCACTTCCCGTTTGACGTGTTCTTCATGGTTGTACCGATACTGGATCAGATCTGCGATCGTAATCATAGGTATGTCGAATTCCTCGGACATCTTCTTGAGATCCGGCACTCTCGCCATCGTCCCGTCATCCTTGATGATTTCACAAATGACACCGGCGGACTTCGCACCTGCCAGTTCTGCCAGGTCAATGGACGCTTCCGTGTGACCGGCACGACGGAGAACTCCCCCTTTTTTACCGACGAGCGGAAAAATATGTCCCGGCCGGTTGAAATCAGAGGCCGTTGCCTGTGGTCTCAACATTTCCCGAATCGTGAGGGCCCGTTCCTCTGCGGAAATACCGGTCGTCGTATCGCGGTGGTCGATACTTACGGTGAAGGCCGTTTTGTTCGGATCGGTGTTTTCCCCGACCATCGGCATCAGCTCGAGACTCTCCGCTATTTCTCCGGAAACAGGAGCACATACGAGGCCGCGCCCGTGGGTGATCATAAAATTGATCATTTCGGAAGTTGCGTATTCCGCCACCCCGACGAGATCCCCCTCATTCTCTCTGTCCTCATCATCACATACTATTACCATCTTCCCCTGTTTCAGGCGTTCGATTGCGTATTCGATAGTATCAAACATAATATCCCCCTGTCCTCTAAACGTAGCCGTTTTCTTTAAGAAAATCGGAGCTGATTTCTTCTCCGCTATTTTTGTTCTTCATGAAATGAGCAATATATTTACCGATCATATCACACTCCACGTTAACCTCATCTCCCGGTTCTTTGTTCCCGAGAACGGTGTGTTCCATAGTGTGCGGGATGAGGGAGACGAGAATCGTATTCCCCTTCACTCCGAACACGGTCAGGCTTGTACCGTCTACAGCAATCGATCCTTTATGAATAAAATACTGTATCAGGTCTTCCGGAAGTTCAATTTCATAATATACCGCATTTGCTTCCGGCGTTTTCCCGGTTATCTTTCCGGTGCCGTCAATATGTCCGGAAACGATGTGGCCGCCGAATCGTCCTCCCGCTGCAAGAGCCCGTTCAAGATTCACGTTGCTTCCTTCGGCGAGGTCTTTGAAGTTCGTGGCCCGGAATGTCTCCGGCATTACGTCAAAAGACGCCGTCGTTTCCGTGAATGCCGTGACTGTTAAACAGACGCCGTTAATAGAAATGCTGTCCCCTTCTTCCACGTCTTGTAAAATGACGGAAGCTTTGATACTCACATCCATCGCTTCCTCTTTCTGCTCAATCGAACTGATGGTTCCGATTTCTTCTACGATTCCTGTAAACATCTCATTCGCCTTCTTTCCTTGAAACGATTTTAATGTCTTCCCCTAAACGGTCCTGATGAACTACGGAGAAACTCATTGCGTCATGCAAATGCTCAATACCTGCCCCTGAAACGGGTGTCAGCGCTTTTTTTCCGCCTATCAGTTTCGGGGCGATATAGGTAATGACTTCGTCGACGTTTCTGGAGCGGACAAAACTGTCAGCCACTGTTCCTCCGCCTTCTACGAGCAAAGAGGAGATCTTTCTCTCCGCAAGCTCCTTCAGAAAAACATCAATGTCCACAGTTTCTTCGGACTGACGCAGAATTTCCACGTGTGACGGGGCCGGGAATTCTTTCAACTGCTTATTAGTCACCGTTTTACCGGCCACGATCCACACCGGTGAAGTGTCGTCCTGCATAAGTTTCGCGTTCCTCGGCATCCGCAGATGGTTGTCGAGAACGATACGCACCGGGTGGCTTCCGCCTTCCTCAAGTCTTGCCGTCAGCATAGGATCATCCGTAAGCACCGTATTTATCCCTACGAGAATAGCTCCCGAGCGGTGCCGGTACCAGTGTCCGTCTTTCCGTGCACTCTCCCCGGTAATCCACTGGCTTTCTCCGGTGGACGTCGCAATTTTACCGTCCAGGCTCATCGCCGACTTCAGCCGCACGTACGGTTTCCCCTTCGAAATATAGTGGAAAAAAGGCCGATTAATGGCATCCGCTTCTTCGCGGCAGACGTCCGTGACGACTTCCACACCGCCGTCCTTCATTTTTTTCATGCCTTTTCCGGCCACCTCAGGATTCGGATCGAACGAGGCGATCACAGCCCGCTTAACCCCTGCAGCTACAATCGCATCGGCGCAGGGCGGCGTTCTGCCGTAATGGCTGCACGGTTCAAGAGTGACGTATATTTCTGCATCTTCGGCGTGGGTCCCGGCCATATTCAGCGCGTGGACTTCGGCATGAGGCTCCCCTGCTTTGACGTGAACCCCGGTGCCGACGATCTGGTTATTTTTAACTACTACTGCAGCGACGGCCGGATTTGGGTCCGTCTGGCCCATCGTTTTCTGTGCCATCTCCACAGCAAGTTCCATATAGTAACGGTCTCTGTTCATGTGCTTTCCTCCGAACTTCTTCTCTTTCCGGGAGACAGGCTTATTGTCGGTTCGGACGCAGTAAGCGCGCTGTCTGAATGGTCTTTTTTTTCATAAAAAATACCCTGAAGAACAATTGTCCTTCAGGGCATAAAGATACTTAAAAAAAGGTACACGTGTACCAGGATTAGAATAATCTTTCTCCCATCCAGACTTTAACTGTCGGCTTTGGAATTTCACCAAATCAGGGGGAATACGCTCTTCCCCGTCGCGGGCTGAGGACGTTACTCCATTACCGCCGGCTAGGAATTTCACCTGACCCCGAAAGATACTGTATTGAATTACTTCTTACTATATAGGATGAGAGGAAAATCTGCAATCCTTTTGCTTCACAGCCTTTTCACAAAAAGGAAACGGTTGCAAAATCACACCCTTTCCGATATGCTATGCTTAGTTTGTGAAAACGATTGCGCAATTTTGATGTGAGGCAAGCAGGTGATGATCCATCCGGATAAAATCGCAGTTTTTGAAATGAGAAGAGGAGTGAGTGAGTATGGAACGTAAATGGTGGAAAGAGGCCGTCGGCTACCAGGTGTATCCGCGGAGTTTCCAGGACTCCGACGGGGACGGTATCGGAGATCTGCAGGGAATGATCAGCCGTCTCGACTATTTGAAGGACCTGGGCATTGATTTTATCTGGATCTGTCCGATGTACAAATCGCCGCTTGACGATAACGGCTATGATATTTCGGATTATAAGGATATTCTTCAGGACTTCGGTACGATGGAGGACTTCGATCAGCTTCTCGAAGAAGTACATAACCGCGACATGCGCCTGATCATCGACCTCGTTCTGAATCACACGAGCGATGAACATCCGTGGTTCCTTGAATCGAAATCTTCGAAACAGAGTCCCAAACGCGACTGGTATATATGGAGAGACGGACGCGACGGCGGACCACCGAACAACTGGGAAAGTATATTCGACGGGTCGGCCTGGAAGTATGATGAAGCGACGGAACAGTACTTCCTCCATATCTTCTCGGAACGCCAGCCCGATTTGAACTGGGAAAACGGCGAAGTGCGCCGCGAACTTTACGACACTGTCAACTGGTGGCTGGAGAAAGGAATCGACGGTTTCCGCATTGACGCAATCAGTCATATCAAGAAGCGTCCCGGTCTTCCCGATATGCCGAACCCCGAGCACAAACAGTATGTATCGAGCTTTGATATGCACATGAATCAGGAGGGCATCCACGAGTTCCTTCAGGAATTCAAAGAAGAAACATACGGAAAGTACGACGCGGTTTCTGTCGGGGAAGCCAACGGAGTGAGCGCGGATGAAGCACATCTCTGGGTCGGGGATGAGGGGAAAATGGACATGATTTTCCAGTTTGAACATCTTGATCTCTGGGACCAGGAAGGCGGTACGGGGCTTGATGTGCCGGCGTTGAAACACGTCCTTACGAAATGGCAGAAAGGACTCGAAGGAGACGGCTGGAACGCTCTGTTCATCGAAAATCACGACAAAGCACGTGCTGTGTCCACGTGGGGAGACGACGGGGAGTTTTGGAAAGAAAGTGCCACGTCGCTTGCCACCATGTATTTCCTGATGCAGGGTACTCCCTTCATTTATCAGGGACAGGAAATCGGTATGACAAACGCCGGATTCACTTCCATCGACGACTATGACGATGTGGCGGCGAAGAACTTCTATACTGCCAAAAAGGCACAGGGATGGAAAGAAGAGGAGATACTTCAAAACCTCAGGGAAACTTCCCGGGACAACAGCCGGACGCCGATGCAGTGGGAGAACAGCCGCAATGCCGGATTCACTTCAGGCCGCCCCTGGATAAAAATCAACCCGGATTATAAGCAGGTGAACGTGGAAGATCAGCAGGAGGACGCAACATCGATTCTGAACTACTATCGACAGCTGATCCGGCTGAAAAAGTCGTATGATTTATTCACATACGGAAGATATGATCTGCTGGAGGAAACCGATCCCGCTCTTTACGCTTATACGAGAACGCTCGGTGATCACCAGGCAGTGATTATCGCAAACCTCTCCGACACCTGTTCCTCCCTTCCGCCGGAAGCAGGTGTAAGAGGAGAAGATCTCCTTCTGCATAATTACCGTTATCTCTCTGATGAATCCATTATCCGTCCTTTTGAAGCACGGGTATATAAAAGAGAATGGTGACTAATATTTCCGCGAGTAAGAAAGGCCTCCACGAATCCTGAGCGGTTTCGTAGAGGCCTTCTGATTTCTTTTTCCTGTTTTAGAGGCTTTTAGTAAGGACACAAAAAGCGAATTTCGGCAAAGCGAGCTGGCGTTTGATCCGTTTCGGATCGGAAACCAGCCGGTACAGCCATTCCACATTCAAATCCCGGTACAGTTTCGGAGCCTTCTTCTCTTTGCCGGCCCACACATCGAAACTTCCTCCGACGCCCTGAAATACTTTCACCCCGAGCTTTTCTTTGTTGCGACGAATCCAGAGCTCCTGCTTCGGACTTCCGAGTGCTACAAACAGAACGTCAGCCTGACAATCCTGAATTTGCTGCACTACCTGGTCTTCGTCCCCGTCAAAACCGTTTTCATATCCTGCCACGGTAATGTCGGGATGGTGTTTTTCAATGTTGTCCCTCGCTTTTGATACAACATCTTCTTCCGCCCCGTATAGAAACACGCGCAAGTTTTTCTGTTCGGCAAAGTGCAGGAGGTAACTCATCATGTCTATACCGGTCACCCGTTCACTTATCTTCCCGCCTCTCCATTTGGAGGCCCATACGATTCCTATTCCATCAGGAATCTGTAAAGTGGAGGAATTGATAAGCTCACGCACATTTTCGTCCTTACAGGCTTCCATTACTTTCTCCGGATTGACAGCGACGATGGTCGACTGCTCCCCCGAAACGATATTCCTTGATATTTCACTGATCACCCGTTTATAGGTGACAGGCGCCACGTCGACGCCCAAAAAAGTTTCCTTCATCATTCTCCGAGAACCTCCAGTCCGCTCAGGTCCCCGATCGGATAGATTCTCGTATCGCCTTTCGCTTCCGGAAGGCAATTCCGCATATCGAGAACGACCGGGGTCTTCATGCGGTCTTCAAAGATAGAGGTATCCATCTTTTTGTATTCACTGTGATCGACCAGCACGAGGGCCACGTCTGCTTTTTCCAGAGACTCCTCGAGAGGGTGGATCCGCAGCGGAACCTGGTCTTCCCTGACGTAAGGGTCGTGACAGAAGACTTTATAGTTCTTCTTATTGTTCACCAGTTTAAAGACGACATCAATCGCCGGGCTTCCGCGTACATCGTCCACGTCGCCTTTGTAGCTGAGTCCGAAAACAGCTATTTTCGGGTTGGATATGTGCTTTGTGAGTTTTTCGATCTGGGAGAGGACGAATTCAGGCATCGAGTTATTGATTTCTCTCGCTGTCTGCATCAGAGGCGAAACATCTTTCGCTTTTTCTATAACGAAATAAGGATCGACCGGAATACAGTGCCCTCCGACGCCGGGACCGGGTTCATGCAGTTCCACTCTCGGGTGCACGTTGGCAAGGCGGATCACTTCGTGAGCGTTGACATCGAGCTCCGCCGAAATTTTGGCCAGCTCATTGGCCAGCGCTATATTTACATCCCGGTACGTATTTTCCATAAGCTTGGACATCTCAGCAGTAATCGCCGTCGTCTCTATAATTTCCCCTTCAAGAAAGAGTTTATATACTTCCGCTACCTTTGCCGCCGCCTCTTTTGTATAGCCGCCGATAATAAGCGTGTTTTCTTTTATCTCTTTCATGACACTCCCCGGAATCACCCGCTCGGGACAGTGGGCCAGGTATATTTCATTGGCAGCCACGTCCCAGCCGGCTTCTTCAAGCACAGGAGCCACTTTATCCTGTATCGTGCGCGGCGGGACGGTGGATTCGACAATGACTGCGTTCCCTTTATTCAAATACGGAAGGATGCTCTTCACTGCCTGTTCAACGTAAGTGATATTCGCCGATTCATCATCATAAACAGGAGTCGGGACAGCCACGATGAATACATCCGCCTCTTGGGGCTCTCCACCTGCAGTTAAACGGCCGGAACTGACCACGCCGCTGACCAGATCCCCCAGACCCGGCTCCTCGATAAGGATGCTGCCTCCCTGAAGATTATCGATCACTTTTTCGTCTATATCAACTCCGTGTACGTTCATACCGGCCTCGGCAAGCACTCCCGAAATCGGGAGACCGATGTGACCGAGTCCCACTACACATATGTTTTTCATCATTCACTCCTCCGGATTCCTTATTATCTCCTCGTAACCATTGACAGCAATTATTACTTACTACGGTACTTATCCTCTTCCCCTGTGACAAAGAAACACCCGGATATTCCGGAAACATCGTAAAACTATGACCCCCGGTTATTTCGATACCGTAAGGTCAGGCTCCAGCGTAAGTTTCACGTTCCCCGCAATCGCTCTTGAAATCATACAGGAGGATTCCGCTTTGTGGGCCAGCTTACGCAGCTTTTCAAGTTCAGACTCGGAGGCCCCCTTTTCAAGGGCGACTCTCGGACGGTGAATGATCTCTTCATAAGTTATAACACCGTTCGTAACGCTTACAACACCTTCCGAGTCCATATCCATTTCTTTAACCGGAAGCTCAGCCCGTTCCATCATAGCTGCTAACGTTATTATATAGCACGTAGATGCCGCTCCAAGCAGCATCTCGTCAGGATTCGTCCCCTGACCCGGTCCGTCCATTTCTTCCGGAATGGAAATTTCCGTCTTCAGCTTATCGGCTTCGATTGTTCCGACCGACCCCCGGCCTCCGGGCCACGTCGATTTCATATGAAAATGATGCTTTGTCATTATTGTTCCTCCTTCCGGTCTTTTTGAAACCTGAGCACTTTCCCATTGAGGCTTTGGATCATAAGTTCCACCTGTTCGAGATCCTCTTCGTCTACAGGACTGTCCATGGACTGGACTACGTCGTTCAGCATGGACACCCTGTTTTTAATGTAGTAAAACTGTTCGTCTTTACCTTCGAGCGCTTTACCCATTCTATTTCCTCTCCTTACTGACTATTCCCGCTTTTCTTTCTCCCGGACAAAAACCAGCCGGCTGCCGCAATACCTACGAGCACGGTATAAAACGTGATTTTCCAAAGTGCCGAGTGCGCAAAGCTTTCGTTAAGAATCTGAATGTTCGGATGGGCAAGAGTGGATATGACCAATTTTATACCGACCCACCCTACAATAACAAAAGCTGCGATTTCAAGGCCGGGACGGTCATGCAGAATTCTGACGAATACGTTGGCCGCGAATCTCATGATGATAATACCGATCATCCCGCCTGCAAGGATAACAGCGAACTGTCCTCCGTCGAGACTCCCGACCGTCGGGAGCTCCGTTTCGGGAAGAGTTACGGCAAGTGCGACAGCGGCGAGGATGGAGTCGACCGCAAAGGCGAGATCGGCGAACTCCACTTTCACTACAGTAATCCAGAAGCCTTTCCCTTTCGATGTTTCATCGTACGCGGGTTCTTCGTCCTCCTCTTCCCCGTTTCCTTTCGCTTTCCATTTATCATAAAGGTTCTTTCCTGCAATAAATAACAGATAGGCTGCGCCGAGAGCCTGCACCTGCCAGACGTCCACAAGAAAAGAAATGACGAACAGCGATGCAAAACGAAGAATGAACGCGCCGACCAGGCCGTAAAATAAAGCTTTCTTTCTTTTCTCGGGCGGCAGATGTTTCACCATGATTGCCAGCACGAGCGCGTTGTCGGCCGCCAGTATCCCCTCGAGTCCTACGAGTACAATCAGTACCCAGCCATATTCAATCAGTAATTGTGCTTCCATAACATTCCGCTCTCCTTATTAATCGATTCCCGGTAAAGAGCAGAGCATAAAAAAGAGACCTCTGCCCTTCCCGGACAAAGGTCTCGCAAACAACGGTCGTTGCCGATAAAACCGGAGATTTCTCTCGTATTGACGATTTTATCGAACAGCTACTCCCCTTCTTTTTTTATCATACCATTTATCCCTTTGAAGTCAACGCTGGAGCGTAAAAAACCTCCCTTCTGAAAGCATCTTTCAATTAAAGTCTCCAACAAAACATTTCTTTCCTTACATCTTTCCAGTAAAATGTATTCATGTGATGCTGTAACCCTGCATTTCTCCCGGCACGTCACTTAAAATCATTTCAGGAAAGGCGGAATATGAAATGCTCCAAAAAAAATGGTTCCAGACAATTATCGCCCTGATAGCAATCTGCTTATTAATATTATTACTGAATAAAATTCAATTTTTCTTCCAGCCGATTCTCACCTACATCAGCGCTATCGCCCTTCCGCTTATCGGCGGAGGCGTTCTCTATTATATTTCAAGACCGCTCGTGGAATGGCTGACACGCGTGAAAGTGCCAAGAGTCCCCGCTATCCTGTTCGTCTTCATTCTTTTTATCGCTGCCGGCTATCTGGTCGTTCAGTTCATTGCACCAATCGCCCAGCAGCAGTACACGAAATTAATGAACAACATCCCGGAAATGGTCCAGACGGTCGAACAGGGAGTCGGCTACTGGCAGCAGAATCAGGACATTCTTCCTGAGAGGGTAACGGATACTATCCAGAACTTCACGGATAACCTTGAGTCCTACATACAGGAGGCCTCTGCGGCTTTCTTCAACATACTTACGAACGTCGTCAGCTTTCTTTTTTCACTTATTCTTGTGCCGTTTTTCCTCTTTTTCATGCTGAAAGACGGACATCGTCTGCTCCCGTTTCTGAGCGGTTACATGAGAGAGAAGAGTCCTTCTTTCGCAGACAGCTTTGTGCGATGGGCCCGTTCCGTCGACCGTACACTTTACACATTCATCCTCGGTCAGCTTACGGTCAGTGTAGCTGTGGGCTTACTTCTTCTGATCGGCTACCTGGCCATAGGTCTGCAGTACTCACTCACGCTGTCCCTGTTCGCCATGATAATGAACGTCATCCCTTTCATCGGACCTTTTCTCGCAGTCATCCCGGCTCTGATCGTCGCTCTCTTCCAGAATCCGATCATGGTCATCTGGGTAGCTATCATTACGATAATCGCCCAGCAGGTCGAAGGGAATCTCATTTCACCGAATATAATGGGGAAAGCACTGCATATCCATCCGCTTACGATCATCACTGTCATACTCGCTGCCGGAAGTCTCGCAGGTTTTCTCGGTTTATTGTTTGCCATACCGACGTACGCACTCATAAAAGCTACCGTTGCGCACTTATACGAAGAATGGAAGTCTCCCACTGTTTAGTGACTGAACTGCAATATATGAAAAAGAAGCTGCCGAGGCCCGGCAGCTTCTTCTATTCTGTATATAATTGGTTACAGGAATTATTCTTCAGAACCGGAACTGTCACCCGTTTCTTCGCCGGAAATTTCACTTATTTCTTTCTCCAGCTTATCGAGAATTTCCCCGTCGACCGTGGAAACTTCCTCTCTGTAGAAGTCACGGACGCCCATCGCTTCTTTGCGGAACGCCTCACGCTGTTCTTCCGTCAGTTCTATAACTTCCGTAGCGTTCTCTTCGTCTTCTTTAATGGTCTTCAGCCATTCCTCGTTCTGGGCTTCCTGTTCCTCATATACCCACTCCTGCATTTCCTGCACAGTCTCGTCGATTGTCTTCTGCATTTCTTCATCAAGACCGTCGTACCAGTCGGAGTTCACGGTAGTCATCGCTACATAGTTGTTGTGATTAGAGAGAGTCATGTAATCCTGAACTTCGTGGAACGAAGCATCTCCGATGAAAAAGATAGGGTTCTCCTGACCTTCAACGGTACCGCGGTCAAGCGCCGTGTAGAGCTCTCCCCAGCTCATCGACTGCGGGTCGGCGCCGTAGGCTTTGTAGGATTCCAGAATCAGTGGAGATGTCTGGGTACGCATTTTCAACCCTTCAAAATCTGCAGGTTTTTCGACCTTTTTATTGAAAGTCCACTGCATCGCCCCTTCAGTCCAGAACGCGAGCGGAGTGATACCATGCTCTTCATATTTGGAACGAAGGTCTTTATTCAGAGCTTCACTCTTGTTCAGGACTTCCTGGGTTTTCTTCACACTGTCAGGAAACAGGAAATGCAGAGCGAACAACTGCCCTTCTTTTACCATGTTCCCTGTGAAACCCGGGGACATGACAGCCATCTCGACAGCTCCTGTTTCAAGCTGTTCCACCTGGTCTGATTCATTACCCAGACCTCCGAATTCATAAGGTTCTATCGTGATTTGACCATCGGTTTTCTCATTGATACGTTTCCCGAATTCTTCCGCATACTCGTACTGTACCTGGCCATCCACTTCTTCCGTCACCATTCTCCAGGTTTCTGAACCGCCTCCTGAAGATTCTCCTCCGTCTCCTGAACTTTCTCCGTCACCACCGCCGCCACATGCAGCAAGAAATCCCGACAACGATAAAGCCATGACCCCAGTCAATAAACTCTTTTTGTTAATAATGGTGAAAACCTCCCCAGTTTTTTTGGTATACTTTCATATGCTTATAAAAGCATAAGTGACAACTCTTCGAAGTAAATCAGTAAAAATGCTACTGCTACCATAATCGCTATATACGGCGGCGTTCCTTTAATCACTTCCAGATAAGGTTTATTGAAAACGGCGCTGGCAGTGAAGATGTCGACGCCGAACGGCGGAGTGGCTGAGCCAAGCGCCGCCTGGAAAGTGATAACGACACCCAGGTGGATCGGATCTACTCCGGCCCCCATAGCCGCCGGGTAGAAAATCGGTGTAAGTACAAGAATGACCACAATCGGATCGACGAACATACAGCCGACGAAGAAAAACAGAGATACCATCAGCAGTACGAATATCGCGGATGGTTCTGGACCGAGCACGGCATCTGTTATCATCTGCGGAATGCGCGCAAACGATATGACCCAGGTAAATGCCTGACCTCCTGCTACGAGTACAAACACGGCTGAGGTGACGATACCGGTAGAGCGGGCGATACTCGGCAGTCTTTTAATATGAATAGATCTGTATATAAGTACTTCCAGTATGAACGCATATAGCACGGAAACACCTGCTGCTTCCGTAGGGCTGAACAGCCCGGAGTAGATACCTCCGATGACGATTACGGGGAATCCGATAGGCAGCAGAGCTTTTTTAGTCATGTGCAGTCGTTCTTTCCACGTTGCTTTGTTTGCAAGCGGTATGTCTTTGACGATAGCGTAAATGACGCTGTAAATAGTAAAAGCGAGAAAAACGATGATGCCGGGGATGATACCTGCGATGAACAAGTCTCCTACTGAAGTTCCGGAGACAAGTCCGTACATGATCATTCCGATACTCGGAGGAACGAGCAGAGCTACGTCGCTCGAATTGATGATAAGTGCGATAGCGGTCGGATCTTTATAACCGATTTTGAGGAGTCGCTCCCGCATCGGGGTACCGATGGCTACGACGGTAGCCTGGGTCGATCCGGAAATTGCGCCGAAAAGGGTACAGGCGGCAGCTGTAGTAACGGCGTAGCCTCCCCGGATATGTCCGATGAAGGAACCGATGAAATCAAGCAGTCTGTTCGAAGTTTTTCCGGTGGTCATAATATCGGCTGCGAATATGAAGAGGGGAACAGCCAGCAGTACGTAAGCCTCGATCCCCGTCGAGAACTGCTGCATCATGATTACCGGGTCTAAATTCGGAAAATAGATAAAAATGACAATTAGAGGAGCAACCATTAAAGGAACCAGCATCGGAAAGTTCAGCAATAATAGAATGACCATAATTGTTAACATTGTCGCCAGCATATTGTTATCCTCTCTTGTTCGAAGTAGTTACTATAAGTGTCCGGTTTCTTCCACTTTCTCATCTTCCATGTCATTATAGTCCAGGGCTTCCGTACCGATGTATACATTTTCTTTGTCCCTGATGTTCACCCACATGTTACGCAGGAACTGCACGCCCCCCAGGGAAAATCCTATCGGGATAAACATATAGAGGATGTACATCGGCATCTGCAGAGCTGCTGTGACACGGCCGGAGTCTTTAATATCCAGAACATAGAGCGTGGAGTAATAGGCCAGTACGAATAAAATGACAGCCGTCAAAGCCGGGATGAATATAGATAAGACTTTTCTCACCTTAAACGGAGAGAGATCGTAAAAAGCGGACATACTGATATGCCTTCCTTTTCGGGCTGCGTAGCTGATTCCCATGAACGTAGCGACGGTCACTGATATCTGGCTGACCTCATCCGCAAATGGAAGCGTATAGCCGAGCAGCGTCCGGGTAATCGGCTTGCTGATCACCATCAGTGCAATCAGAATGATGGCATAGCTCAGGATGAATTCTTCCAGTTTTAAAATTCCTCGATCTAAAGCTCGAAACAGTTTCAAGTTATGCTATACCCCCTCGGTTATACGCAGGTAATTTGGACATCATTTATTTTACATAAGGCTGAAAGTCCCTACAAACCTGCTTATTTTGCAAATACCCCCTTCTCCTCTCTTTAGAGCGGCTTTTCCTGTGTTATATAAAGAATATCATAAATATAATAAGAAAAGCAGAAGGATTTTACATTTTTCTAAAATTCAGTCAATTAATCTTACACGTAAACACTTGGGAGGAAAGTCATGGTTTTGCATCTTTTCTGTGCATTTTATATAATGAATTATACCATACCATTAAAAGAAGGAGTACATACATATGTCTAAACAGGAGATTGAAGCCCGTATTGCCGAACTGAAATCCGACTATATCCGTGTCCAGGGAGATATGGACAAATTGGAAGCGAACGGGGGAAATGTGGAACGTGCCGAAGCGCAGCTCGAAAAGATTGAAAGTGAACTTTCCGAGCTGAAGAAAGAATTACGTCAAAAATAAGCAGCCGGGTTCAGCCCTGCTGCTTATTTTTTCGTTTCGTCTCCAGTTTTTCCTGAATTTTCTCGAATTCTTTACTCGGAGGGGTAAGGGAAACTACGATATCCCCAGTCTCCGGAGCCAGCTCTCCGTATTCCGTAAAGAAATAAAGCATTCCTGTCGCTTTCTTCTTCACGAATAACTGAACTGCCTGATCATCGAGATTATTCAAATAATCGCTGTACGTATATTTCTCCGTTATGGTCGTTTTTCTTAAAACATACCCGTTCTCCACCATATCATTCAAAGGCTCCCACGTTACATCTTTTCTGAACAGAATCCGCCCGCTGATGGTGTGGTTGAGTCCCTCGAGATTATCTCCCCGCTGGTCACTCAGGTTCAGCTGAAACGTGTTGTTTCTCCCAAATTCCGGCACGAACGTAGTACATATGAGAGCGTTATAAGAATCCATTTCCGTCGCAGTTACGAGATAGTCGTACGGAGTCATATCAATGGAATAGTCGGTCTGCTCACTGAGCATTTCCCCGTGGAACGTTTTCACTCCTTCGGATCTAGCTCTCGTAAGTTTTCTCCAGGAAGAATCGACTACTACGACCGGTACGTCGAGACTCTTAAGAGTAGAGGCAAGCTTAGTCGTGAAGGGATTCCCGCCGACGATCAGCACTCCCGGCGGACCTTCCTGCGAAAGATCGAGCTTTTTCGAAAGCCATCTCATCGAGAACCCGTGAGCCACGACCGTGGTGAACACCAGGGCAAACGTCAGGGAAACGAGTATCTCCGCATCCTCGAATCCGGCATCGGAAAGCGCGCCGGCGAAATAACTCGCTACAGTAAGAGCTACTATCCCGCGAGGAGCAATCCATCCTACGAGTAATTTCTCCGAGTTGTTGAGATCCGTGCCGATAGTCGAAATGAATATAGAAAGGGGCCGTACGACAAAAAGCATAATCAGTACGAAAGCGATGATTTCGGGCTGAAATATTTCCACGAGTGTTTCTCTCGGCAACGAGGCCGTCAGCATAACGAAAATCGCCGAAATCAGGAGCAGGGACATATTCTCCTTAAAGTGCCTCATGTCATTTATCGAGGAAATTCTCATATTCGCAAGCGTCATCCCCATAGCCGTCACTGATAAAAGACCCGTCTCGTGCATAATTTCATCGGCTGCCGTAAAACAGACGATTACAGCTCCGAATACGAAAGCCGATTTCAGAAATTCCGGCACGTAGCCGTTTTCGAACATATATCCGACTCCCCTGCCGAGGCCGTATCCTATTCCTACCGCAAAGACTGCCGCAAGAAAGAAAGTGACCAGAGCAGAAGGTGCGAGCGGATCTCCCATGAGAAAGACGATGATTTCGAAAGTGAATACAGCAAGGAGAGCTCCGATAGGATCTACGATAATCCCTTCCCACTTCAATATTTTGGCAGGCCTCGGTTTAAGTTTGGCCTGACGGAGCAGCGGCAGAATAACGGTCGGTCCCGTCACAATCAGAAGTCCGCCGATAACGAAAGACACTGCGATACTCAGACCGGCAATGTAGTGAGCGGCGAGAGACCCGAGAATCCAGGCGATAAAGGCGCCCAGGGTGACGATCCGGAACACCGGTCTCCCGAGCCCTCTCACCTCTTTAAAATCAAGGTTCAGACTGCCTTCGAACAGGATAATGGCAACGGCGAGACTGATTACCGGAGAGTACAGATCACCGTAACTTTCGGAAGGGTTCATCAGACCGAGTACGGGACCTGCCATGAGTCCGGCCAGGGACATCACTACGATGGCAGGAAGCCTGTATCTCCAGGCGATCCACTGAGAGCCTACTCCCAGCAGACCAATGAGCGTTATTTGTAACAATAATGAATCTATGATCATATAGGTAATCTCCTCATTTTAGAAAAGAGTCTTTTCTCAAAAAAGCATAGCTTTATTCTATATGTAACTTCTTCCCGTGTAAACAAATACAGACGCCGTGAATCCCTCTGTAGGAGCGTTTCAGAATGTAAACCTTTTCATTATTAACTCGCCGGGATCCTGAGCTTTGACATTAAATAGATTGACATAGCATTTGGAGGTTGATAACATAAAGTTCGGTTTTGATTTAATTTTATTTTCTAAAAATTAATATTTTTTAAAAGGCATACTTCCTATTAAGAAGCTGCCTGATACATTGGAGGCGCATCGGTTGAAAAACTCAAGAACTATAGCAGTAGGATTTATGTTGTTCGCCATGTTTTTCGGAGCGGGTAACCTCATTTACCCGGCTTCCCTCGGCATGGGGGCCGGAGAGAACTATCTTCCGGCTATCATAGGTTTCATCCTTACAGGGGTAGGGCTCCCTATTACGGCTGTAATAGCTCTTTCCCTTTCCAAAAATGGGGCTACGGAGATTGCCGGAAGAGTGCACCCGGCTTTTGCTATTGCTTTTGTTTCACTCATTTATCTCGCGATCGGTCCCTTTTTCGGTATCCCGAGAGCGGCCAACGTCGCCTATGAGATGGGAATGGCTCCATTAACCGGAGGCTTAAGTTCCCCCATTCTCTTTGTGTTTTCTCTCATCTTTTTCACCATCGTCTTTCTCATAAGCCGGAACCCTTCGAAACTCGTCGATATAATCGGACGGTGGCTCACTCCGCTTCTTTTCCTGTCTATCGCAGCCCTGGCGGCAGGAGCCCTGTTTCTTCCTTCTTCCGGTTCCGTCGCCCCGGGAGAAAAATACGGGACCACTCCCTTTTTCAGCGGTTTCGTCGAAGGTTACCTGACGATGGATGCTATCGCCGGGCTTGCGTTCGGAATCATCGTCATCACTTCCATCCAGCAGCAGGGAGTCACTGACCAAAAACAACTTACCAGACAGACGATTAAAGCAGGCGCTGTCACTGCCATCGGCCTCAGCCTCGTTTACGCTGCGATCGGCTGGGTAGGAGTGAAAATGGCCCCATCCGGAGATTTCGCCAGCGGAAGTCTTCTCCTGTCCAGTGCCGCCGAAACGATGTTCGGATCTACAGGAACCATTATATTGGGGCTCCTTGTAACGCTCGCCTGTTTTACGACTTGTGTAGGTCTCACCGTAACCTGCGGGCAGTACTTTTCGAAGCGTATCCCGAAGCTTACTTATCTACAGGTCATTACCGTCGTGACCATCCTCAGCCTCGGAATTACAAATCTCGGACTGAACCAGATCATCAAGTATTCGGTACCGGTACTGACATTTCTTTATCCCATCACTATCGTTCTCGTTATTCTTGCGTTTATCGGCAAGTATTTCCGGCACTCGCGCTACGTCTATCGGGGAGCAGTCGCTTTTACCGCAATAATCAGTCTTTATGAAGGGCTTCAGGTGCTGGAGATCAGCATAGAACCACTGACAGCCTTCGTAGAAATGTTGCCGTTCGTAACGATCGGGCTCGCCTGGGTCCTCCCCGCTTTCGCAGGGGGCGTACTCGGAGCGATCATACACGTGCTGATGCCATCCTCTTCAAAACGAAGAAGAGAGAAATACGCATTATCCCGAAGTAAATGATGGGAGAGATGCAAAAAAGAGTTCCTGCCATTTTCGGCGGAACTCTTTTTTTGCATCTTTCTATTCTACATCGTCATAATCAGTTTCCCGTTCTTTATGACGCTTTTGACAGGCTTTGCAAAGCTTCACTTCTTCTTCTTTTTTCGTCTGAAGCAGTTTACCGCAGTTGTTGCATTTACTGAATTCGTTAGGGTTCCCCTGGAACCCTGCAAGTTCGTGTTCCGGTCCCGGCATAAGATTCACTCCTTCTTTTCGGTTGTGAAAATCTTATACCCTTCCCGACCCGTTATTAATCTTCATTGAAGTCGAGAGACCAGCTGCCATTTCTCATTACAGCTTCTTCTGTACCGTCTTCAAGAACTCCGTCTATATCCATTTCGCCGGAGCCCATCATGAAGTCTACGTGTACAAGACTGTGGTTGATCCCGTTCTCATCAAGCTCTTTCTCACTCATGTCAGAACCGCCTTCCACGTTGTTCGGATACGCTTTTCCGAAAGCCAGGTGGCAGGAAGCGTTCTCGTCGTACAGGGTATTGTAGAATATGAGGCCTGACTGCGAGATCGGAGACTCGTGAGGGACGAGCGCCAGTTCACCGAGGTGGGAAGCTCCGTCATCCGTATCAAGCAGCTGCTCCAGTGTTTCCTCTCCCTGCTCGGCAGAAAAGTCGACGACCTCTCCGTCTTTAAAGGTAAGTGTAAAGTTATCGATCACACTGCCCCCGTAATTCAGAGGTTTCGTACTCGAAACGATTCCGTCCACTCCGTATTTGTGAGGAGCCGTAAAAACTTCCTCCGTCGGCATGTTCGGATTGAACGGCACACCGTCTTCCGTCCGGCTAGCTCCGCCTTTCCATATATGCCCCTTCGGAAGAGCAACGGTAAGGTTCGTACCGGGTCCCTGGTAGACGAGCTCTTTATACTGCTTTCTGTTCAGGAACTGCCGTGCGTTTTCAAGCATTTCATTATGCTCATCCCACGCTTTGACCGGGTCCTCCTGGTCGATGCGGACGATAGAGAAAATCTCCTCCCACAGCTTCTCTTTCGCTGTTTCTGCGTCTGCTTCCGGAAATATTTTCTGCGCCCAGGCGGTGATCGGGATACTGACAATCGACCACTGAATCCGGTCGTTCATCGTGTAGTTACGAAATTCGGCCATGGCTTCACTGCGGGATTTCTGCGCTGCAGCAATCTTTTTTGCGTCAATTCCCTGCAGAAGGTCGGGATCTGTTGCACGTACGGAAAGAATGGCCATCCCTTCTTCGCCGAACGATTTGAACATATCCTGCTGCCATTCTGGAACTTCTTTCAATGTCTCTGTATCTGCGTATTCATAGCGCAGGCGGGTAATGTCATCGTCCCCCCAATTGATATGTACGTCTTTTGCCCCCAGTTCAAAAGCTTTCTTTACGATTACCCGCGTAAAGTCCGCTCCCTCTACCGTAGAATTAATGACCAGTTTCTGATCTTTCTGCAGATTGACCCCGGTTCTCAGCGCCAGATCCGCATACTTATCAAGCATATGTTGGTGCATAACACTCATCACCTTTCCAAGGAATTTTTCGCTTTCTATTATTTCACAATTGCCCCTTCAATACAAAAAAGGGACCTTTATGAAGGCCCCCGGCTTTCTTTCATCAGTTTTCTTCCATCAGTTCGGATAATTCTTCCCATCGTTCCATTTTCTGTTCAAGTTCCTCTTCTTTTCTCTGCTGTTCTTTGTACAGTTCTTCAGCTTTATCGAAATTACTTCCGGTTTCGCTGATTTCTGTCCTGATTTCTTCGATCCGTTCTTCTACAGCCGATATATCGTCTTCAATCGTCTTCCATTCCTGCTGGTCCTGATAGGACAGTTTCTTTTTCCGTGTCGCGCGCGACTCTTTTTTCTGAGCAGGTGCGGCCTCCTGTTTCTTTTCCTCTTTCTTTTTCTCCAGGAATTCACTGTAGGCTCCCTGAAACTTCTCGAAATTCCCATCGGTTTCAAGAGCAATCAGCCGATCGGTGATTCTGTCGAGGAAATAACGGTCGTGGCTGACAGTAATGACGACACCCGGGAAGCTGTCGATATAATCCTCAAGCACGCTCAGTGTTTCCGTATCAAGGTCGTTCGTCGGCTCATCGAGAAACAGGACGTTCGGTTCCTCCATCAGTACTTTCAGAAGATACAGTCTGCGGCGTTCGCCCCCCGATAACCTTCTTATATACGTCCACTGATGGCTGCGGGAGAATAAAAACCGCTCAAGCATCTGCTCGGCTGTCACCTGCTGCTTATCTTTCGTCGAGATGACTTCGGCCGTCTCTTTAATGTACCCGATGGCGGTCTGATCGCCATCCAGCTCTTCGTGATCCTGTTTATAGTATCCGATTTTCACAGTAGGTCCGATGTGTACGGCGCCTTCCGACGGTTCTCTCCTCCTCGCCATTATATTGAGCAGCGTCGTCTTTCCGGTACCGTTCGGCCCGATGATCCCGATACGTTCTCCCGGTACAATCAGATCGTTGATATGACGGAATAGATAATCCTCTTCAAATTTATGGCCTATATCCTCGAGTTCCATCACCTGTTTTCCGAGGCGGGTGGAGGCTGTAGCTATATCGGCTTCTTCCTTATCCGTTTCGAACGTCTTCTCCTTCATCGCTTCCACGCGCTGCTTTCTGGCTTTCTGTTTCGTACCTCGGGCTTTCACTCCACGCTTCAGCCATGCAAGTTCCTGTTTCAGCACGTTCTGATGTTTCGCTTCTCTCCGTTTTTCGAGTTCTTCCCGTTCCGCTTTTTTCTCAAGGAAAACTTCGTAGTTACCTTCGTACTCATAAAGTTCTCCTCTTTCCAGTTCAAATATTTTATTTGTTACCCGGTTCAGAAAATAGCGGTCGTGGGTGACAAGCATAAGTGCCCCTTTGTACTGACTCAAATACTCCTCGAGCCATTCGATCGTTTCATTATCAAGGTGGTTGGTCGGTTCATCCAGAAGCAGAAGATCGGCCGGCTGCAGCAGGGCTTTCGCGATCGCCACGCGCTTCTTCTGCCCCCCGGACAGTTCCTTCACCTTATGGTCATACGCCTCGATGCCAAGCTGGGAGAGAACTTTTTTCGCCTCCGTACTTGCTTCCCATGCTCCCGCATCTTCCATTTTTTCCTGCGCTTCCATCAATTCGTTCTGAACCTTTTCATCCTCCGGCTTTTCCATCGTCTGCTGAAGAGCTTTTTCATATCTCCGCAGCACTCTCATTATCTCGGAATCCCCATAATAAATATGTTCAAAAACCGTGTCTTCCTCTTCAAGTTCAGGCTCCTGGGACAAATATTCCACGTGGAAATCCTTGGCGTGATGTACGTTACCTGCATCCTTCGATTCGATATCTGCGAGAATTTTCAGTAACGAGGATTTCCCGGTCCCGTTTACGCCTATGAGACCGATTCTTTCTTTATCTTCCACCGTAAATGAAAGTTCATCGAACAGTGTTTTATCCCCGTACCCTTTAGCGAGATTTTCTGCGATCAGTATACTCATAGCTACCATCCTTTTTCGTTCAGATCATGATTGTATTTTAGCACAGAGACGGACGAATACGAAAAAAACCGCTGCGGGAGCGGTTTCAGCTTGTAGAGGAATCTGTCTTTCTCTGCAAGTTTTGTGGAGTTCTCGCGCGGGGGGTGAATCCCGTTCGCCCTTCATTGAAAAACAAAAAAAATAAAAGCTGCCGAGATTTTCTCGACAGCCTGACATCCAATGTGGATACGTTTTTTCGTTTATTTCTTATCGTTTCTGACAGGGTCCGTGCGTTTCCAGTAATCCATACCCTTCACACCGGGCAGATGGTCCTGATAAAAGACCGGGTCTTTCCCCTGTCTGCGCTGATTCAAATAGTCTTTCAGCGCCGCGTAAGCGATCTTCGATAACAGGAAGATGGCATACAGGTTTATCAGTGCCATAATCCCCATCGTCATGTCCGCAAGCGACCACACGAGACCGAATTCGGCAACGGCCCCGAACATCACCATGAGCAGTACACTCGTACGATAGATGAGCTTCAATCTTCCGCTGTTGCGGATGAATTCAAGGTTCGTTTCACCATAATAGTAGTTACCGATGATGGAGCTGAAGGCGAAAAGGAAGATGGCGACAGCGATAAAGAGAGAAGCCCACTGTCCTATCTCATTCTCAAAAGCCATCTGGGTGATCTGAATCCCTTCTGCCCCTCCTGTATCCGTGTATTCTCCTGAAAAGAGAATAATCGTTGCGGTAGCACTACAGATGACGAGCGTATCAATGAACACCCCAAGCGTCTGGATAAGCCCCTGCTTCACCGGGTGAGTCACTTCCGAGGTGGCAGCTGCGTTCGGTGCACTACCCATACCGGCTTCGTTCGAGAACAGACCACGCTGCACACCAATCATAACCATACCTCCGATGGTGCCGCCCGCGAATTCACGGAAGCCGAAAGCACTGGAAAAAATCAGACCAAGCATATCCGGCACCTGACCCAGGTTGAGAAACAGGACATATAGCGCTAAAGCTACGTAGAAAAATGCCATGATCGGAATAATGAACTGTGTCACCTGGGCGATTCTTCTCAGCCCTCCGAAGATGATGGAAGCTACAATAACCGTCAGAATCAGACCGAGCACCCAGCCTTCGAGGGAAAACGAGCGTTCAAAGGCGGAAGCAATCGTATTAGACTGGACGGAACTGAAAACGAGCCCGTATGTAAAAGTGATGGTGATGGCGAAGACAATTCCGAGAGTACGATTGTTCAGACCTTTTTCCATGTAGTAAGCCGGGCCGCCGCGATACTGATTGTGCTCCGGCGTTTTGAATATTTGCGCCAGCGTACTTTCGATAAAACTCGACGCTCCGCCGAGAATGGCTACAAGCCACATCCAGAACACAGCCCCCGGCCCCCCGGTGGAAACGGCTGCTGCCACACCTGCGAGATTTCCTGTCCCTACCCGGGAGGCAGTACTGATTGCAAATGCCTGAAACGCAGATGTTCCTTTCTTGCCTTCTGCTGTAATCGATCTTTTATCGAAAAGCACCCGGAACATTTCCGGTATGAGACGGAACTGGGCGAATTTCAGCTTTATGGAAAACCATAACCCCAGTCCGAGAAGTACGACGATGAGAACATAGCCCCACAATATATCATTGAAAAAACTTATAACACTTTCCGCTAACCCCATATTCTTTTCCTCCTTAGAATTAAAACCACCAATTCTTCTCCTTCTTTCACTTTACCAAGAAATGAAAACAATTAAAATTCTTTTCCCGAACTGTTTGACATTTTTTCAAGTATCTCTACAATGAGTACCCAATTCATCGAAAGGAGAAAACATTTTATGAAACAGGCCATTTGTACAGTGCTTACGATAATAGGACTCGCCCTGGCCCTCTTTTTCACTTCGGATTACACGGGAACCAATGATAATTACCACATTGATATAGTCGATACTGTCGAGGAAATTGAACATCAGACCCCTGCCACTGTAACGGAGACAACGATTTCGGAACCGGAGGACGGCTTTATGGTCCGCCTCGGGAGAGAAGGCCAGGTTGCAGGCACAGACCTGTTGCTGCCAATGGACGCCGGACTGCTGGATCGCCCTTTACAGGGAGGATTTATACAGCCTGTCACTGAACAGACAGAGGAAGCGCATGCCGCTTTCTCCGTCTAATTCAAAAATATCCGAAATTTCTATTGACTATTTTTCGCAATGTTATAAAATAAAGACTGCAAATGATAACCATTTTCATTTGAACTACATAAAAAAGCCGGGACTATGAAAAAAGTATTTATTTCAACCCTGTTCCTTGCTTTTCTCCTGCTTCTCGCAGCGTGCGGAAACAACTCGGGAGAAGAAGAAAGCTCCGGAAACGGAGAGAAAGCTGAGAAAGAAGAAACTTCTTCAGAAGAAGCCTCCTCTTCCGAAGAAAGAGGCGGAGAAGTTGAAATGCTGGATCTTGTCCGGATGGATGAGTATAAAAACCGGTATCCTCATGAGTTGAGCGGAGGACAGCAGCAGAGGATCGCCCTTGCCAGAGCTATTGCTCCCTCCCCTTCCCTGCTTCTTCTTGATGAACCATTCAGCAGTCTCGATGCCGACCTTCAGATTACTATTCGTAACGAGTTGTATGACATTCTGAAGAAAACGGGAACGACGACTGTTTTCGTCACTCATGACCGGGAAGATGCAAAAGCTGTTGCCGACCGTATCGTTACGATGCGCGACGGTGCCGCTCATGACTGGGACTCCCTGTGTACGACCCTGCCCGAGGCAGAAATACCTTCCGAAGCTGTCCACCATTTTCCCGGTGATCGATAAAAAGCGAGCAATCCCTGAATACTCATCAGGAGTTGCGCGCTTTTGTTTGTTTCTGAACGGGTGGGTCCGCCTTTGTTGTCCAGCTGCAACTTCCAGAAGCTCCTGTTGTAAGCAGTAACCTTATTTTCGGGAGAGAGCACCCGAAAAGTAAGCCTCCTGCTTACACCTGCGCTTCTAATCGGAAGTTTCCGCTTTTTTATTTCATCCAGCTTCGCCATTCAGAAGTCCGTAAGATAAGCTGCCCCTCCTGTTTCGGGACAAAACACCCGAAGCCCGGAGAGTCTGCTTATCTTAGACCTTCTAATCGAATGGCTACGCTTTTGTTTTTACCACGGGAGGCCTGTTCCGTAGATTTCCGCCAGTTCTTTCGATTCTTTTCTTCTTTCTTTTCGCTGGTCATGACGGGCAGAAGCTCCCGCATGGAGACGTTTTTCCTGATCGGTTTCCGGATAAACGGCCGGAATCGGTACAGGTTTATTTTCTTCGTTTACGGCTACCATCGATACAAACGCCGTGGTACATACTTTCCGATCTCCACTCAGCAAGTCTTCCGTTATCGCCTTAACGAATACTTCCATCGAAGTATTGTGAGTCCAGGTCACGAAAGCCTCAAGACATATCGCGTGCCCTTCGAACACAGGATGGAGAAAGTCCACGGAATCGATGGATGCAGTAACTACCGGCTGCCTGCAGTGCCGGACTGCAGCGATTGCCGCAATATCATCGATATACGCCATCAGCTTGCCTCCGAATAACGTCCCGTGACTGTTCGTATCCGGGGGGAGGACGTGAGAATTTTTAACTGTAAAGGATTCTCTGGCTTTTTTCGCTTCCATGTCATCTATCACCTTTCTGATTCTATTCTATAATATAATTTCCTATCTTATTATAGCACGTGCTGCAAGTCGCTCACCCCGAGACCGGGAGTCTTATTTCGAAGACGGCTCCGGAACCTTCCAGATTATAGGCTGAAATCGTTCCGCCGCTTCTCTCGATGATCGCTCTTGAGATCGCCAGGCCAAGACCCGTTTCCCCGTCTTTTCCTTTTTGGAAGCGTTCGAATAAGTGCGGCATAACTTCTTCTCCGATGCCTTCCCCGTCATCCTGTATGCGGATAAGGAAGTCCCCGTTTCTTTCCACCGTAATCGAAAGTCGGGATGACGCATGACGCACTCCGTTTCGCCCTATATTCATGAGAGCCTGCAGGAAACGTTCCGGGTCAGCACTGATGAACCCGTCGCCTTCTATATGCACGTCCACTTCTATATTTTTCTCTTCCGCCAGCGGCAGCAGCCTGTCCGCCGCACGACCTGTCCATTCACTTAATTTCAGGTCTTCCGGCCGATAAATATCTTCGTTACTGTCGAGTTTGGCCAGCAGAATCATTTCATTTACGATTTTTTTCAGGCGGTCGATTTCTTCCACCATCACCGTAAGACCACGATCTCTTTTCTCTCCTTCAAACACACCGTCCCTTATACCTTCCGCATATCCCTGGATGGACATGAGAGGAGTTTTGAGCTCGTGGGAGGCGTTTTGGAAAAACTGCTGCTGTGTACGGATGTATCTTTCAAGTTCTCCGGCCATCTGTCTTACACTCTGGTCCACTTCTTTTATTTCTCCGGTCGCTTGTACGGGCTGTACTTCATTGAATTTACGCTTTTCAATCTTTTTGACCTCCTGTTTCAACCGTTCAAGAGGAGTGACGAGCTTTCTTGTGAACAGATAACTGACAACTGCTGCAAGAAGCAGGCCAAGAACAAAGATGAGCATTATTCTCCAGACGAAATTCATCTGGATGGCGGCCAGGTCCCCGATAGGCGTAGCCATCACCAGTACCTGGTCCCCCCTCAGTTCATGATCCGAGACGACGTACTGGCCGTACCCGCTGTCCCACGTGTCACTTCCCGCAAGCTCTTCTTCGTAACGTTCCACCCAGTCTGACGCTGCCTCTTCCGGGAGAGTGTGAAACAACAGCTCTCCGGTGGACTTATCAAACAGGAGAAGGGGGTAGTTCTGATCCTGAATCAGACTCGAGACTTCCGGAGACTGGAGAAGACGATCCGGATCGTTCAAAATGTCGACGAGCAGCTCCGCACGCATTTCCAACTGCCTTTTTTCATCCATAATAAAAATATCCATAACGAGGGAGTACAGTACGATTGCCGTAATCGTCATTACGACGAGAATGAGTCCCGTAAAGGCGGTGTTCAGCTGATGGAGCAGTCTCATGAGCCCGGAGACCTCAATCTGTACCCGTATCCCCACACCGTTTCAAGATCGAGATCGGGGAATTTCTTTCTGAGTCGTTTCATCAGATCGTCAACAGCTCTGTCACTCCCGAAGTAATCCATACCCCATACGGACTCGAGAAGCGTCTCCCGGGAAAAAGCTTTATTCTCGTGTTCGGCAAGCACACGGAGCATCTCGAACTCTTTCTGGGTCGTCTCCACTTCCTCCCCTGCATAAAAAGCAAGACGTTCCGTTAAGTTCAGCTCAAGGTTCCCGGAAAGAATCGTCTCCTCCCCGTCGGCTCCTCTCCCCTTCTGCATCTGTTTCCAGCGTTTCACATGCCTCTTGACGCGGGCAACAAGCTCGCGCGGGCTGAACGGCTTAGTCAGGTAATCATCACCTCCGAGCTCCAGCCCCAGTATTTTATCCACCTCTTCGTCTTTGGCTGAAATAATAATGATCGGAACTTCCGAATGCGTGCGTACCTTTTTACAAAATTCATAACCATCCATTCCGGGCAGCATAATATCCAGGACCCACAGATCAGGTTTTGCGGACTTATTGAATAATTCCCATGCCTGTTCCGCCGAATCCACATCCTCCACCCGGTACCCTTCTTTCTCCAGATACGTTTTCACGATTTCCCGGATGTTATTATCATCTTCCACGAGTCCTATATAAGTGTCCATTCCATTACCTCCTGTATTTACATATTTATTCCGTAAATAATCCATATTCATCCCATATCTCTTTTTTATAATAAGTTATACAACATCTTCTCACAGATTTATTCATATTGTATCAGAAAGGAGCGGTTTCCGAACGATGAAACTATTTCAGCGCAACGGAGACGGTAAACGGGTCTCCAAACGAAACGGATTCGCCTTCGGGGTCTTCGGAGCCATCGTAGCCGTTTTTATCGTAACGGCACTATTCCAGTCCCAGGGGATTCAGATAAATATAGAAACAAACCCTGAAAAAGCTCAGGCGAACCCGCTTACTGTCGAAAACACCGAAAAAAATAATATTAAAGCTATTCAGGCCGCACAGGAAGCGGTCGTAGGCGTAAGTGCCGTGAAAGAAGGAGCACGCGGAGAAAAAAGTGCCGGTACAGGTTCAGGAGTCATATATAAAAAGGACGGAGACAAGGCCCTTGTTGTGACGAATCACCACGTCATCGAACAGGCTTCCGACCTGGAGGTCACTTTAAGTGACGGCACCAAAACGGATGCCGAACTCCAGGGAAGTGACCCCTTTACGGACCTGGCAGTTCTGGAAATAGACGCTGAGCACGTTTCCAAAGTAGCAGATTTTGCGAAGAGTGAAGATGTAGAGGTCGGTCAGACGGCTTTCGCCATCGGTAACCCGTTAGGTATGGACTTCGCCGGTTCCGTGACCAAAGGAATCGTAAGCGGTCTGGACAGAAACGTACCCGTCGATTTGAACGGGGATTCAGAACCGGATTGGCATACTACCGTTCTCCAGACCGATGCTGCCATCAACCCGGGTAACAGCGGCGGGGCTCTGATTAATCAGAACGGAAAAGTGATCGGTATCAATTCGATGAAGATAGCGAAAGCGGAAGTAGAAGGCATCGGATTCGCCATCCCGGCAGAGACGGTCACTTCCATCACCTCGGAACTCGAATCGAAAGGAGAAGTGGAACGCCCTTATATCGGGGTCTCTCTCTATGATTTATCTCAACTGCCGGCACGCGCTGTTCAGGGGGAACTGAATCTTCCTGAAAACGTAGAAGGCGGCGCAGTAGTCGGTAAAACCGCAACAGGCACACCTGCAGCAGAAGCAGGACTGAAGCAAAATGATGTGATTACAGCAATTAACGGAGAAACGGTCGCCTCCACCCTCGACCTGCGCAAGTATCTGTATGAGGATGCAAAAGCAGGAGACGAAGCGACGCTGACCGTTTACAGAAACGGCCAGCAACAGCAAATAACCCTGACACTGAGTGAGCAATAAACAAAAGCGGAAACTTCCGGTTAGAAGCGCTGGCGTAAGCAGGGGACTTACTTTTCGGGTGCCTTTCCCGAAAATAAGGGTACTGCTTACAACAGGAGCTTCTGGAAGTTGCAGCTGGATAAAACAAAAGCGGAACCACCCGTTCAGAAGTTCCGGACTAAGCAGAAAGTTCGCTTTTCAGACGGTCTTTCCTGAAAAAGAAGCTGCTGCTTAGAACGCGGACTTCTGGGTGGTGCAGCTGGAGAAACAAAAGCGGAAACTTCCGGTTAGAAGCGCTGGCGTAAGCAGGGGAATTACTTTTCGGGTGCCTTTCCCGAAAATAAGGGTACTGCTTACGGCAGGAGCTTCTGGAAGTTGGAGCTGGATGAGGAAAAAAAAGCGGAACCACCCGTTTTTCAAATACCGCGTGGAGGCGGAATTCCCTCCACGTCACCGGCAGAACGCCGGTGAAGGGCTCCCCTCTTTGCCCTGGTATATCCCAATATGACGACGGGATACGATAAAGAATTTCTGAAAGACCCGAACTCTCTGGTAGTACACCAGAAAACCTGACCTCTCTTCGGACGGAGTACACTTCAAGTGTGCTCCGTTCGTTTTCGTTCATTTATAAACGGGAATCCTTACTCTATAACACTTATTCAGAAAGGAGTCTCTCCATGCAGAAGCGAAGTGTCATTCTTGCCTACATTCTCTGGCTGTTCCTCGGCCAGCTGGGCATTCACAGATTTTATACAGGACGCACAGGCTCCGGAATCATCCAGCTGATTCTCGGCGCAGCCGGCTGGGCTACTACAGGTATACTGATTGGCTGGTTCCCTCTTTTCGTACTCTGGATCTGGCTGGTTATCGATATTTTCCTTATTCCGGGCATGTGCCGCAACCCTGAATAATACAAAAAAGAGTTCAACCCCTGAGATTGGGAGTTGAACTCTTTTTTTCATTTATAAAACCGGAGAAAGCAGCCGGGCGATCGCTTCTTTAAAGCGGATCCACACCGAGCGCTGCTCGTACAGGGAGTGGGTCAGCTCAGTAGTGAGCTCACTGTCCTCCATGAACCTGTCCGTCAGTGCACCGGCAAGTTTCGTATCATAAACAAACGCATTCACTTCAAAATTAAGACGGAAACTCCGTACGTCGATGTTCGCTGTACCTACCGAGGAGACCACGCCGTCAGCTACAATCGTCTTCGCATGCAGAAAACCGTTCTGATAAATGTAGACTTTGGCACCTGCCCACAGCAGATCTCCGACGTTTGAATACGTCGCCCAGTATACAAAAGGGTGATCCGGTTTGTTAGGAATCATCACTCGCACATCCACCCCGGAAAGAGAAGCGACGCGCAAGGCATCAAGCAGACTGTCGTCCGGAATGAAGTAGGGCGTCTGGATGTATACATACTCTTTCGCTGAAAGAATCGTCTTGATGTATCCGTGCTTGATCTGTTCCCATTCGGAATCAGGGCCGCTTGAGACGATCTGTACTGCCGAATCCCCGGGCTCCGACTCAAAGAGGGGATAGAATCGCTCGTCATACAGAATGTCGCGTTTGGAAGCCTGGTTCCAGTCCAGAATAAACCGTGTCTGTAAATTGTGGACGGCACTCCCTCTGACACGCAGGTGCGTATCTCTCCAATACCCGAATTTCTTATCTTTGCCGAGATATTCATCCCCGATATTGAACCCGCCGATGTATCCGACCGTTCCATCAATGATTGCCAGTTTCCGGTGATTCCTGTAGTTGATTTTCATGTTCAGTTTAGGAATGAGTGGAGGGAAGAAAGATTCCATCTCCACACCGGCACGCTTCATTTCTTTTATGTAGGAGCGGCTCAACAGCCGGGACCCCATGTCGTCATACAACAGTTTCACAGAGACCCCTTCTTCGGCCTTTTTTCTCAGAACCGTTCCGAGCCTCCTCCCCAGGTTATCGTGACGCAATATGTAATAAAGGAGGTGAACATGGTCCTGAGCTTTCTCAATATCCTGCATCAGTGCCTGGAATTTCTCCTCTCCATCCGTATAGAGATCCAGTTTATTATCCTGGCTAAGTAGTGCATCATTGTTTTTCAAATGCATATAAATCTGGTCTTCGTGAGGAGCGACTTCCGGATGTTTCAATTCAAACTCATCATTATCGATTGCACGCAGCTGTTCCTGCACAGCCGCTAACAGGCCGAGGCGTGCTTTCTTATCCCACGTGAATATTTCTTTTCTGCTTAACCGGCGGCCGAACATCAGATAAATAATGAAACCGGCTACAGGAACAAACATCAATACCATCAGCCACGCCCATGTGGCACTGGCGTCCCTGCGTTCCAGGAATATAATCGTAAACCCGAGCAGAACGTTTAAAAAAATGATCGCCGTTACAAAATAAGGTATAAATTCCACGTCTGCCACTTCCCTTTCTCGAAATTCCTTCTCTGTTCACTATATCATAGGGGTTTTGATAGAAGAAAGATATACCGAAGTTTATGTGTGACATACCGCGCTTCTTTCTTATACAAAAGAAGCAGGAATACTGTCTCCTGCTTCTTACTCCACGAGAAATCCTCTTTCTCTCAGTTCCCGTAGCGCCTCATGGAGAGCTCCCTCCCTCTCGGACGCTATCTCATGAGTGTGGACACCTCCGGTCAATTCCAGAAGATAAGAAGCATTCGAGGAATGGACCTGTTCTACGAAACGTTCCACATCACGGCGGTTTTCGAGATGGAGCTCGGCTTTCATGTCTCCATAAACCGGGTGTTCAACCACTACACTCTTTACATGTGCCCCGTGATCGACAAGAATGTCGAGTTCCTCCTTCGTCTCGGAAGGGCTGTGGCAGCATACAATCGTCTTCCTGTAGGGAAAATCCTGCTTTTCGTCTTTCATGTAAAGATAGCCCTGACTGGTAGCTATAATCGGCTCACCTCCGGCTTTTAGCAGTGAAACGTCAGCCACGATCACCTGTCTTGTCACCTTCATTTCTTCTGCCAGCAGTTTACCGGTAACAGCAGCCCCCCGTATTTTCAGTCGTTGCAAAATAGCTTCCCGGCGCTCGGAGGCTCTCAGTTTCTTTCCGTAAGTCATAGGTGCACCCCTCTTTCTCCTTATATGATTCACGTAACATCAAAGGCTTCCCTGTTTCTATTCCTGTTTCAGGGAAATCGGGAGACCTGCCCGGAGCTCGAACAGATCCGCTCACTCCCTACACATAGGATGTGATTTCTACAGGAGCAAGCTCCCACATCTTCACTCCGAACGTGGAAGTTCCAAGAGAAGTGAATGCAAGATCGGACAATGCAGCATCCGCAAAGATACGTGATGTGAATACTTCTTCCCCGCCGTTTACGAAGATTTCAAGCGACGAACGATCGATAAACAGATGCAGATTGCGAAGAGGGCCGTCCAGCTGTACATGCCTGAATTCGGTCTTCTCCGGTTCTTCGGGGTGAGGACGGGAGAGGGTGAGAAGATTTTCGGATTTTTTATAGGAAAACGATGCTTCACGGAACAGTTCCACTGCCCACATGTCCTCCAGTGATTCAAACTCGATCTCAAGCTCTGCTGCCCTGCCGTTCACACCTTCCAACTCCTGCTGATCGTTGGTAATCTCGGCTTTCTTCTCAACGGGTTCCCTGCTTTTTCTCCATTGGCGAGCCTCGGGGAAAGGACGCTGAATAATTTTGTCCCCGTCCCATGAAAGTTCTCTCGGAATAGTCCAGGTATGTGTCCATCCGCTGTTTACCGTCGGATGTGACTCTTCATACTGTCCGGGTACTCCCATCCAGGCGATCATCAATCGGCGTCCGCCCGTTTCGAACGTCTGCGGTGCGTAAAATTCGAAACCCCGATCCAGCTCCCTGAAATCTTCCTTTCGCCATCTCTTCCCTTCTGTCACTCCGGAAATATATCCGGCCTGGGAGGCATTCCGGAAATGGATATCCTCTGAGGTTAATCCGCGGGCGCTGAAGAAAAGAATGTCTTCCCCATCCAGAGTGAAGTAATCCGGATTCTCCCACATTTCTCCCTCCTGATTTCCCGCTTCCGCCAGACGTTTAACGACTTCCCATTCTTTCAGGTCGGGGGACGTATACAGGAGAATTACCCCTCTGTCCCCCTCTGTTTGCGAACCGGCCGCCATGAACCACTGATCCCCTTCTCTCCACACGTTGGGGGAGCGGAAAGAAGAGGTGACGTTTTCCGGCAAATCGAGGAGCACTTCCTGTTTCTCGAAGCTGTGACCGTTCTCCGAAACCGCTACGGCCGGATACTCCCGTATTTGTCCATCCTTATCTTTTGCATACCCAGTATAGAACAAGTGAAGGACACCGTCTTTGATGACGGCGCTCCCTGCAGAACAGCCCTCGGCATCGTACCACTCACCCGGTACGAGAGCCGGTTCTTCAAGAGTGTAATGGAGGAAATCGACTGTACGGTAATGTCCCCGTATTTTCATACTGTGCCCGGTGTCGAACGGGTTCCATTGAAAGAACAAATGATACTCTCCGTCCCATTCCACAAGCCCGGCAGGTTCGCCCATCAGCCCCACCGGAGCCATAAGATGATAGCTCTGCCGATGCGGATCGGCTTCCACTTCATTTCTGTTTTTATGTATCTCTTTTTTTACGGATTTCTTGAATTCTTCCTCTTTCATGAATGCTCACTCCTTCACCCGTGTATTTCTTCCTTCGAAAAAAAGCCCGGAAAGACGTGCTTCCGGGCCGGAGTTCCTTAATTTACTTTGCTGTCACCGAAGCAATGACCGTTTCACCGGCGGTTGCGTTCTCCGTTTGATGGACTTCAAAAGACTCGACAGCATCATCATAGTTTGTAATTACTACGGGAGTGACGACCGCCTTGGCTTTTTCGGCAACAAGGTCTTTATCGAAGGTGACAAGAGGGTCTCCTGTCTTCACTTTGTCTCCCTGGCTTACATGACCTTCAAAACCTTCTCCTTCCATGGATACGGTTTCCAGACCTATATGGACAAGGATTTCCAGACCATTGGAAGTTTTGACACCGACAGCGTGGTTAGTCGGGAATATTTGAACGATCTCTCCGTCCACCGGACTTACCACCTTTCCGTCTGACGGTTCGATAGCCATGCCATCTCCCATCATGCGCTGGCTGAATACGGGATCCGGCACCTCATCGAGTGCTACTACTTTACCATTCACCGGTGCTACAATCGAAATGTTTTTATCTTCTTTACCAAATAATTTTTTGAACATGTCGTCGTCCATCCTTTCTATTCGTTATCTTTTATCCGTTTTCCCTCGACCATTATATTTAAACCACACGGGACTGTACACTCTTTTTGTGTTTCCCGCGCTGAAATCTTCCGTGCAGCAGTATGTAAACACCGACAATAAGTACGATGAAAATGGAGCTGTTCACGTAAAGACTGCGAAAGCCTACGGATTCTGCAACAATCCCTACAAGAAAAGATCCGGAGCCGATGCCGATATCAAAAATAGTGAAAAAGGTCGCCGTTGCCGCTCCGGCGCGTTTCGGAACCTTTTGCAGAGCGATGGTCTGCATGCTCGGTACAAGTGTGCCGTAGCCCAGTCCAATCAGACCACCGGCTGCCAGCAGGACGAAAGCCGTCTGTGCTGATCCGAGCAGATACATCCCTATACTGAAGATGAAAATCGCCGGAATAACGATAATGTTTTCGCCATACTGATCAAACCATTTTCCGGTAAACGGCCGTGACAGAAGCAGTACTACGGCATAAACGACGAAGAAGTAGCTTGCCGCTTCTTCCAGCCCGATGTTTTTAGCATGTACGGAAACAAACGACAATACACTCGAGTAGGCCAGAGCGATGAACGCCCCGGTCAGAGCCACCGGAAGCACCGACTTTTCGAGAAGACCGTTCACCCCCGGCATAAGACTTTGTGGTCTGTCCGCCTCAGGGAGTTTCGGGACGCGGATAAATAACCCGGTGGCGAATGCCAGACCGGCGAATAACGTGCAGACTGCAAAAAGCGTCGTATACGTGTACGACTGGATAAGGGTGAGTCCGACAAAGGGACCGGCCACCATAGCCAAATTCATGGACATAGCGAAATACCCCATTCCTTCACCCTTACGCGAATCAGGGACGACATCAGCGGCCAGCGCCCCCATAACAGTCGTACCCATACCGAATCCTATCCCCTGGATAAACCGGATAAGAAGAAGCCAGCCGAAGGATTCCGCAAAGAAGTAGAATCCGCTGCTTACGAAGAAAATGGTGACAGCCGTTATCAGCATCGGCATCCTTCCTATAGCATCCACCCAGTGACCCGAAAGGGGGCGTATAATAATAGCCGAAAGGAGAAAGACAGTGACTACGAGCCCGGCTCTGCTCTCAGGCACCTGCAGCTGTTCGATGGAAAAAATCGGCATCGTTACAAACAGTATGTAAAACACGAGAAATATGAAAAAGTTACTGGTACATACGTTCAAAAAACTTTTCGTCCACAAAGGTTGTTTCATCGTTCTCCGTCCTTTTTTTCTAACAGTTGAAGTTACACTAATTTGTAAGCACGCCCACCATTATAACAATATCCAAAAGGTGGTGTCTATTTATCCCTCCGGCCATTCTTCATCCGGAGCCCGGTATCCGGAAGCAATAATCTTCCATTCTTACCGTCATTTCGCTAAAATGGGACTGGCATAAACGAAACGAAACAGACGGAACTGTCTTCAGGGAGGAGGGGGAAAATGGAAGAGGAAAACAAGGGGATACTCATTACAATCGTCGCTTATCTGCTGTGGGGTATTCTGCCCATCTACTGGAAAACACTGGAACACATAGCCCCTTTCGAAATTCTGGCCCACCGGATAGTGTGGGCACTCGTATTCATGGTTGGAATCGTTATCGTTCTCCGCAAACAGAAAGACTTTTTCCAGAGTGTACGGACGCTATGGAATGATAAAAAATCGCTTATCGGCATTATTCTGGCGTCCTTCGCCATCAGCCTGAACTGGTTCATCTTCATCTGGGCTGTAAACAGCGGGCATGTGGTTCAGGCAAGTCTCGGCTACTATATCAACCCTCTGATCAGCATCTTTTTCAGTATGCTCGTAATGAAGGAAACTTTCACGAAAGCCCAGTGGTTCTCTTTCCTTCTCGCCGGTGCGGGAGTGGCTTATATGACCGTTAACGTTGGAGCATTCCCGTGGGTGTCCGTCGCTCTTGCGATGAGTTTCGCAGTATATGGACTTCTGAAGAAAATGGCGGCCATCCCGGCCATTTTCGGTCTGACGGTGGAAACAGCAATCGTGACGCCTCTTGCTCTGGTTTACCTGATTCCTGCTTCCGGGTTCCCCGGAGAGGTGACGTGGTTCTCCTCGAATTCCCTGCTCGTATTCAGCGCAGGAGCAGTGACAGCCATACCTCTGTTACTTTTCACGAGCGGAACAAAACGCATACCACTCTCCATGGTGGGCTTTCTTCAATATATAGCACCGACTCTTATGCTTTTGATCGGGGTGTTTATGTATAACGAACCTTTCACATCCGTTCACGCCGTAGCTTTCGCTTTCATCTGGACAGGACTGCTTTTATATACCGTAGAAAGATTCAAAAAAACTGGCCATAGAAAAGTGAAACCTTCCGTTTAGAAGCGGCAGAACGAAGCAGGAAGGACGAGCGAAAGGCGGTTTTCCTTTCCCGGACATACTGCTTCGGGCACGAGCTTCTGGAAGGTGGAACTGGCCCTCGAAAAGTGAAACCTTCCGCTTAGAAGCGGCAGAACGAAGCAGGAAGGACGAGCGAAAGGCGGTTTTCCTTTCCCGGACATACTGCTTCGGGCATGAGCTTCTGGAAGGTGGAGCTGGCCCTCGAAAAGTGAAACCTTCCGCTTAGAAGCGGCAGAACGAAGCAGGAAGGACGAGCGAAAAGTGTTCGAACGAAAGCGAACCCCTTCCGCCCCGTGTTATACTGAAAAATATCAGCAACTCCAAGGAGAATGTACTATGGACGAAAAATCGATATCCATCATGCAGGCAGCCATCAAATTATTTGCAAAAAAAGGATTCACCTCGACTTCCGTTCAGGAAATCGCTAAAAACGCAGGAATCTCCAAGGGAGCTTTTTACCTTCACTTTTCTTCCAAAGACGAACTGCTTTTTGCCCTGTTTGATTACTACTATAATCAGATGAAAGCAAAAGTGGATGCATGTGTTAATGAACCGGATCCGCGCGAGAAGTTCGTTTCACAACTTGCCGTAATGTTCAAAGAAATAGCCTCCCACCGGGATTTCATTAAGATGCAGATTCGCGAACAGACGATACCGTTCAACGAAGATATCGAAACGTTCACCAGCCGGATGCGTTATGAATCGTACCAGTTCTATCAGAACCATATCCTTGACATATACGGTAAAAATGCGGAGGAATTCTCTTTTGAAATAAGTATCATAAGCGAAGGGATGTACAAAGCCTATCTGGAACTGATTCTTATGGAAGGAGCCCGCTTCGACTTCAGGAACCTGGCCGAAACCTTACTGCGACGGGTCGACTACCTCGTTGAAGGCTTTCTCTATCATCAGGATACTCCGCTGCTCACAAAAGCATACATGGCGGACCTCATCCCCGAAGAGTTCCTCGGCGTCAGCGAATCGGCCCTTCATAAACTGATACAGGCGGAAGAAACGAAAGCCGGCGGTGAAGAAAAAGAAGCGCTGACCATCCTGAAAGAAGAGCTCACTTCCTCCTCTCCCCGCACTGCTATCATTAAAGGAATGACGGCTGTCCTTCGGGAAGACGGCAGATTTGAAGAAATTATAGACCGTGTGGAAGAAACCTATCCGGAGATAAGGTCCCGTTAAATCTTTATTCGTCTTTCTCTCCATTCAAAAATCCCGTGACCTCCTGCCGGAGCACGGGGGATTTTTTCACTTCACTTGAACATTTCCATAAAAGCAGGTACCTGATTTTTGACCATCACCGGGTTGGAGGCCCACTTCCGGAATGCTTCCAGTTCCTCCTCCGTCCAGCTTCTCAGCGTACTGATGTAGCCGAGCGTAAAATCGTAGGAGGGCTTCAAAACTTCATCCCGTTCTTTGCGGTACTTTTCCATTTCCTCTCCGAACGACGCCCCGTCTGCCGTTTTTTGAATAACTTCTGCCAGCAGAAGAGCCTGCCAGATAGCATCGTTCATTCCGAGTCCCGTGCTCGGATCTTTGGCGTGAGCTGCATCTCCTATAAGAGCCCAGCCTCTGCCGTATGGCTCTCTGAAGAAATTTGGAACCCCGGGCGTCCCGATGACTTTTCCGTGAAGCACGGACTCCTCCATTCTCGCTTCCATTCCATACATGCGTTTAAATACTTTTTCAAACTCGTTTTGCGGATCCCGGGCAAACGACTTGAACTCTTCAGGATGGATTTCAAGACCGAGACAGTCCATCCCTTCCTGCATCGGAAAGACGAAGCCGATTCTTCCTTCCTCCAGGAAGATCTCCACCGCCGGGTCCGGGAGGGGAGATATACCTTCGTAATATCCGTAAAACACCGGACGCTGAGCCGGGGTGTAATCGTACATGGCAGCTCCCGCTTCCGCCGCGACGGTGGAATTCCGCCCGTCGGCTCCGACTACCAGTCCGGCTGTGAGCTCTGTTTTCTTCCCCTTTCTGTCCACGATTTCCACGCCCGTAACCGCTCCATCCGTCCAGAGCAGGCGACGCACCTGCATCTCCTCCCTGAACTCCACCGTTTCGAAGGCAGTCGCTTCCTCCATAAGCAGGGAGTCAAAAGATGCCCGTCCCGGAATTACCGTCGCCCCGTCTCTTTCTGCTTCTGTAAAACTCTTCCCGATATATGTACGCATCCGTCTGATTTCCCTGAGCCCGAGACCGGCCACCTTCTCTTTCACTCCCAGTACGTCTAGGTAATGCTGATGGGAAAGAAGGTGGGTCGATAACGTATCGCTCGGAAAGCTGGCTTTTTCAATCACCAGCGTCCGTATCCCCAGCTGGCCGAGTCTGATAGCGAGACTGGCTCCTGCCACTCTTGCTCCTACGATAATCACTTCATAATCTGACATCCTTCTCCTCCTTCATCTCTGCCCCACTCCCGCTTCGTCTCTTTCTTCTTTAAACGTATAATAGAATGAATAACAATTCAACCAATCCGGCATCACCATCAAAAAAGCCCGCCCCCACAAAGGGACGGACCGGTTCATTCCTCTTCCTTCTTCACCGCAATAATAAAACGATAGTAAGCGGAAAAACTGAGGAAAGCGACGATTGCTCCCGTAAAGACGGGGATGATCACCGGAAACATATAGACACTCACCATCAGAAGGAAGCCGTTCGTTACAGCAATCGTTCCGAAGAGGAGAGGACTGCCGAGCGTAATGAAGAAAGACCGCTTCACCAGTTTTCGAAAAGGCAAAGACACGTGTACGACTGTTGCGAAGAAGTTCACGGTAAATACGTACAGCAAAATGGAAGTGACAAGGAAAACTCCGGTAAGAATCGTGCTCGATTCATAAAAATAATAAATATCGACGGCAACGATGACCCACAGCAGGGTGAACAGCAGCCCTCCCGCAATACTTTGCAGGTAGTTTTCCCTGTAGTAACTCCAGTACGATTTGTTTTCGACCATATAATCTTTTCTTACCCACTCCCTCGCTTTAGCGAACAAAGCGGCAGTAGCCGGGAAAAAGACCACCGGAGCGAGCAGGATAATCGGTATCAGAAGTATGAGTACCTCACCCTGATCGCGGGCGTCAAGAAGACTTAGAACGAGGACGACAATGGGAAGGTTCATGGCAAACCAGGCCAGGTTCGTCAACGAAAATTTTGCTATCCACTCACTTACGGCATACATACCGCCCATAAACCCCGTTTGTTTTCCCATCATGGTTCCCCTCCCTGTTTAAAGTACGTGTACTCTCCGGTGAATTACGCCTCAGGCCCACCACATATCGGCTGGCGGTTCTTCGATGATAACATTGTCGAGATTGTTCACTGCTCTTTTGAAACCTTCTTCGATCGACATGATCGGGTCCTCGTGCTCTATACTCACCGCGTGGTCATAACCGAACGTTCTGAGAGCACTCACGATATCGGACCACTCCTGCACGCTGTGGCCATACCCGACCGAACGGAAACTCCAGGCCCGGCTGCGAACTTCCCCGTACGGCTGCATGTCGGTGAGACCGTACATATTCACATTTTCCTGATCTATATACGTATCTTTGGCATGGAAGTGATGGATCGCCCCTTCTTTACCAAGAATTTTAATAGCGGCAACCGGATCGATTCCCTGCCACCACAGGTGACTCGGATCAAGGTTGGCTCCGATAGCCGGAGAAGTAGCTTCGCGCAGTTTCAGCATCGTGTGCGGCGTATGAACAAGAAAGCCTGCATGAAGTTCAAGCCCTATTTTCACACCATGCTTCTCAGCAAGAGCAGCCTGCTCTTTCCAGTAAGGAACGAGTTTCTCTTCCCATTGCCAGTTCAGCACTTGTGAGTATTCCTCCGGCCATGGAGTGACGGGCCAGTTCGGCGTTTTGTCCGTCTCAGAACCTCCCGGCGTTCCGGAAAAAGTATTTACTACAGGTACCCCCATCAGGCCGGCCAGTTTCACAGTTTTCACGAAACTTTCATGAGAGCGGGATGCGAATGCTTCGTCCGGTGATACTGGATTGCCGTGGCAGCTGAAAGCACTGATTTCAAGCCCCCGCTTATTCACTTCCTCCAGATAAGCCCGGCGCTTCTCCTCACTTCCAAGCAGTTCGTCCACATGACAGTGAGCATCCCCCGGATATCCGCCTGTCCCTATCTCCACTGCCTTCAATCCCGAATCCTTCGCTTTGTCGAGCATCTCTTCAAAGGAAAGATCTGAAAATAATACTGCAAAGACACCAAGTTTCATCGTAACTCCTCCTCCTGCCTGTTCATTACTACCGCTTGCCCTGTACGACTGCTTTCATACATCGCGTCTATAATTTTTGTGACACGGAGTGCCTCCTGAGGATGCACAGCGAGTTTTTCCCCGCCGTTCAGGCCTTCAAGAAAATTAGCTATCTGCCTTTTTCCTGCCCATCCGCTCTCTTCTTCTCTCATTACCGGGGTGGCATCCCACACGGCACCGTGTTTCGACTGATACAGTTCGAACGGATACACGTCCAGCCCCCCCTGTACTCCCGATATGCTGAGAGTCGTATGATCCTCTTTTATATTTGCGGCCCAGGAGCATTCGAACTGAAGCGTCACTCCGTTTTCAAAACGTATGTAACTTGTCACGTGATCATCCACTTCGAACGATTCAGGATCCACTTCTCCCCAGTCATTCACCTGACCCGGCGTTCTGCTCAGCTCGTTATACGTCTGGGCGCTCACTTCCACCGGTTCCGGATTTCCGAGCAGCCAGAGCGACAAATCCAGCAGATGACACCCAAAATCAATAAGGCTTCCGCCACCCTGCAGGTCTTTGTCCGTAAACACTCCCCACCCCGGCACCTTTCTCCGGCGCATGGCCTGTACTCTCGCTACAAGAGGCTTGCCGAGTTCTCCCGCTTCCGTCACCCGTTTCGCCATAATTCCTTCCGGAGTGTGACGATAATGATAGGCGATAGCCAGAGTTCTATCATTTTCCTGCGCAGCTCTCAGCATAGCTTCTGCTTCATGCCGGTCCATGGCCATCGGCTTTTCGCACAAGACGTGCACGCCTTTGTTCAGGGCTTTTATACTCAGTTCCGCGTGGAATTTATTCGGTGTACAGATAATGACAGCGTCGACGATATCGAGCAGTTCCTCCGGAGACGTGCACACGTGAGGCACTTCAAACTCCTTTGCGACTCTCAAAGCCCGCTCCCTGTCCACATCCTGCACGGCGATCATTTCAGCCAGATGAGGAAGTGACAGCAGGGCCGGGATGTGGCGATCTGTCGCTATCCCGCCCGTACCGATCACTCCCACTTTCCATTTATTCATATTACCCCTTCTTTAACGACTGTATTTTACCCGTTTCCCCGGACTCCAGGGCTGCGAGAATGATTTCAAGGGATTTTTTCCCTTCATGACCGTCAATCAGCGGCTCTTCATCGTTCAGCACACTTTCCACGAAGTGATCGATGACTCCGGTATTCGTCTGGCCACCGCTTTCATTGGACTGGATCTGACCGAGCTGAAAATTGATTACATCCCCGTTCGTATAAGAAGCTACGAGAGAGTAATCCGGGTCGTCCTCGATTCTGAGCATCCCTTTCTCCGCGTAGATCACCGTGGAATTATCTTCGGCGGTGTTATAAGCCCAGCTTGCTGCCAGGGTACCGAGAATTCCTGATTCCGAACGGAGCATGCACACGGCATTGTCATCGACCGTAATACCATCTTTTGCGTTATTTTCAACAAAACCGGCTACGTCCGTGAACTCTTCTCCGAGAATATAGCGAATGAGATCCGCCTTATGGACGCCGAGGTCCCCCATCGCTCCGATGAACGCTTCGTCTTTTTTGAAGAACCAGCTGTCCTTCCCATCCACGCTCCAGTCTTCCGGCCCTCCGTGACCGAATGTTGTCCGGAAACTGTAGATTTTCCCAAGTTCCCCCGAACGGACAATCTCCCGGGCTTTCCGGTGGGACTTCACAAATCGCTGGTTGTGGGCAATCATCAGTTTTTTTCCGTTCTTCTCAGCCGCACTGATCATTCGCTCCGCTTCTTCCGTACTTGTAGCCATCGGCTTCTCACATAAAACGTGAGCCCCTGCTTCCAGGGCTGCAATAGATACGGAAGCATGTAAATGGTTCGGAAGGCAGATACTTACAATGTCCACTTCTTCTTTCTGGAACAGTTCTTCATAATCCGTATACGTCTTGGCATCGTAAATCTGACCCGCGATGGCAGCCCGCTCTTCTACAATGTCACAGACTGCAGTAATATCCGTCTCTTCATTATTTCTATACTCCACTAAATGCCGGTGCTGGGCGATACTGCCACAACCGACAATTGCCGTTTTTAATGTCATGAATCAACCGCTCCCTTCAGAAATTTTATATGCTTTTATTTTTTGGAGATGCGCTCAATCGGGGCAGCGTTCCCGTACTGGTGCTTCGGACCGTTCGTATTCTGCGCCCAGCGGATACCGTTACGGATCACCGTCTGTACGTCTTCATGATAATAAGTCGGATATGTTTCATGCCCGGGACGGAAATAGAATATCTTACCGTTGCCGCGTTTGAACGTAGCACCGCTTCTGAAAACCTCGCCGCCTTCAAACCAGCTGAGGAAAATAAGTTCATCCGGAGCCGGAATATCGAAGTGTTCCCCGTACATCTCCTCTTTTTCTATTTCAAAATACTGACCGATTCCTTCTGCAATAGGGTGGGTGGGATCAACGTTCCATATCCGCTCCCTGTCGTCAGCTTCCCGCCATTTCAGATCACACCCGGTCCCCATCAGCTTACGGAATACTTTCGAGAAGTGGGCGGAGTGGAGAACGACCAGTCCCATACCGTCAAGGACTCTCTGCTTCACTCTCTCGGCCGCCTCTTCAGTAACTTCTTCGTGCGCTTTATGCCCCCACCAGACGAGCACGTCCGTCCGGTCGAGGACTTCCTTCTTCAGCCCGTGTTCCTCCTCATCAAGGGTGGCCGTGGTAATAGTATGCCCGTCTTTTTTCAGAAAATCGGCAAGAGCCCCGTGGATCCCTTCCGGATAAATTTCCGAAACCGCCGGATTTTCCTTTTCGTGGCGATACTCGTTCCATATCAGTACGTTCATATTCATTACCTCCTGCTGTGCAACAATAAGCGAAATCGCTTGCACTTTTCTTTAAAAAAATTTATTTTAGTTCCCTGCACGATTCTCTTTCCACAATATTCGTAGGGATAATCAGACTTTTATTCATCATTGCGGGCTTCTGCAGTTTTTCGATAAGAGTGTCGGCTGAATAGTAGCCAAGCTGACCTGCATTGGTATCCACCGTTGTAAGGGATGGACTTGAGAGCCTGGAGACAATCGTATTGTTGAAGCTGATAACACTCATATCCCCGGGTACGGAAACGCCGGCTTCCTTAAGCGCCGTAATAATGGAAAGCGCATGAAAGTCATCCATGATCACAAGGGCCGTCGGAGGTTCCGGGAGCCCGAGCAATTCTTCTGCAATGATGGTGCCGTCATAGCTTCCGTCTTTTCTATACTTAATGTAAGAAGCGTTCTGCGGACACCCATGGAGAGCGAGCGCTTTTTTATATCCTTCCACTCTTGCTTTCGTCACTTCGAAATCGGCTTCTCCGCCGACGATCCCGATCCGCTCATGCCCCAGCTGGATCAGATAATCCGTTGCCTCATTCGAAGCCTGCACGTTGTCATTATCCACGTACATTATGTTCGATGCCTCCATTAACGGCTTCCCGACCATGACGAACGGAAAGTTCTGCTGCATCAGATAGGGAACGACCTGATCGTCCTCTTTGGAGTAAAGGACTACGATCGCATCCACCCTTTTCCCCTGCACCATTTTTATAACGTCCCGAAAAATAGCTTCCTCCGACTCTCCGGTCGTCAGATTCAGGCTGTAATCGTTTTCCTGACATGCCTTACTGATTCCGCTCAGAACTTCGGAGAAAAAGGGGTTATCAAAAGAATGGGAGCTCGAGTGTTTCATCACCACCCCTATCTTCTGGGTAGCCTGCCTCACAAGCACGCGGGCGTTGTAGTTCATGTGATAGCCCATGTCCTCCATGACTTTTTTCACTTTTTTCTTCGTAACCTGGCTGATTCGCGGACTGTCCGCAATCACCCGGGATACTGTCGAAGGAGCGACTCCCGCTTCCTTCGCTACATCCTTAATCGTAACAGACATCGTTCCTGCTCCTCTCTACTTCACAGCACCTTCCGACACACCATCAATGATCTGTTTCTGGGCAAAGAAATAACCGATGATGACCGGGATGATCGCTATAGTCAGACCGGCAAGTGCAAGGTGCCACTGTTTCGTATACTGACCGAAGAAGTAAAACATCTTCAGCGGAATCGTTGCGTTCGCTTCACTCAGTACGAGCGAGGGAAGCAGGTAATCATTCCAGATCCAGATCGTATTTAAAATAGCCACCGTTACGGAAATCGGTTTTAACAGCGGAAAAATAATATACCAGAATGTCTGGAATCGGCTGGCCCCGTCTATAATGGCCGCTTCATCCAGGGATTTGGAAATACCGGTCATCGCCCCGTGGTAAAGGAAAATGGAAAGACTGCATCCGAATCCGAGATACATGAAGATAAGACCGGCAGCGTTCAGCATATCCACCTGACCGAAAATGGCCACCAGGGGAATCATAACAGACTGGAACGGAATGAGCATGGCTGCCACAAATACGAAAAAGATGATGCCGGAGAGCTTACTTTTGTTCCTCGCAAGAGCATATCCCGCCATGGAGGAGAAAAGAATAATGATCAGAATGCTCAACCCGGTTATAAGTACGGAATTGAAAAGGGACTTCAGAAATTCAAGTTCCGCAAAAGCGTTAACGAAGTTTTCAAATGTAAATTCAACCGGTATTCCGAGGACACCCTCGAAAATTCCACGCTTCGTTTTAAAAGCGTTGACTATCATCAGGTAAAACGGAGAGAGCCACAAAAGGGCCAGCAATAAGCCGAATATTTCAAGCAGTCTTGTATTTCGTTTCTCTCTATCCTTCTGCATCACACGTCCACCTCACGTTTCTTATTGTAGTACACCTGTGTCAGGGAAATGACGGCTACTATGAGGAAGAAAATAACCGCTTTCGCCTGGGCATACGCCATCTCCCTGTCACTGAAGGCTGTACGTACGATTTCCATCGCCACCATCTGCGTGGAGTTGAAAGGTCCTCCATTCGTCAGTGACAGGTTTTGGTCGTAAATTTTGAAAGACATGGATAATGTAAGGAACATACTGACCGTAAAGGCGGGAGCCACTAGCGGGAAAATGACATTTTTGAATCGCTGTACCGCATTTGCCCCGTCAATTTTCGAAGCTTCGATCAGCTCTTTCGGCACGTTTTCAAGATAGGCTATATAAATGATCATAATATACCCGGCCATCTGCCAGGAGGTAAGGATTACAAGTCCCCAGAAGCCTGTGTTCGTTGTAGATAACCAGCCGCTCAGACCTTCAATCCCCGTAATTCCGGATATATCACCAAATACAGAGATGAAAATAAATTGCCAGATAAACCCGAGTATGAGACCCCCGATAAGGTTCGGCATAAAAAAGATGGTCCGCATTAAATTATTCGTCTTCATGTTTCTCGTAACGAGAAGTGCGAGGCCAAGGCCGAATATGTTCAGCAGCAGCACGGTGATAACTGCAAACTTGATAGTGAACCAGATCGAATTCATGAACTCATCTTCCTGGAACAATTTTATGTAGTTTTCCAGACCGACGAAATTGTTCGCCGTTAATCCGTTCCAGTCCGTAAATGAATAAATCAGTCCGTAGACGAACGGGATGACCACAACAATTCCGAGCCCGAGAATAACGGGGGTCAGAAAAAGCCAGAATGATAAACTCCTGTTTCTCATAATAAGTTCCTCCTCAGTTGTAAAAAAGCTCTTCTGTCGCCTTCAGTAACCAATAAGAGCGCTATAGTTCAGCGCTCTTTACCGGTCTTCTGTTATTTGCTTATTGTCTGGCTTCTTCCCAGGCATCAGTCGCCTGTTTCTCCACTTCTTCCCACGTTATATCACCGGCAAGATATTCCTGCATGGCGACGCCGAGAGCATCTTCCGTCCAGGCTGTAGGAGCTCCGAGGAAAACCCAGCCGAGCGTATTCCCTTCTTTCGCGTAGTTGTATATTTCCTGGGAAATAGGATCCGCGATTTCCTGGTCTTCGTACCCTTCGTAAGCAGGAATGAACTTGAATTCTTCCGTTACGAATTTCTTACCTTTGTCAGACGTGTACATCCAGTCGAGGAAATCTTTGGACGCCTGTACCACTTCATCTTCGGATTGCTTGTTTACCACCCAGTAGTTAGGCACGCCTACAGGAATACTTCCTTCATAACCTTCCACCGGAATAGGAAGAAGTCCGACATTGTTTTCGGCGAATTCCTGATCCATGGATTCGATCGTGTTGTACACCCAGTTACCCTGCTGAATCATCGCTACGTTTCCAAGAGAAAAGTGCTCTTCCACCTGCTGGGAATAATCGAGACTCAATACAGGCTGAATGGAATTTTCACTCTGAAGATCCGTGAACTCTTTCATCTGATCTCCCATTGCGAATTCCACAGTCTCCGCTTCATATGCTTCCATTACATCGTGATTGAACTCATCCGCCAGGTAGGCGTTTGCCAGGTGGTTACCCATAACCCACTGTTCTTTGCCGGGGAAAGCGAACGGCGCTTTGATTCCCAATTCTTCTTTATTGGAATTCAGGGTTTCCACGGCACCTTTCAGATCTTCCATCGTCTTGATCGAGGAAGCATCAATACCCGCTTCTTCGAAAACTTTCTTATTGTAAAGAAGTCCATAGCCTTCCTGGTTATAAGGAAGTCCGAGAACCTGATCGTCACGACTTACACCGTTCAACGTCCCCTCAAGAGCCGCTTCGGCAGCTTTCGTATCCGAAACGTCGGCCAGATATTCTTCGTACTCGTCCACGTCCGTCGGTCCGCCGACGTTGAAGACGTCAGGCTCTTCGCCGGAGGAGAAGGAAGTTTTCAGTGAAGCACCGTAATCGTTACCGCCACCGACGGTTTTGACGTTAATATTGACGTCCGGGTTCTCTTCTTCATACATCGATACAAGTTCTTCAAACTGATCTTTGAATTCCACTTTGAATTGAAAAACGTCAACCGTAACCGCTTCGCCGTTGCCGCCTTCTCCTCCACCGTCATTACTTCCGCCGGAAGATTCTTCACCTGAGCCGAACGAACAGCCCGCCAGCACACTTGAAGCCAATAGAGCCGTAGCAATCCCTGAATAAAACTTTTTCTTCTTCATTCCATACACTCCCTTTTACTGTTTCTGATGTTTTGAATCCGCTTACAACTTACACAAAAAAATAAAGGACGCCGGAAAAGTTTGTGCATTCGTTTGCAAAAATATCCAATAAATTACTCCTTCTCCTATGTAAAGAAAAGGACAGGTGACAGAAGCGATACTGTGAATTCGTTTGCACAGTTTCATTGTCTGTATCTTAGCACGATTACAAACATATTACAATAAGTATTCTGAAAAATATGTATCATATTATTTTTTTCCATACAAAAAAAGCCGAAGGGGGTACCCTTCAGCTCTTTACGCATAATTAAATTAAAAGCTTCTTTCTTCTTGCACGTTATCGTCCTGATCGAGAATCAGAACTTTACTCGGAGAGTTCTTCTTCGCAATTTCTTCGGCTTTGCTGACTGCGGAATCAAAATCTTCGAAGAAATCCGTCGGAGCGATGTCTTCGATTTTAATGTACCAGCCGTTTTTGTCCTTGTTTTGTACTACGCTATATTCTTTTACCATAATTAATCCACTCCTCTTTTAATGATCGGATACTTTTGATTGTACCCCGCCTCTTTTTCCTTCAAACATATCTCAAATAGTCAGAAAATTAGTTGACATACCTTTCCTCTGGTGGTTATACTTCATAATAAGCTTAAATTGAATAGTTCGTGCGACTCTTATTAAGAGCGGCTGAGGGATTAGGCCCTGTGAAGCCCGGCAACCTTCAAACATCAGTTTGAAAAGGTGCTACGTCCTACAGATCTTACTGATCTGGAAGATAAGAGGAGGCAATATATAAATCAGCCCTCTTCTTAACTTATCAGAAGGGGGCTTTTTCTGTGCCCGGTCTCCCCGGCCGCATTACCTATACAATTCCACTGGAGGGAAGATAGATGTCCGTCAATCATATCCGAACATGTGAAACCGTTTATAAAGAAGTGTCGATCGGGGAGTTCATTTGCGAATCAGGTGAACGGCTGCCGGAAGTTACCCTTGCCTATGAGCAATCCGGCAACCAGAATGCGCCCCTGCTCCTTATATGTCACGCTCTCACAGGCAATCAGTACACCGTGGGTACGGAAGAAGAGCCCGGATGGTGGAGAGGTCTATTCGGAAAAGAAGGGATAGTCCCGGAAGAAGAGTTTCAGACTGTCACCTTCAACGTGCTTGGTGGCTGTCACGGTTCTACGGGGCCTGCGAGCGTAAATCCCGAAAATGGAGAGGTCTATCGCCTCGACTTCCCTTCCATAACAATCAGAGATGTAGTACGGGCTCAGAAAAGGGCTCTGGAAGTTCTCGGCTTCACGCACATACATGCCGTACTCGGCGGGTCACTCGGTGGTATGCAGGTGTATGAGTGGGGGCTTATGTACCCGGATGCGATGGATAAGCTGTTTATTCTCGCTTCCACCCCGGCCCTCAGCGATTATGGAATAGCATTCAACCATATAGGGGCGGAAGCGATAAAACGTGACCCGCGGTGGGACAATGGTAATTATCAATCGAATGAGAACCTCGACGGTTTTGAAATTGCGAGAATGACGGGGATGGTCACTTACAGAAGCAGATCTCTGTTTCACCAGCGCTTCAACCGCCGGCAGAACGAAGAAAGTTATCATATCCAGTCCTATCTGGATCATCAGGGGAAGAAGATTAAAAAACGGTTCGATGCCAACAGCTACCTTTACCTTCTTGAGGCGATGAACCATCATGATATTACAAGAAACAGAGGAGCCATGGAAGATACGGTGCAACAGTACAGAGCAGATATTTATACGATGAGTTTCGAGAAAGATCTCATATATCCGAAGGAATCCATGGAAGAATTTTCACTCCTCACTCCACACGCTGTGCATTTCCATATCGATACCGAATTCGGTCACGACGGCTTCCTTGTCGAATTCGATAAGTGGGGAGAGTTCATCAGATATCACTTACGTGTTTAACGGCTGCAGAAGATCCGTTATCAAAAAAGAGCCAGGCCGGGAGACAATAAAAAAACAGCACATTACCTCCACCGGCCGCAGCCGCCTGAGGTCTCTGTGCTGTTCCTTAGAAGATTACATTCCGGCCAGTCGTTCTGCTCCGGACTTTTCCCTGCCTGTTTCCTTTTCCCTGCTCCTGGAGTCTTTCAGCTCAGGAAGTACTTCCCGTAATAACGCAGGAGTTTTTTCATTCAATCCGCTCATGACAAGCTGCCCGTTCGAACGGGCGGAATTCACGAGCTGCTCCGTCACCCACGCCTCGGACTTCCCGGCCCAGTTAGGGCGATTGATGAGTGCTTTTTCCGGGCTCACCCTGTCCCCGGAAACCAGCACCTCCTGCTGACCTGTAATGGAGCTGAGCAGGTTCACGGAACGTTCCCGGTATTCGCTTTCTTTCTTATCCGAGAGACGTCCCGGGAGCCTCTGGTTCCATGTATGAGCGACCACAGCGTGCCCCTGTTCTTTTATAGCTTCCACCGCGGCCGGATATCGTTCGACACGTTTGCCGATCAAAAAGAACACAGCTTTCCGGTCGTTCTTCTCCAGCGCCCGGAGGATCTCTTCTGTCCTCTTCGGATGGGGGCCTCCCATCACTGCTACAGGATACTCTTCTAACATTTTTTCGGTAACAGGAATTTCAGTGATCTCTTTCTCCGTATGAAAAATCCCCGGTCTCTCCGTCATATCCGAACGCTTCTTCATGAACTTTTCTTTGAACCACTCCGGGTGCTCCTGTTTATTCACCCGTACGGACTGATTCCCCGCGAAGAAAGTGAAAGCGTCCCCTTCATACGTAAAGCTGTTAAGTTCCTTCTCCGATAGTTTGCGTTCAAAGGTGCGTTCCAGATGGTCCCGGATTTCTTCATAATCATTCTCACTCCGAAGAAAATGGGTAAGCGAAAGTTTCTTGCCGTTCGATTTCTCAAAATGAAGCACCGTTTCATCAAAAGCCTTACGCTTCTCTCCCCACGTTACGGTCTCGTTGAACTTAACTACATATGTAGCGCTGTCTTCATAAACGATGTCATAGTCGACGTGGAGTTCCTGCACAGCAGAGATCCCTTTTTTCTTTACGCGTTCATAACTGTCTTTTTTGAAGTCGGAACGCTGTTCATTCACGTAGTCCAGTACCGTCTGGTCAATCTGGTCATTCGGCGTTTCCGGGTAGTGCATCACAATGGAAAGTTTGTCGAATTTCTCAACTTTCGTTTCTATATCAGCTTCATACTTCTCATAATTCTCTTTTTTTACCGGTTCCTTTTCTTTTTCTTCACCGGCATTAGCCATAAACGAACAGCCGCTCATCAATATGAAAAACCCCAGTATTAGTCGTCTCATTTTTCCCCTCAATATCCTGAAATATTACATCGCAAGATACATTGTAACACAACTGTAAAGAGGGGGAGAGAATTTATACGGTAAGAATTTCTACCGGATAGCCGATGAACAGTCCTGTTTCCACAACACCAGGCATTGCTTTAAGAGTACTTTCCGCGTCAGCGGGGATATCTTCAAAGGTTACATCCAGAATGATATTGCCTCCTTCTGTAATGACAGGGCCGTCTTTTTTCTCAGCCATCCGCATCTCGACACGCTTCACCGAAGATAAATTTCCGAGTCCTGTTTCCACCAGATGAATAGCTCTCGCATCCACTTCAATCGGCACAGCGAACTTCTCTCCGAGTCTCTCTACCATCTTGCTTTTATCTGCAAGAATGTACGTCTTTTCCGCGCTGGCCATCACGAGTTTCTCCCGGAGCATAGCTCCTCCGCGACCTTTGATCAGTCGACGGTCGCCGTCCACTTCGTCCGCCCCGTCAAATCCCCAGTCGGGACGGGAATCTATAAGCGTCGTAGTTGCAAGTCCTAAGACCGCACAGTTTATTTCCGCTTCTTTGGAAGTGGGTATGCCTTTCACATCAAGCCCTTCTTCGTTCACGCGTTCCGCAATAGCCTGCAGCGCCAGGAAGGCAGTGGAGCCGGAACCGATGCCTATGACATCCTTATCTTTCACTTTTCCCGCTACCTGATCCGCTACCCGCTGTTTCTCTTCTCTGTTCGAAATATCTCTGGACCAGTTCAACTGACCGGCTAACTGATTTGTCCATTGCATGACCATCACTCCCATTAGAATTGTATGCCTTTCCAAGTATATCAAAATCCGCTCACTTAATTAAATGATGCCTGAAAGCGTAAACGACAGCCTGGGTACGATCCTGGACCTCCAGTTTCCCGAGAACGTTGCTGACGTGTACTTTGACCGTTTTGGGTGCAATAAAAAGGAGGTCTGCAATTTCCTGATTCGTTTTGCCTTCCGCCATGAGCAGCAACACTTCTTTTTCCCGTTTCGTCAGCTGTTCATGCAGCGGTTCTCCACTTCTTTTGCCCATCAGTTTTCCGGTGACTTCCGGTTCGAGTATCGACTGCCCTCCGTATGTAGCTCTTATCGCTCCGGCAATCTCATCGGCCGTTGACGTTTTCAACAGATAACTCACTGCTCCCGCCTCAAGCGCAGGGTACACTTTCTCATCATCGATAAAACTTGTAACGATAATGATCTTCGCCTCCGGCCACTCCGAAATGATTTTACCGGTAGCTTCGATGCCGTCCATCCCTTCCATGACGAGATCCATAAGAATAATATCCGGTCTGTACTCGAACGCTTTCTCCACTCCCTCTTTTCCATTTGCCGCTTCAGCAACGACTTCTATATCCGGCTGAGCGGACAGATAGGCGGACACCCCGATTCTGACCATTTCATGATCATCTACGAACAGGACCCGGATCATACTTTTTCCTCCCTTCCCTTCCGTGGTAATTTCACTTCCACCCTCGTACCGTCATCTTTTACGCTTACTATTTTCAACACTCCCCCTACTTCAAGAGCCCGCTCGTTCATGTTGACCAGGCCATAGGAATTCGTGCCTGCACTTTCCGTATCAAAGCCTTTCCCGTCATCCAGAACCCTGAGCAGAACGAAGTCATCTCTCTGCAGCAGCTGCACTGTAAGATGGTCAGCCTCGGCATGACGCAACGTATTCGAAACAGCTTCCTGAAGAATACGGAACAGCTGATCTTCCTCCCCTTTTTCAAGAGACACTTCCTCCAGCTGTTTATCCACCTGAAGAGGGACTTTCTGTGTCAGTTCCTCAAGAAGGTCTTTTGTTCCTTCCTTCAGCGTTTTTCCTTTTAACGGGACAGGCCGCAGATGAAGGAGAAGAGCCCTCATCTCAAGTTGGGACTGGTGGATCATTTGTTCCACCATACGGAGCTTGCTGTTTTCTTCCTGCTCACTGATTGCAGACATCATCATCGAAGCCGCGAACAGCTGCTGGCTGACCGAATCGTGCAGTTCCCGGGCCAGCCGGCTCCTTTCCTGAGTGACCACTTCCTGAATACTTCTTTCCCTTTCGTCCGCCCGTTCGGATGCCTGTTTTCGGGAAAGTTCCGTCTGCCGGCTCATTTTTCTTTCGATCGCTTCCAGACGGGCGCGCACTCCTTCCCCTGTCTCCTTAGCATCCACCGGAATGCCCTGCACCAGGCAGTCGAGCTGCCGGTAGAGATGTTTCTTCTTCTGTTTTTCCTGAACACCCTGAGCCAGCCCGGTGCCGATACCAAAGGTGAGGCCAGCCAGTACAGGGACGAGAAGGAAAGGCATATCCAGTACCTCTTTCCTGTACAGCAGCGACCAGTTCTCCGGAGGAAAAGTGAGGAAGGTAATGCCTGTCAGCAGAACGGAAAAAGAAATAAACAGCAGCACGTAGAATATAAGGTGTTTTTTCATATGCGCTTCACCTCAAGGTCTCCCGACAGAACAGAAGTGACAATCCGCACGCCAGGCTCTTTCCATCCGTAGTCTTCTGTCTGATAATGAACCGTTCCGTTCCACAGATGCGTACTCCGGTAATCGAAAATAGTCGCGCGCCCTATGAGAGCGCTGTGATGAACGAGCACTTCCGTTTCATACGGTACGTAAATTGTAAGTGTACCCGCCAAATGCCTGACGGAAATGACCGCTTTTTCCGGAAGTACGGTGTGGCTCAGGTCTATCGTTCTGTCACCGATGCCGCCGTGCACGTTGATATCGTTCCAGGCGTAAGCTTCGGGAGTCGTCTGATCTCCCCACATTTTCTGGCTGATTACCGGTTCCTTCTTCGGGGAAGGGGGTTCTCGAGAGAAAACGGGCCGGGCAGGATGTCGACCTGCCTGGAAGTAATTATAGAGGAAAAGGACGAGGAGTATAAAAAGGAGGAAGCGGACGACGGCCATACTTAAAATAGTCATAACGAGAGATACGAGCCCGATCCAGAACACTACCTTCCCGAATGCTCTGTCATAGGAACGGTGCCCGACATACACGAGGATACCGCTGAACAGCAGGGAAAAGAGAATTCCTCCATCAAAAAGAATGATTTCGGCTATAAGAAGTACCGCAGCAATGAGCAGAAGTTTATTAATCGTTTTCGTTCCCACTTTCTCAAACATAATAATCCTCCCCCCTACACAATACTCTCCCGTATCGGACGATACAGGAGAGATATTGGTTCACTGATTTTTTTCCAGCTGCCGGATCTTACTGTCGAATGTCGATTTCCGGTAAGAACGCTGAATCTGCTCCTCCAGCCTTTCCATGTGGCGATCCAGTTCTGTAAAACGGCTGTACGGCTGTTCGGACGCTTCTTTTGAAACACGGTCCATACGGTGATGGGCTCTCGCTATATTCTCGCGTCCCATCAGCTCCATACGCTTTACGTGCATATCCTTCAGTTTATGTTTCATTTCTTCATATTTGTGTTCAAGTTCCTGCAACTGCTGATCCGTTTCCTGCTTCGATTGTAGCAAACGTTCCGCCCGATTGGTATAGGCTTCCTGTTCCGCAAGAGCGAATTCTTTCATTTCTTCTTCTCCGGCATTTCCCGCTACGACAGCCTGCCGTTCCCGTTTTTCAGCCATGTTCTTCGCCTGCTCGTACTCATTTTCGAACTCCTGTTTCAGTTTGTACTGACGTTCAATCAGCTTCTGCACATTTTCCGTTTCCTGTTCGCTTTCTCTCAAGTACTGGTTCAGCAGGGCCATAGGATTTTTTTCTTCTTTTTTATCCAGAGCGTCGTGAATATCCGCCATAAAAGTGTCTTTCATTCTCGTGAATAGGTTCGTCATGGGTATCCCTCCTTATTGTAATTGTTTCCACTGTTTCTCGAAATTAGTGAACGGATCGTCCTCAGGTTCCGGTTCTTCTTTCTTCCAGCTTCTATAGACAAGGTACAGCCCGTAAGCAGCGGCAACCCCGATCAATGCCGGAAGGTGAGGCGTAATAAAAGCAAGAACCAGCAGTCCGACGATCAGCCATCCTATTTTCCCGCCGGCAGAATCCGTCCTGGTAAACTGTCTATAAACGAGATATAGCAGCCAGATCCCGACAGCAAGCATAATCAATGGTCCGAGACTTGCCAGAATAATCGCCAGAGCCGCCAGAGCTCCGATGAACAATAAGAACTGTTTCATACCATCTCCTCCTTCAACACTAATATTACGGCACTCCGGTACTTCCCGTAATGAGCCGGAGACATATCTTCCCCTAGGTCCGGAGGCGTATTTATTTCCTTTCTGTCCCGCAACCCCGTCGATCTGCGCGTTCCTGAGTGGAAAAGCAGCGCAGAAATAAACAGACACCGCAACGACCTCACGATAGTATGCGGTCACTGCAGTGTCTGCTATTTCTGATATTCATTCTGTTCCGGGCCAGGTTTCTTACCTGTTCAAATAATCCGCAGGTCTTTAGGAGTTTTCGTTAAAATTTCATATCCTCCCTCCGTAACAAGCACATCATCCTCGATCCGTACACCTCCGGTTTCAGGATCGTAGATACCGGGCTCGATCGTATACGTCATCCCCGGCTTCAGCACATCTTCATTCAGATGACTCATGGAAGGGAACTCATGGACATTAATGCCAAGACCGTGACCGATACGGTGCGGGAAGTAATCCCCGTATCCTGCTTCTTCAATGACATTTCTTGCCACCTGGTCAAGGTCTCCGATCCTGGTGCCAGGCTTACTTATATCAAGAGATGCCTGTTCCGCCCGCTTCACCGTTTCATATATTTCGCGCTGTTTTTCATCTACTTCTCCAAAGGCTACCGTTCTCGTTATGTCTGAAGTGTATCCTTCCCACACGACTCCGAGGTCGAACAGTACAAGATCGCCCCTTTTCAAAGTCCGGTCTCCCGGATTTCCATGCGGGTGCCCGGCCTTCTCGCCGAACAGAACCATCGTGGAGAAGGACATCTCCCGTACCCCCCGTTTCTTCATTTCGAACTCGATCCGGGCAAGGACTTCCATCTCCGAAACTCCTTCTTCGAGAGCCGCTATGCCTGCTTCCACTCCCTCATCGGCAAGAGAGGCCGCCTTTCTCATAATACTGATTTCCTTCTCGTCCTTGAGGAGCCGCTGTCGGTCGAGCAGTCCCGTGACGTCCCTGATTTCGGGAGTGGCGAAAGCTTCGATCAGCTGCCCGGCTCTTCCGTAAGAAAGATGCTCTTCTTCTATCCCGAGAGTATGTACAGATTCGTTATAATCCGCAAGCGCCTCCCACGGATTTTCATGGTCCTGATAGGCGATGATATCTCCTTTGAATCCGGTTTCTTTCAGCTGCCCTTTCTCCATTGCCGGCAAAACAGCCACCACTTTCTCATCCGGGAAAACGAGCAGACCAAGAAGTCGTTCGTGCGGGTCGGTCAGGAAACCGGTCAGGTAAAAGAAGTTCTCCTTCGAACTTACGAATGCCGCGTCCATGTTCTCTTTTTTCATACTTTCACAAAATGTTTCCATTCTTTGTGTCATTTTCATCCCTCCTCCCTTTATCCTATCGAACGAGCGGAAGATTGCCAACTTAATGACAAATTTTCGACAAATCCTTTTTTCATACCCTCACCCCGGAGCCAACATGTATAATAGGCATGTAGAAAGGAGTGAAGTTTATGGATCGTACGCGTTTTCTCATAAAAACTTCAGCCGTTTATGCGTTTATCGGGGCATTTATAGGCTCTCATATGGCCGGAGGCGGCGGCCTGGAACTTTCCGCTATCCACGCTCACATTCTTGTCGTCGGGTGGCTGTCCCTTTTCGCTTTCGGCATTTTTTACAAAGTGTTTCCGATACCAAAAGATTCCAAACTCGCTATCGCTCACGTATGGGGGTCGTTCATCGGGGTTTTCGGACTGACTGTCGGAATGTGGCTTTACTACGCGAAGCCGTTCCCCGGCCTTGAAACATTCAGCACCGTCTTTTTTATTGTAGGCGGAACTATTCTGCTAATAGCTTTTGCTATCTTTCTCGTTATCGCCTTCAAGCACAGCAAATTTATTTCGGAAGACTAAAAAAAGCTGCCCGCCCGCTACTCCGTAAAAGTAGTGGGGGACAGCTTTTTTATTGCGCTTTTATATAGACGTTCCTATTCCTCCGGATCTTTTTTCATAGCGGGCCAGAACGCGTACTTACCAAGAACTTTCGTTATGGAAGGTACGAGGAACGGGCGCACGACGAACGTGTCGATCAGAACGCCTATGGCGGTCACCGTACCGAACTGGACGAGGACCTGCAGAGGCAGTACGGCAAGAACCGCAAACGTTCCTGCCAGAATCAGGCCGGCGGAAGTAATAACCCCGCTCGTACTGCTTACCCCGTTGCTGATGGCAGCATCGAGTTTCATCTGCTCCCTGTTCTTCCATATACTCGAAATCATAAATATATTATAGTCATTTCCGAGTGCCACCAGGAACACGAAAGAGTACAGAGGAATGAGTCCCTGCATTGCAGGCTCTCCCATGACGTAGTGGATGATGAGCCATCCGAGTCCGAGAGCGGAAAGATAGGAGAGACCGACAGTCAACAGCAGATATCCCATCGCCGTAATGGACCTGAGATAAGTGACGAGGATGAGGGCTATGATGACCAGAATTACCGGGATGACGATGTTCTGATCACGACTCGTCACTTTCTCCGTATCATACAGACCGGCCGTTTCCCCGTTGATCCATACCTGGTCTTCCGGGTCCTCCTCTCCTTCTTCCTGAAGCCGGTCTTCCACTCTGTTCTTAAGCTCGGGAACGAAAGCCACGGCTTCCCTTGAATAGGGATCTATGGAGAGCGTGACGCTGTATTGTTCATACTCTTCGTTCTCTTCTCCTTTCTCCGCTTCCCCGACGGACTCCACCTCGTCGAGAGCTGCAATATCTTCCCGGAGAGAAACTTCCCTGTCCGACCGGATAAGCACCTGCATCGGTGCTACCGTACCTTCCGGATAGTGTTCGCCTATAATCGCAAATCCTTCGCGGGAAGGCATATCATCGGGAAAAGAATCGAACACTCCGTACGTATAGTTGATACGGGGGACGAACAAAGCAAGGATACCGAGCACTACTACCGTCACCGTGATAATGGTCCACGGTTTTCTCACCGTGATCCGACCCACCCATTCACTGAATCGGCTTTTCGTTTTCGGTCGTCTCACTTTTTTCCCTTTTTTATTTTCCAGTTTCTGAATCATTTCTTCTGTCCGCGGAATGAACGGAAAGAAAGCCGTTCTTCCAAGAAGAGCCAGAAGTGCGGGAAGAAGCGTCAGAACCGCTACAGCCATAACGATGATAGCCACACTGAACGGGACGGCGAAACGGTCGTAGGAAGCATATTGTGCCGCCACGAGCGTAAACAGACCTGCGGCTGTCGTCAGCGCACTGATCATAATCGCTCCCCCGGAATGAGCGATCGCTTTCGTAAGAGCGGTATATTTATTCGGTTCCATGAGAAGTTCGTCACGGTAACGGGTGATAAGGAACAGACAATAGTCCGTCCCGGCCCCGAACAGAAGTACAGTCATAATCGAGACCGCCTGGCTGTCGACGACGATCCACCCCTGGTCTGCCATAAATCCGAGAAGCGGACTTATTATACCGTAGGCGAAACCGACACCGATCAGCGGGACGACCGCCAGAATAGGAGAACGGTATAAAAGGACAAGCAGGAACAATACGAGAAGTACGGTAGAAATGAGCAGAGTGATATCAGCCGTACTGAAAAGCTCCGTGGAATCGATTTGTATCCCTACCGCGCCTGTATATCTGATATGCATACCGTCCTCGGATAAGTCCGTATCGAAATAGTTCTCTCCCGTGATTTCCGTAATCCGTTCCTGCAAGCTGGAAAGGACCGGCTGCAGATCGTCCGTGGTGGCCTCCTCGCTGAAAAACACCGGTGTCGTCAGAGCCTCTTCGTCCCCGGAAGCGGAATCGAGCAGCGCCTGAGGCGGAAGTTCTCCGAAAGGAGGAATCATGGACTGGTATTCAAGCGGATCCTCATCCAGATTCTGATATAACGTATTTATGTTTTGCAGATCTTTCTGTTCGAGTCCGCCATCTCTGTGCCATACGAGCAGAAGAGGTACACCCGCATCATTCGGAAACTGTTCGTCTGCAATATTCGAAGCCTCCACCGACATCGTCTCTTCCGGCAAAAGCTGACTCCCCCCGGTTGTTTCGTCGTTCACCTGGGGCCACACGACAGAGACGACCGCTACGAGAGCAATCCAAATGAGGAGAGTCACCCACCTCGTTTTTGAACCCGCTATAGTCTTCCCCCAATTTTTCAGTAAGTTTTTCATGCCCTCACCTGCTCTTCCTTTTTTATTAGTTATTTATAATTATATATACTGGTCAGTTAATTATCTAGTAATTTTTTCTATGGTATAATCAAAAAAACGTTTACGCATCAGGAAAGGAGGAGGGCTTATGCCGGAGGGACCAAAAAGATCTGTGGGCAGACCAAAGGTTTCCGAACAGAAACAGCCCACTTATGAAGCCATCCTCCAGTCTGCTTCCACTCTGTTTATGGAGTACGGATACCAGCGCGTGTCTATCGATGACGTAGCCGGACACTCCGGTGTGACGAAAGCGACTGTCTATTACTACTATGCCACAAAAGCAGACCTCTTCACTAAAACGATGGAACATACGATGGAGATGATAAGTCTCCAGATGGAGAAGATACTGAGAGAGGAAACGTCGCTCTACAATAAACTCCTGCGGATTGCGGATGCTCACCTGAAGGCTACCTTCCACATAGACATGGAGGGGCTTATGCGGGAGACGAGGTCCTCTCTGTCCGAAAAACAGAGAAAAGCTACGAAAAATGCGGAAGAAATGCTCCACACCACTCTTGAAAAAGCTTTTATGGACGCTGTAACTTCAGGGGAGATTCCGGAAGTGCCTTTAAAATTCGCCGTCCAGACGTACGTGACTCTGCTCCGGGTGGGGAATTACCGGGATCATGCCAACCTTCCTCTTTTTCCCACTACAGAAGAAACGGCAGAGACCCTTGTCACTTTTTACTGGAACGGACTGTTCGCCCGACCGCTGAATAATAATACTGATACCCATCCTTCTGAAAATTGAAACAGGCACCCTCACGTGGAGGATGCCTGTTTTTGATGTTGCCGCCATCTTGTATTCCTGAGATATGACCCTTCCAGACGAACCGCGGTGAGAGCCGCTACGAAAGCTAACGCTCCATCTTTCAGAAGAAACGGAAGCATACTCGCCCAGGCAGCAGTATAACTGATACCCGCACCTTCTCCGGCCCAAAGGGATAAAGCTGCGTAAAGCCAGGTAACCCCAATCAGATAATTTACGGCAAGACCGGCCAGAGAGGCCTTTACATACCGATTGAAGGCCTGTCTCTTCTCAATGACCGCTCCCGCTGCATAAGCGATCCCCATAAAAGATAATACAAATCCGAAAGTGGGCGAAACGAAACTCCCGAGCCCCCCGCTAAAACCTGCAAATACGGGTACGCCGATTAAACCTACCGCGGTATAGACGAACATAGCGAATGCCCCGCGTTTTTTCCCGAGAATCAGTCCGCTTAATATAGCAACAAAAGTCTGAAGCGTAAGCGGCACTCCCATTACCGAAAGAAATGGTGCTATAGCAGTGATGTTTGCTCCGATGGCCATAAGAGCCACGAACATCGAACCGATTGTAATATCATATGTACGCATGTGTTAACCCTCCCGTTCGTTACGTTAACTTTAATAAAAAAAGTTTTTTGTGTCAACCTTGTTTTTCGAAGGTTAACTCATTTACTTTTCCATTCTTCCGGGAGGAGCCCCCTGTACACCGGCGTCATAAAACGGTCATCGATAAACTGCAGCACTCCGTGATCTTCTTCGGACCGGATCAGTCTGCCTCCGGCCTGCAGAACTTTGTTCATACCCGGATAGACATAGGCATAGTTGTAGCCGTTCCTGTCCTGGTTTTCGAAGTAACGATGAATCAGCTCTTTTTCTATATCTCTCGGCGGGAGGGCCACCCCTACCACGGCAACCCCGCGCAGCCTGTCCCCTTTCAGATCGACGCCCTCCGAGAAAACACCCCCAAGGACGGCAAAGCCGATGATTTCACTTTCTTCGGTGAACTGGGCCAGAAACTCTGACTTTCTTTCCTCGTCCATATTCCGTTCCTGAACAACTATTTCCTTCCCCCATTCTTTAGCATAGGAGTGAATCAGTTCCAGATATGAATAGGAAGGAAAAAAGAACAGATGATTGCCCGGCCAGGTTTCTGTCTGTTTTTTTAAACTGTCACTCACGTCCCGGGCAGTTCTCTCCCGGTCCCTGAACCGGGTGGACAAAGGGGTGAATATCGTGTCGATCTGTTCTCTGCTGAAGGGGGAAGGCAACTTCAAAATATAGTCTTCAGGCGTCCCTCCGAGCATTTCTTTATAGTAAGCAAAGGGAGATAGTGTGGCCGAAAAATAGACAGAGAACCGGTAGGCATCGGTAATTCTCTTAACTACTGTACGCGGGTTGAGGCAGTAAAGCTTCAACTCTTCCTTTTCTTTACCGATGTAAACGAAGTTATCATCTTTCTGTTCAAGCATATTCAGGAAATGCTGGCTTCCGAAGTAGACGTTCATCACCGTCTCATTCTGTTCCTCCGGCAGCAGATCACGCAGGAATGACTCCGTTTCTTCCACAAATGCTTCGATACGTTCCTCCATAACTCCCGGTATTTCGTCGATGGACACTTCCTTCTGATTTTCCGGAAAGAGAGAAGTGATGTCGGAGGCTATGGAAGCAGCCAAACTTCCTGCCCGTTCAGATTCCACCAGGGAGGGCAGCGTTTCAAAGTCAGAGGCGGAAAGGGAAGCGGAGTACATGTCCCGCGCCCGTTCCACGAGATTGTGGGCTTCATCCACCAGCAGACCCATTTTCTTCGTCCTGTCACGGGAGAGTCTCTTCAGAGCAACCCTCGGGTCGTATACGTAGTTATAGTCGCCGATTACGATATCGGCAGCGTTCGTAAGGTCCAGAGAGTATTCAAACGGACAGATGTGGTGCTTTCTGGCATAGGTCTCAATCGTGCTCCGGTCCAGCAGCGACTCATTCGTGAGGATGTCCACCAGAGCGTCATTGATGCGGTCGTAATAACCATCGGCAAAAGAACAGTATTCGGGCTGACATATCGTTTCTTCCTGAAAGCAGATTTTGTCCTTGGCCGTCAGTGTTACCGCAGTAAGGGATGCTCCCTCCTCCTGCATCAGGCGGATCGCTTCTTCGGCCGTCTCGCGGGTCGTCGTTTTGGCCGTCGCATAATAAAGCTGTTCAAAATCTCCTTCTTCCATCGCTTTCACACCGGGGAACAGAGAAGAAATGGTCTTCCCAATACCTGTCGGTGCCTGGGCAAACAGGGTTCTTCCTTCCCTGGCGGTGCGGTAGACGCTCCCGGCAAACGTCCGCTGACCTTCGCGGTACGAAGGATAAGGGAAGCCGAGTTTCGGAAGCGTTTCATGTTTCTGTGCCCGCATACGGACAAGAGTAAGCGCATAAGGTGTGTATGCTTCCACCATGAAACGGACTTCTTCCGCCAGCTGTTCCACAGTAAGATACCGCAAGTACCTGATTTTCTTTTTCGATGCTTTCTGTACGTAAGTAAGCTGAACATTGATACCCTCGAGCTGTTCCCGTTCACAATACATGTACGCATAGCCGTAAGCCTGCCCCCAGTGTTCGGGGAAAAAATCTTCCTCGAGTTCTTCCGCTTCCAGCGAAGTGGACTTGATTTCATCAATGACAAGCCCCTCCTCACTCCTCAACACCCCGTCACAACGACCGTGAATGTGAAGGGTCATCTCTTCCATTTCATACAGAAAGTCGAGATATACTTCTTTTTCCTCTGTCTCTTTGTATTCCTTCTGTACCGCCTGGTGGATGGCCGTCCCTTCACTCAGTGCTTTGGAAGAACGGAATTTTTCATCGATACTGCCCCGTTTATAAGCATATTCCGCCAGCTCCCGAACGGAAATCTTCATCGATTTCATCACAAATCACCCCATTTTCCTGTCGTATTTCATATGTATATTATACACCCTCGGAAAAGTGATATAATAACAAAAGAAAGCGGAAGTTTCCGTTCAGAAACGATAAAATCAATAAATGTAATAAATGAAATGTCGGGTGGATAGTAATGACAAAAAAATGGTGGATAATCGGAATTCTGGTACTCACAGTGGTCCTCGCCGGATTTCTGTGGTTCTCACTGACAGATTCAGATAAACAGGACGCTCCCTCCCCTCCCCGGACCGGTGAACCTTCTCAAGATGATGCATCAGGTTCCGATCCGGGAGACCGTAATGCAGAGGGAAAAGATGATATAAGTGAAAATATAAGAGAGTCTTTTTCTGACGCCCTCGATAGTGCAAGAAGCCTGTTTGTGCAACAGGACCTTCACATTACTGCACTGGGAGATTCACTGACGCAGGGAGTCGGTGATACGACGGATAATGGAGGTTATGTAGGTATTCTCGAGGAGTCCATTAACCAGAACAGTGACACAGCCGCAGAAACCGTCCAGGTCGATAATTTCGGAAAAAGAGGAAACCGTACCGATCACCTTCTGGAAAGACTGGACAATGAGGACTTGCAGGGATCCATCCGGGAAGCGGACCTTATTCTTATAACCATCGGCGCCAACGATGTGATAAAAGTAGTGAAAGATAACGTCACTTCTTCTCTTGATTACGAGCAGTTCGTCGAAGCGCAGGCAAATTACGAGCAGAACCTGCGCAGCATTCTCGAAAAAATAAGAGAACTCAACCCCGAGGCAAGTATTTACCTGCTCGGAGTATATAACCCCTTTGATAAATATTTCAAAGATATCCCCGAACTGAATCAGATTATAAGCGACTGGAACAGAATAAGCAGACGGGTACTTACCGAATTCGACAATACAGGGTTCATCCCTATCCGCGACATATTCGAAGGTGCTGACGAAGATATATTGTGGGAGGACAATTTCCATCCGAACGAAGCCGGGTATAAACGGATGGCCGAACGCGTGTTAGAATATATTAGAGAAGAGATTGAAGAATAGCAGTATAGGTGGAGTGTGCAGTGAAGAGATTGAAACACATTATTTTCGAAAATAAATGGCGCAGTGCTTTTTTCGGAGTCATTCTCCTTAATCTCGGCATTGTCCTCTGGGTGCTTGCTCTCATCTTCATCCCGACGGACTACGCCCTTGTCAATGTCGACAGAGAACGGACGAACACGGATGCCGAATTTACGATCGTCTCAACCAAAGAAAATCTGGAACAGTTAACGAATGAATACTTAAATGAAATGTCATCAAGCACTATTTTCGATTATTCGATTTCCTTGGATAAATTCGTGAAACTCCGGGGAAATATCCGGGCTTTCGACCAGGTTATCCCCATAACGGTGGAGCTTGAGCCGGTAGTGCAGGAAAACGGGGACCTCATTTTGGAACAGCAGGGTATTTCTCTCGGAAAACTTCCGCTTCCAAGCAATAAGGTGCTGGAGTTCGTCGCTGACAACTATGATCTTCCGGACTGGGTGCAGGTGAACCCTGAGGAGGAGAACATCTACGTAGCCCTTACCCAAATGGAGACGGAGAGCAATTTCCGGCTGGCAGCAGAACGTTTTAATTTGAATTCTGACCAGCTCGCCTTTAAAATAGCGGTACCTAAAGACAGTTTCGAACTTGCACAGAAAGTCGTAACCAACAACGATCTGGAATTTCAGAATTAATCCCGAATGAAGGATGTGAGCATATGGACGTAGTAAATAACATCGCCGATCTGATTGGAGATACGCCTCTTGTCAAACTGAATCGTGTGGCTCCGGAAAACGGCGCCACCATCTATTTGAAACTCGAAAGTTTCAACCCGAGCGGAAGTGTGAAAGACCGGGCCGCCTTTGAAATGATAAGACAGGCGGAAGAAGACGGTCATCTCCAGCCGGGGGCCACCATTATCGAACCGACAAGCGGAAACACCGGTATCGGCCTGGCGATGAACGCAGCAGCCCGCGGATACAGAGCGATTCTCGTCATGCCTGATACTATGACTCAGGAACGTATCAACCTTCTCAAAGCTTATGGCGCTGAAATCGTCCTTACTCCGGGGGAAGAAAAGATGCCCGGAGCTATCGCCAAAGCGAAAGAACTGACTGCAGAAATGGAAAACAGTTTTATGCCGATGCAGTTTGAAAACTTCGCCAACCCGGATGCCCACCGGCACACGACAGCAGTCGAAATCAAAGAAGCGATGGAAGCACTGGGAAAACCACTGTCCGCTTTTGTATCGACTGCAGGAACCGGCGGTACGATTACCGGAACCGGAGAAGAGCTGAAAAAATTCTTTCCGGAACTGAGCATCCACGTAGCAGAACCTGCAGGATCACCCGTACTCTCCGGAGGAAAACCGGGCAAGCATAAACTGGTCGGTACCAGCCCCGGGTTCATCCCCGATATTCTGAACAGGGGTATTTACGATGAAATTCTTCAGGTCACGGATGAGGACGCCTATGAAGTGACGCGAAGACTGGCCCGGGAAGAAGGCATTCTTCTCGGCACCTCCGGCGGCGCCAGCTGCTGGGCTGCGATGGAAGTAGCCAAAAGAATGAGCCCCGAAGATGTAATTGTCGTCATCTCCCCGGACACGGGAGAACGGTATCTCTCCGGGGACTTATTCCGATTTTAATACCTGGACAGCACAAACCCCTGAGCCGTATACACACCCGGTTCAGGGGTTTTTTCACATCCTGTAAAAATCACGAAAACGCAGATGCCAGCCCATGTGAAAGGAAAGCAGGCGCAGACAGAGGATTACTATAAATAAACCGTACATCTGTATGACACTATCCAGATCCACCCAGCCCATACCTGCAACGAAGCCTGCTCCCATCGCCCACACCGCATATATTTCCTGATGTAATACCATGGGACGGCGCTGAGCAAGTACGTCTCTTGTTATTCCTCCTCCTACTCCGGTCAATAAAGAAGCAAACATGACCCCTCCGAGAGGGAAGCCCTGTTCCAATGCGAACATAGCTCCCCCTACAGCAAATGCGGACAGACCTACCGCATCCGTGTATACGTTCCACCTGTCCATAAACATGACCCAGCTCTTCGGAAAGAAGTAAGCGATGGTGATAATCGTTACCGCCACATAAAAGAATATCCCCTGTTCCCATACGTGAACTACAGGGACATCGAGTGCAATATTTCGTATAATCCCTCCGGCAAACGCTGTTGCGATACCGAGCATATACGTACCAAAAAAGTCGTATCGTTCACTCATGGCTACGATGGCTCCGCTGAAAGCGAAAGCCATGACCGCTATCATATTCATTATATCCCAGGCCATAATCGCGCCCCCAATTCTCGTGTCTGTTTGGAAATATATCACACTTTTTATGTGAAAAGGAGGTCCTTTGACATTTTTCCATTTTTCTTATACAATTATCTTGAATTCGAGATAAGGAGGAGATCTCATGGAAATCAAAGGGATCCACCACGTATCAGCTATAACTAAATATGCCCAGGAAAATCATGATTTTTACACAAATGTTCTCGGCATGCGTCTCGTCAAAAAAACCGTAAACCAGGATGACCCTTCGATGTATCATCTGTTTTATGCCGACGCCGAAGGAAGCGCCGGAACAGATTTCACTTTCTTTGAAATACCGATGCTCGGGAATACGTATGAGGGGACAAACAGTATCTCCACCACTACTCTCCGCGTTCCGGACGATGGAGCTATCGACTTCTGGCAGGAACGCCTTATTTCCGAAGGAGTGGAAGTCGACCCGGTAACCGAACGGTTCAGTCGTCGTATGTTATTCTTCCGCGACCCGGAAGGACAGCGTCTCGGTCTGGTTTCGGACGAGAATAACGAAGGTGTAGCCCCGGGTGTAAGATGGGAAACGTCCGACATTCCCGTATCAAAAGCTATCCAGGGCCTCGGCCCCGTCTATTTTACCGTACCTCACCTTGAACCTACCGCTCAGGTACTGACAGAGACGCTCGGCTTCAAGCAGCTGGACAATGAATCGAACATCTACCGTTTCCAGGCAGGAAAAGGAGGTACAGGAGGGGAAATACACGTCATCGCCGATGCTTCCCTTCCAAAAGAACGTCCCGGCCAGGGAAGTGTTCACCATGCCGCTTTCCGTGTGAAAGACAGGGAGGAACTCGAACAGTGGGTAGAGCGGGTTCAGGATGCCGGACTTATCAATTCCGGACTTGTAGACCGTCATTACTTTCAATCCCTCTATTTTCGGGAACCGAACCATATTCTCATTGAACTGGCTACAGACGGTCCCGGCTTCGACGTGGACGAACCTATGGACTCTCTTGGAGAAGCCCTCTCCCTTCCGCCTTTTCTCGAGAACCGTCGCGAAGAAATAGAGGAAAACCTTAAACCTATCCGCCAACACAAAAATTAATCAATCATCCTCGTTTTGCTTTTTATACCGGGTCAGACCGTTTGCTTTCGTTAAGCTGACGGACTCCCGGTTTTTTTATTTCTTTCTGCTTATTCCGTACTGTTATGAAACTCTGTTTTACCCCCTCTATTTTTCAAAGGCCGGTGTCAATACTTTAACTTTCATTTCCATTCTCCCTGTCAGACATTTGATTAATACTGTGGAAAAAGACTAAAATAGAGATACTGACAATTTAAAGAAGGAAGGAATCTATACTCATTATGGATAATCTGAAAGCTCCGGAAACGTTTCAGTCACTGAAAAAAGCGTCCGAAAAAATCTTTGAACTCGTTACAGCTCACCTTAACGTCCAGACTGCTTATGTAGCTAAACGTGGCGATACTGCTATAACAGTGCTGAGCTCCATAAACAATAAAGAGGAACTCGTACCTGAAGGTCTGGAGGTCACCTACAGCGGTGCCGTTTGCCGTGTGGTTATTTCCGGTGAAGGTAATACGCTGAATTCTTCGAATCTGGAAAAGGATGAACTCACGAGAGAACTTGAAATAGCAAAAGACCTGAAAATGAAAGGCTTCCTCGGGGTAACGCTCCGCGATCAGAAAGGCGAGGTATTCGGCACTCTCTGCGTTCTCGACCAGGAGGAGAAAAATTTCTCGGAAGAAGACGTTCAGTTTTTGCAGTCTATCGCAAACGTTCTGTCCTACTTGATTGAACTTGATCATACCCAGTTCAATATGTCCCTGCTCAACGTTCCCATCCTTCCTATAACAAAAGGAGTATCGGTTCTGACGCTGCAGGGTATCGTGGATGAACAACGGGCAGACAAACTGACCGCAGAAGTCCTCCGCTACGCTTCTCAGAACGATATCGACTTTTTTGTAATAGAGCTGTCGGGACTTGTCATCATTGATAATGAATTTCCTTATGTCGTAGTGGAAATTCTCCAGGCTCTCAAGGTGATGGGAGTGGAACCGATTCTGACGGGTGTCACCCCGGCCATCGCCATGCAGGAGGCAGGCACGATAGCTTTACGGAATCTGGGGATTAAAACAGTTTCCAATATAGAAGAAGCCCTTGAGTATATAGGGTTCAGCCTTATTGAATCATAAAAAACCGCCGGAGCCCCCGGCGGTTTTCTTTATGACTTTATTTGAAATTTACTGGTTCAGACGGTCTTTCACCCAGTTGATCAGTCCACCAGTTTCCATAATTTCGATTTGACGCTCGGATAGAGCGTGCTCTACTTTTATCTTCTTATCCTTGCCTTTTATTTCAACTTCCAGTTCGTTACCTTCACGTACTTTGTCACGAAGACCCGTGAATACGAGAGTATCGCCCTGACTTATTTCGTCCCAATCGCTTTCATTCACAAAAGTAAGTGGGAGAATACCGAAGTTTGCAAGGTTCTGCCAATGAATACGTGCAAAGTCCTTAACGATCGCCACTTTCATACCGAGGAAGCGCGGAGCAAGGGCTGCGTGCTCACGGCTGGACCCCTGTCCGTAGTTGGTACCCCCGACTACAGCGTGACCACCGTCCTCACGGGATTCCATAGCTCTGTCATAGTATGTCTCGTCCACTATTTCAAATGTGAATTTACTGATTTCCGGAAGGTTACTGCGGTATGGAAGCACGCGCGCTCCCCCTGCAAGTATCTCATCCGTAGAAATGTCATCACCCATCTTAAGAAGGACAGGAAGCTCCATATCATTCGGAAGCTCATCCATCTTCGGAATGGAAGCGATGTTCGGTCCTTTCACCAGTTCGTACTCTTTCGATTCTTCTTCCGACACCGGGCGTTCCAGCAGACGGGTATCGACGGTCGGCTCTTCCGGCATGTCGACTTTCGGATAATCGAACCCTGCATTTCTCGGATCGGTTATTTTACCGAACAGTGCAGAAACCGCTGCCGTTTCCGGACTGGAGAGGAAAACACTGTCTTCTTTCGTTCCGGAGCGTCCCGGGAAGTTTCTTGGAGTGGTACGGAGACTGTTGCGTCCTGTCGCAGGGGCCTGACCCATACCGATACAACCGTTACACCCGGCCTGGTGAAGACGTGCACCGGCCTGAAGGAAGTTCGCGATATGACCGTGCTGCGACAAGTCAATAAGCATCTGACGGGACGTCGGGTTCAGGTCGAGTGACAGTCCTTCGGCAATGTGACGCCCCTCCACGATTTTCGAAGCAATGGCGAAATCACGATAGCCCGGGTTTGCGGAAGAACCAATGTAAGACTGATAGATCGGTTCGCCTTCAACTTCACTGACCGGAACTACGTTACCGGGGCTTGTAGGTTTCGCAATCATCGGCTCAAGTTCAGAAAGATTGAGCTCTTCGTGGCGGTCGTATTCCGCACCTTCGTCCGCTTTCAGTTCAATCCATTCGTCTTCGCGGCCTTCTTCTGTCATATAGCGCTTCGTTTCTTCATCGGACGGGAAGACAGTACCGGTGGCACCAAGTTCTGCACCCATGTTGGCGATTACGTGTCTGTCCATAGCTGACAAGTTTTTAAGACCGGGACCGTAATATTCGAATACGTGGTTCACTCCGCCTTTTACCCCATGGCGACGAAGCATTTCGAGAACCGCGTCTTTCGCGCTTACCCAGTCAGGAAGCTCTCCCGTCACTTTGACGCCCCACACTTTCGGCATCTTAACGTGGAACGGTTCACCGGCGATGGCCATGGCTACGTCAATACCGCCGGCGCCGATGGCGAGCATACCCATACATCCGTTTGCACATGTGTGGCTGTCGGATCCGAGAAGCGTTCTGCCGGGACGGGCCAGACGCTGCATGTGTACCGGGTGACTTACTCCGTTACCCGGACGGCTGTAATAAAGTCCATATTTCTTTGCGGCACTTTCCAGAAATAAGTGGTCATCCGGGTTCTTACTGTCTTCCTGGATCAGGTTGTGGTCCACGTACTGGGCGGAAGCTTCCGTTTTAGCCCGGTCGATATCCATCGCTTCGAGCTCCAGCATAACCATCGTTCCTGTGGCATCCTGTGTAAGTGTCTGGTCGATTTTGAGGGCGACCTCGGCCCCCGGTGTCATTTCCCCTTCAACTAAATGATCTTTGATTAATTTTTGTGTGACGTTATAACTCACGCAAAAACCCTCCTTATCGCAATTAAGTCTTCTATGTTTACCGTTCCTCCTATACCTTTACCCGAATTATGGCAAATTTATTCATTCAGTTATGAAAAAGCGACTAATGCCTTTGTTGTCAGGGCAGTGAGAAAACAGAAAAACAATCATTTACTGGCCATGATTGTTTTCATAGTAATCGTTCAATTCCTTGATCGGGGTGATGTTTGCAAGAGTCGAAAACACCATGTTTTCATTCATCCAGCGATTTACTTCGACGGCGTCTATTTCCTCGAATTCTCTTTCTTCCGTAAAGCCTTCGAGCAACTTCAGCGACTCTTTCATTCTGCCGAGCGTGCGTCGATTGTCTGTTTTCGTAAGTATAATCTTTTTGGAGTTATCAAGCAGATCTCTTTTGTATTCTTCGTTGATGTCGAGCATCTGAAGAAGCTGTTTTAATGAGCCGCGCAGCACATTATCGATGTTTTCATACTGTTCGGCCTCAAGCCCGAACAGTACAAGTGTAAGTGCCGTGCGGTCATTCATGAGGAGAAGGCCTTCTTTATCCCTCACAGAGAACCGGTTCATCTGCCAGCGATAAATCTCGGGCAGATCTCTTTTATCAAATTCTTCTCTTTCCATAGGCAGTGATTCCGCCATCTTTTCCGTGACGCCGATAGTAAACATGTGTCTCACCTCTTCCCTTCCAGTGTAGCATGCAAAAATGAATCCTGCAGTCCGGAAAAACCGCAGAATTCATTTGACCCGCCTCGCAAAATCGACGAACTGGAACTTATCCGGCCTGTGTCTTGATTCCGTATACTGAAATAAAGTGGCATCGGAGAGATAGACGTAACTTCTGATTACCACTACCTGGGCGTGCTCCAACAGGTCCAGGTACCTTTCATCTTCAGCGGTCGCATCCTCCACTACAATCTGTTTTTTTGCGAAACTGATTTCAAGACCCAGCTCCTCTTCAATAAATTCATAGATCGACTCTTCGGCAATCTGTTTCGTAAGACCCTTCACATAGTCCTGCCTTACGTAATCCTTGTCGAGAATAATGCGCTCGCCGTTGATCTCCCTGCTGCGGATAATATTCCAGACGCGCACGTCCCTGTCACAGCCGAGGGCCTGCTGCAGTTCTTCTTCCGGCTCTGAAAGGAAGAGCTGCTCTACGTTCGTGACGATGTCGCCGCCGAACTGTTCGGAGAGCTCCTTGAAGCTAGTGAGGCCGGAGACCGGGAATTCGAACTTGCTGTGATCAAGCACGACCGAACCTTTCCCCCGGACTTTGTGGATATAACCATTCTGCACAAGCAGGTTCAACGCTTTTCTTATCGTTTCTCTCGATGTCGCATACGCTTCCTTCAGCTCATGCTCCGAAGGAAGAATTTCCCCGGCGTGATATTCCCCGCGCTGAATCTGACGAACAAGTTCATTATAGATAGTAAGAAATTTATTCTGCATTTTTTTCACCATTCATCAGTATATCAGTATTTTTTAATAAGATAAACGACGGACTCATAAGGTCTCAGATCGATACTTGTACTCATGGAAGGAGGTGTGTCATAGTTCGAGATCAGCACGACCCCTTCTCCCTGCACCCGTTCCGGCAACGCGGCCTTCGTTTCTGTGCCGTAAAAGTTACTGACGGTAACGAGACGTTCGTTCTCCGTTTCGCGTTTATAAGCGAAAAGAGAAGGGTCCTCTTCAAGCAGAAGTTCATAGTCCCCATGAGTGATAATGTCGTACTCTTTCCGCAGACGGATCAGCTTCTGATAATATTGGAAAACCGAATCTTCCTGCTGAAGTTCCTTTTCAGCGTTGATGTATTTATAATTATCCGGGACACCGATCCAGGGCGTGCCTGTCGTAAAACCGGCGTTCTTCCCGCTGTCCCACTGCATCGGTGTACGACTGTTATCCCGTGATTTCTGTTTAAGAATGCCGATGATCTCCTCTTCCGATTTCCCCTGTTCCTTCATCATCTCATAACTGTTGAGGGATTCCACGTCCCGATACTCTTCGATCGATTCGAAGCCCGGATTCGGCATTCCTATCTCTTCTCCCTGATAGATGTAAGGGGTGCCTTTCATCATATGCATAGTAGCAGCCAGCATCTTCGCAGAAGTGACCCGGTACTCCCCGTCCTCCCCGAAGCGGGAGACGACGCGCGGCTGATCGTGGTTGCACCAGAAGAGCGCGTTCCACCCTCCCCCTTCATGCATTCCTGTCTGCCACTCGCTCAATATACGTTTCAACTCCTGAAGGTCGAAAGGCGCCTTCGTCCACTTCTCACCGTTCGGATAGTCGACTTTCAAATGATGGAAATTGAACGTCATGCTCAGTTCCTGACGCTCCGGACGGGTGTACTTGATGCAGTGGGCGATGGTGGTCGAGGACATCTCCCCTACGGTCATCAGATCGTGCGGTGCAAATACTTCTCGGTTCATTTCATGCATGAATTCATGCACCCGGGGCCCGTCCGTGTAGAACTTCCGCCCGTCTCCCGTATCGTCGTCCGGAAAACGCTGGTCTTTTGATACGAGATTGATTACATCAAGACGGAACCCGTCGATGCCTTTCTCCGCCCAGTGTCTCATCATATCGTACACGTCCCGGCGTACGTCTTCATTTTCCCAGTTCAGATCCGCCTGCGTTACGTCGAAAAGATGGAGATAATACTGACCTGTATCCTCATCGTATTTCCACGCATTACCCCCGAATTTCGACTGCCAGTTCGTCGGTTCCTCTCCGTTCACCGGATCCTTCCATATATAGTAATCGCGATAAGGGTTATCCTTCGATGTCAGAGACTCCCGGAACCACCTGTGTTCGGTTGACGTATGGTTAACAACTATATCCATGATCACTTTGATACCACGCCGGTGCGCTTCTTCCAGCAGACGTTCGAAGTCTTCCATCGTTCCGTATTCTTCGTGGATGTCAAAATAATCACTTATATCGTACCCGTTGTCATTCTGCGGAGACTTATAGACAGGTGTGAGCCAGATCACATCCGCCCCGAGTTCCCTGATATAGTCGAGTTTTTCAATGATTCCCTGAATATCACCCGTACCATTGCCGGTAGTATCATTGAAACTCTTTGGATAAATCTGATAAACAACCGCTTTCTGCCACCATGGTGCCGTTTCCATACAAATACCTCCTTTTTTTGTTTACGATAAACCGGAAGCCGTGAAGGTATCAGGACCCACACGGCTGGCTGAGTTATTAAACGTCGCGTTTACGTTTGGCGTAAAGATATGTCGCCGTAAGAGGAAGAACGATGACAATCGCCATGCCGATCAGAAAGTCGCCCCAGTACTCGTTCATGATCGAGAAAATACCGGGCACCCCGCCGACACCGATCGATGTGGCCAGCACGCCTCTTGAAGCTATATAAAGTCCGGCTATTCCAGAAGAGATAAGGGAAATGACGAACGGATACTTAAAGCGCAGGTTGACCCCGAACAGTGCCGGTTCTGTAATACCGAGCCATGCGGAAAGTCCGGAAGAACCGCTCAACCCTTTAAGTTTCTCGTCTTTCGTAGCAAGGAAAATCGCGAAAGCCGCCGACCCCTGAGCGATGTTCGACAGAGCAAGCATCGGCCAAAGGAACGTACTCCCGGTACTGCCGACGAGCTGAATATCGACGGCCAGGAACGTATGGTGCATACCCGTAATAACGAGTGCTCCGTAAAGCCCGCCGTACAAAAGACCACCGGCCCAGGCTGCCATATCAAAGAGTGCGATAAAACCGTCGCTGATTCCATTACCGATAGCGAAAGTGACCGGTCCGATAAAGATGAACGTAAGAAATCCTGTTACGAGAAGAGCGACCGGGGCCACGATAAGCAGCTGGATACTTTCCGGAATTCTTTTGCGCAGGAACAGTTCTATTTTCGTAAGAACCCATGCAGCTACAAGTACCGGAAGTACCTGACCCTGATAACCGATCTTATCGACTTCGAATCCGAACAGGTTCCAGACGGGAACCGTCCCTTCTTTAACAGCCTCCCCGTAACCGTAAGCACTCAACAGTTCCGGGTTAACAAGAACGAGACCAATCAGTATACCAAGAAGAGGTGTACCTCCGAATTTCTTGGCAGCTGACCACCCTATGAGCGCCGGCAGGAAGACGAATGCCGTATTCGCGATGACTATAATCATGTTCGCGAAACCGGACCACTGCGGATAAACATCAATAATCGACTGCTCCTCGAAGAAAATCCCCGGTCCAGTGAGCAGGTTATTCAGACCAAGCAGGAGCCCTGCCGTGATGATAGCCGGCAGAATCGGAATGAATATATCCGCAAGTGTCTTCACACCGCGTTGAAGGGGGTTCATCTTGCCTTCTGTCTGTTCTTTAACTTCTTCCTTCGAGGCTTCCCCGATTCCGGCAAGTTCTATAAATTCGTTGTAAACTTTGTCCACTGTACCCTGACCGATAACGACCTGAAACTGATTGTTGGCAGAGAACGATCCTTTTACAACATCTAGCTCATCCAGCCTTTTCTGATCTACAATCCCCTCATCTCCCAGTGCAAGCCGTAAGCGTGTTACGCAGTGAGTAGCCGCCTCCACGTTTTCTTTACCGCCCAGAGCTTCGAGGATCTGTTCTGCTTCTTTACGATAGTCCACGTCATTCCCTCCTTAAAATATCTTGACTGATATACTACAACCGCTTTCATTTTCTGGCATCTTGTATATACAACTTGTGTTAATTATTATAATTTGTATATACAGGAATGACAACCCTTACATTTCAAAAACAAGAAATTTCTGCTACTATGTGTGTATACACATGTAAAGGTGGATGGTTGAAATGTTGAAAAAAGCTTTACTGGTCATCGATTATACCAACGATTTCGTTCACGAAAACGGGGCACTCACCTGCGGGGAACCGGGACAGGAGATAGACGGAAACATAGCCGGCCATATTCACGAATTTGCGCACAACCGGGAAGATATATTCTTCCTGACGGATGCTCATCACGAAAAAGACACCCGTCACCCGGAGACCGATCTTTTCCCGCCCCACAATATCATCGGTACCTCGGGACGCGACTTATACGGAGAAGTGGAGAAAGCGTCGGGACAATACAAGAACGAACCGTTCGTGCACTACCTGGATAAAACGAGGTACAGCGCTTTCGCCGGTACCCCGCTCGATCTTCTTCTGAAAGAAAGAGGAATACGGGAACTTCACATAACCGGTGTCTGTACGGATATCTGTATCCTTCATACTGCTGTGGATGCTTACAATTTAAGTTACCCGACGGTCATCAATCGAAACGCAGTGGCTTCATTTAATCTGCAGGGACATGAGTGGGCGCTCGGGCACTTCGCCTCCTGTCTCGGTGCTACCGTCTACTGAGAAGCGTTTACAAGTTTTTCTGTTTGAATTTAAGGTGGAAATCGCATATTATAAATGATGGATAATAACGACTTAATGATTTTTATCAGTCAGAGAATAGAAAACAGGAGGAATCACCATGAGCTCAGATTACCGGGTTCTTCTCTATTACAAATACGTTGATTTACCAGACTACGAAGAATACTGTGCCAATCACTTACATTTCTGTAAAGATCTTGGTCTCCGGGGTCGTATTATTGTAGCTCCGGAAGGTATTAACGGAACAGTATCGGGGACGGTCGAACAGGTAGAGGAATACATGGAATATGTGCGTTCAGATGAACGGTTCGCTGACATCCATTTTAAAATCGATGAACATGAAGGTCACGCTTTCAAGAAAATGCACTGCCGTGTGAAGCCGGAACTCGTCAACTGGAATATCGAGGAAGACGACATCGACCCGAAAACGTTCGGAGGGCAGCATCTGAAACCGAAAGAGTTCCGTGAAATGCTTGAAGACGAAGATACCATCGTCATTGACGGACGTAATGAATACGAATATCGTATCGGCCATTTCCGTAACGCGATACGTCCCGACGTGAACTTCTCCCGGGAGTTTCCGGAGTGGATAGCGGAGAAAGCCGAAGAATGGAAGGACAAAAAGGTGCTGACTTATTGTACCGGCGGTATCCGTTGTGAAAAACTCACCGGCATACTGAAGAAAAACGGAGTAGAAGATGTTTATCAGCTCGAAGGCGGAATTACTACGTACGGAAAAGACCCGGAAGTCCAGGGTGAGCTGTTCGATGGCAAAATGTACGTATTTGATGAACGGGTTACCGTTCCGGTGAACCAGAAAGAAGAAGTGATCGTAGCTGAATGCGAGCACTGCGGCAAGAAAGAAGACCGTATGATCAACTGTTCTAACCCGGGCTGCAACCGTCAGTACGTCTGCTGCGAAGATTGTGAACAGACATACCATGCCGCCTGCACGATTGAATGCAAAGAACATCCGGAAAACCGCTGGAGCCCCGAGCTCGGAACGCAGATTGATAAATATACGCGTATGCAACAGGAGAAAATGAGACAGAAAGCTTAAAGCTTCTCAGTCTTCCAATAATCAGCAAAACCCCTGCAGATGTGCCTGACCGGCTTTCTGCAGGGGTTTTTATTTAGGTATTTTCATCTTTTCCTTCCAAAAATACGCTCGGCTGCGTGATAGGTGGAGCCGATTCCTTCACCGAAAGATAACGCATGACGAATAGCTTCCGTAACGAAATATTTCGCTTCCTCCACGGCTCTATCCATCGGCAGTCCTTTGGCAAGGCCAGCTGCAATGGAAGCCGAATACGTGCATCCGGCCCCGCTTGTATGAATCGTATCAATCCGCTCGGAACGGTATTCCTTCACTTCCATTCCATCGAACAGGAGGTCGACGGCCGGATAATCGGACAACCCTCCGCCTTTCAAAAGGACGTAGTCCGCCCCGAAACTGTGCAGCTGCTTCACGTCCCTCTCCATCTCTTCAATCGTTTCGGGAGCCCTTCTGCCGAGAAGCTTTCCTGCTTCCTGTAAATTCGGAGTGATCACTGCAGCAAGCGGAATCAGTTCTTCTTTCAAACTTTCCACCGCCTCCTCCTTCAGGAGCTGGGTTCCCATCTTACCGATCATGACCGGATCCAGAACGTACGGAACCTGTTTATACCTTTTCAGGAGTTCTGCCGTCGCTTCAATAATCTCTTTTGTAAACAGCATACCCGTCTTCAGGGCGTCGGCTCCCACATGCTCCATCGACGCGTGAACCTGAGCCTGCACAGATTCGACCGGCTGGGTGAACACCCCTGTATCCGTCACCGAATTGTTGGCAACGAGAGCCGTGACCGCACTCATTCCATATACGTTGTGTTCTTCAAACGTTTTCAGGTCCGCCTGAATACCTGCACTCCCCTGACTGGCCGAGCCGGCAATGCTTAACACCCTTGGTATCATTATCGTTCCACCTTTCTTCTGTTTTCTACTATAATGTAAATCAGGAGGTTGCCTATGGCTAAATATCCCGAGTTATCCTGGTCCATTGCCAGACACAATACACTTATGACCTGCGCACGTAAATACGTTTATCATTACTACACTTCCCATAATGGATGGATCAGTAATATAGACAGTTTACAGCATCAGGCATACAGGCTCAAAAAAATAACGAACCTGGAAATGTATTTCGGAAGTATCGTTCACGAAACAGTTGAAAAAGCCGTTGCCCATTACCGCACCACCGGTGAACTGCCGGGGGAGGATAAGATGAAAAACTACATCCGTCAGAAACTCAACCTCGCCTACCGGGATTCCTATCACCGGGAGTATAGCTGGTGGCGGCGGCCGAAAGGCTACATCATGCTCCATGAGGTATATTACGGAAACACGATTCCGGAAGAAAAAATAGATAAAATCAAGTACCGCCTCGACACCGTTCTTAAAAATTTTCTTTCCAGCCCCACTTTTCGCGATATGCTCGATACGGAAAACACGGACTTTGTGGAATCCGAGAAGTTTCGCTACTTACTGATCGACGGGGTGAAAGTCTGGGTCGTTATGGACCTTCTTTACTACCATCATCAGTCAGGCAAGTGGGTTATCGTCGACTGGAAGACGGGGAAACAGACAGAAGAGGACCGTAACCAGCTGGCCCTTTATGCCATGTATGTGAAGCATACTTTTCCTGTAGAGTCCCTTGATGAGATTACGATCCGGAACGAATATCTTCTTGACGGGAGCACCGAAGAACATAAGCTTACCGAAGAAGAAATCGTCCGCGTGCAGGATATGTTCAATCTCAGCCTCCGGGAAATGGAAGAATATATGGAAGACAGGGGAAAAAACATACCGAAACCCATCACCTCTTTCCCTATGCAGCAAAACAGGAGTATTTGCGCCTCCTGCAACTTTCAGGAACTATGTTTTCCGGAGGGTTATGTTTAAAACGGCAGCGAACAGGATATGTATTATAAAGTAGACAAACAAATCGAAGGGAGCTTTGATCAATTTATGAAAGTACTAGTAGCTGGTGCAAACGGAAAAACAGGACGTTTGCTCATACAATATCTAAAAGAAGATGGACACGAACCGTACGGCATGGTTCGTAAAGAAGAACAGAAAGGTACAATCGAATCACTCGGCGGTATCCCGGTTCTTGCTGACGTAACGAAAGATGTCGGTCACGGTGTAAAAGGCATGGACGCTGTCATATTTGCAGCAGGCTCCGGCTCAAGCACAGGACCTGAAGAGACGGTAAGAGTCGACCAGGAAGGCGCCATCAATCTGATTAAGCATACGGAAGAATTCGGCATGACCAAATTCGTTATGCTGAGCTCTATTGCCGCAGGAGACCCGAGCCGTGTAGGTGAAGATATGCGCCATTACATGGAAGCGAAAGGTAAAGCGGATGAGTATCTGCAAAGTACGGAACTGGATTACACAATCGTACGTCCAGGCGGTCTGACCGACGGCGATTCCACTTCCAAGATTACAGTGGGCGACACAGTTGATTTTGGTGAAATCCCTCGTGCGGACGTAGCTAAAACTATCATCGCGGCGCTTCAGGAACCGAACGCTTTCCACAAGGCTTTCGAAGTGATCAGCGGCGATACTCAAATCGAAGAAGCTCGTAAAACATTGAGATAAAATCGAGAATGTAAAAGTATCTATTACGAGAAAAGTCTCCCGCCTGCAGATATCTGCAGGGGGGGGAGACTTTTTAATGTATAACACTTATTTTCTTCCGTATATTACCGTCATATCAGGTTTTTTCTCCAGTTTTTAAATTCGAGTTCATTGAATTTCCATGCCATTTTCTCTTCATCCACCTGAAGGAGAGCTTCCTCCAGTGGAAAATCAATTTCGACGTTGCAACGGATTGCGGCTAAATCCCTCGAAAGATGCAGCATATCGAGGTCCGTCTCGATTTTACTTCGCTGTGCTTTTGTAAGAGCGCTTATGTTTTCAAGTATCCCTTCAATCGTACCGTACTGATGCAACAGCTTCAGAGCGGTCTTCTCCCCTATCCCTTTCACTCCGGCGTAGTTGTCGCTGCTGTCTCCCATGAAAGCCTTCAGATCAATGAGCTGTTTCGGGGTGACCCCTTTTTCCTCTTTCAGCCTTTCTTCCGTATACTCGGCATAGTTACCGTACCCTTTTTTCAGTAATACTACAGAAACATTCGGTTCAAGCAGCTGCAGCATATCCTGATCACCAGTCAGAATCAGCACTTCGGCTTCTTCCCGGTAATGATGACTTAATGTCCCTATACAGTCGTCCGCTTCATACCCTGCCAAGCCGACGTTCGGTATATGTAGAGCTTCCATCACTTCTTTTGCCAGATCGAACTGTGGGACCATCTCTTCCGGAGGTGCGCTCCTGTTTGCTTTGTAGCTCTCGAGCATATCGTTTCTGAATGTTTTGCTGCCCATATCCCAGCAGGCGACGACGTGAGTCGGTTCATATTCCCTCACCGCCGAAAACAGATGCTTCACCATTCCGTACACGGCGTTTGTCGGTACACCTTTCGAATTGATCATATAATAATTGCTCACAGCTGTAGCATAGAAGGCCCGGAACAGCAGCGCCATCCCGTCCACGAGCATCACTCTTTTAGACATCTTCCCACTCCTTTCCTATCTCCGGTCATTATACCAGAAACAGGGTCCGCTATATATCCGTCAGATAATTGACAATATTCCACCTTCGTGCTAAATTTTATCTGTAAGCGTTTTCAATAAAGCACAGGAGGATTGATTAAATGGTATATCAAAACCCAAACACAGAAGGGTCCCCGGTTCAATTCAAAGAACAGTATGAGAACTACATCGGAGGGGAATGGACGCCGCCCGAAAAAGGGCAATACTTCGACAACGTAACTCCGGTAACCGGCAAAAACTTCACCAGAATCCCCCGCTCTACAGAAGAAGATATAAATAAAGCCATTGAAGCAGGACATAAAGCTCAAAAAGCCTGGGGCTCCACTTCCGTTGCGGAAAGAGCCAATATATTAAATAAAATTGCCGATCGCATGGAGGAGAACCTTGAACTTCTCGCTGTCGCAGAAACCTGGGACAACGGAAAAGCGGTCCGCGAAACCCTCAACGCAGATATACCACTTGCCATCGACCACTTCCGCTATTTTGCAGGCGCAATTCGTGCTCAGGAAGGCTCCATCGGCCAGATTGATGAAGACACGGTAGCCTATCATTTCAATGAGCCTCTGGGTGTCGTCGGTCAGATCATTCCATGGAACTTCCCTATCCTCATGGCGACCTGGAAACTGGCTCCTGCCCTCGCCACCGGCAACTGCGTAGTACTGAAGCCGGCGGAACAGACTCCTGCCTCCATCCTTTTTCTGATGGAAATGATTGAAGATCTGCTTCCTGCCGGAGTATTGAATATCGTTAACGGGTTCGGTCTCGAGACCGGGAAACCTCTTGCCCAGCATCCTGATATTCAGAAGATTGCTTTCACCGGCGAAACGACGACCGGCCGGATGATTATGCAGTACGCTTCCCAGAATATCATTCCGGTAACACTGGAACTTGGTGGAAAGTCCCCGAACGTGTTCTTCCCGGATATCATGCAGGAAGACGATGATTTTCTCGACAAAGCGGTGGAGGGTCTCGTCATGTTCGCGCTGAACCAGGGTGAAGTATGTACATGTCCGTCACGTGCCCTTGTGCATGAATCCATTTACGATGAATTTATGGAGAGAGCCATTAAACGGGTGAAAGAAATCAAGACAGGGAATCCGCTCGATCCGAACACAGCTATGGGAGCGCAAGCTTCTTCCGAACAACTGGAAAAAATACTTTCGTATCTTGAAATAGGTAAAGATGAAGGTGCCGAACTGCTGGTCGGAGGAGAACAGAATAAAATGGACGGGGAATTTTCCGACGGCTACTACGTGAAACCGACGATATTCAAAGGGACAAACGATATGCGTATATTCCAGGAGGAGATTTTCGGCCCTGTCCTGTCCGTCACTACGTTCAAGGATGAAGATGAAGCCATGGAAATTGCCAATGATACCCTGTACGGTCTCGGCGCCGGTATCTGGACCCGCAACGTGAATACGGCCTACCGCTTCGGACGCGGCATCCAGGCGGGACGCGTATGGACGAACTGCTACCATGCCTACCCTGCTCACGCTGCCTTTGGCGGTTACAAGATGTCCGGTATCGGCCGCGAAAACCACAAAATGATGCTCGGCCACTATCAGCAGACGAAAAACATGCTCGTCAGCTACAGCCCGCAAAAACTTGGATTCTTTTAAGAACAAAAGCGGAAACTTCCGGTTAGAAGCACTGTCGTAAGCAGGAAACCCCGCCATCTGGACAAGAATTACCTACACCAGAAAGGATGAGCCTTATGGCTGAACGAGTTACGGCAACAGAAGACGCTCTTGCACTTATCGACACCCTGAAGGAAAAACATGGAGCCCTGATGTTCCACCAGTCCGGCGGCTGCTGCGACGGCAGTTCACCGATGTGTTACCCGGAAGGTGATCTTATGGTCGGGGCTCAGGATATAAAACTCGGTGAAATCGCCGGAGTCCCCTTTTATATTCACAAGAAACAATTTGAGTACTGGAAGCACACCCAGCTGATCATTGATGTCGTGGATGGACGCGGAGGTATGTTTTCTCTTGAAGGTGTAGAAGGGAAACGGTTCCTGACTCGCTCGCGTGCTTTCACGAAGGAAGAGAATGATGAACTGAACAAACGGAAAGTATAACTGCCTGTTTTTCAAAAGCAGCCGGAGCAGCGCTCCCGGCTGCTTTTTATGGTTTTTGAACCGGCACTTCATTCTTCATATGGCACCTCCCGATCATCACGGTTATAATAAAGAGAAAAGATTCATGCAGGAAACCGGCTATATACATCATAAGGGGGGAAGGGATCTGTGAGAAAACGCTTCTGGATACCGATACTGCTGATCATTTTCGGAGTCTTCTTTCCACTTCTATTCGACATTGAACATGTCGGGCTGCATCATATGATTGAAAAACTCAAAAACAACCCCGACGGCAGTACTTTAATGCTTACCGCACTTATTCTCGTTTTTCTGAATACATTGAGAGCTCTTCCCCACTATCTCGGGGCTCTGCTCCTCGGGGATGCTCTTGGAAGAAAATATAACCGTCCCATACTGAAAATCGCCGTTCCGGTCGTGATTATTCCTGCAGTATATCTGCTTATCAACTCTTATTATTCCATGAACTATCATTTCGGGGGACCTGCCATTCTTCTGTTACTATCCATTTTATTTCTTCAGCTGTTCGGCAGACAAAATATGCGTCCGCTGTTTATGTCTTTCGTTTTCTCCCAGCTTCTGTTCGGTTACCAGTGGCTGGATATCGTCCCTGCTCTCACTTCTTTCGGGTTCGGCGGCGGAGAAGTTTCCGTACTGGTTAAAAGTACATCGTCCGCTATCGGTTTTGAAAACACTCTATCTATCTACAGCCTTTTATTTTCAGCTGTCTTCATCGTCCATGCCCTCGTGTTTGCCGTCTATTTAACAGTGGTCGAACAGAAGTGGAAAATGCGCAAAGATCTGGAGTCGGCGCGGCTCGAAATGGTGGAAGCAAGAAGCGGCCGGGAAGCCCTTCATCTCGTCCACGACCTGAAAACACCACTCTCTCTGATGGAGGGGCTGAATTCTCTTATCCAGATGAAAACGGACGATCCGGATATCCAGACATATACCGGAAAAATATCCGATTCTATAGAGGCTACGAGCGACATGGTCTCTGAAATACTATATGATGAAAAGAAGAACTGGTGCTCCCTGCACACGCTGATCGAATACGTGAGGCAAAACAAATTGTCCGAATCCTCTACCATTTACCAGTTCGAACTCCAGGCTCCGAGTGATATAGAGATCTACATTAACAAAATCCGGATGACAAGGGCAATCGTCAACCTGATTGATAACGCCGGAGACGCTGTCGAAGGTCAGAAAAACGCCCAGGTCGTCATCCGTTCGGAAGTCCATGCGGGCATATGGATCGGTATCGAAGACAACGGGCCCGGCATCAAAAATCGGGACATCCAAAAAATCTGGAATGCCGGATTCAGTACGAAAGAGCACCCGGGGCTCGGTTTATCATTCGTCAAAAACGTAATTGAAGAACACGGGGCCTCCCTCGATATCGAAAGCGAACCGGGGGTCGGCACAACATTCTGGATACATTTTCCGAAGGAGAGGACACGCTATGAACATACTGATCATCGATAATGACGAATCCTTGCGTTATATGCTGACGGAATTCTGTAACCATGCGGGATGGCAATCAAATACGGCCGTGAACGGTCGCGAGGGAGTCGATTTATTTCAGCGGGAGAAATTCGACATTATTCTGGTCGACTATCATATGCCGGAGATGGACGGGCTGCAGACGGTCAAAGAAATAAGAAAACAGAATCAGCAGGTACCCATCCTTGTCCTTACGGTGGATGAGCGCCAGGAAATTGCGGATCGCTTTCTCGAAGAAGGCGCGACGGATTTCGCCTTAAAACCGGTCAAAGCCCCGGATTTGATTTCCCGTATCCAGCTGCACGTAAAGCTTGCAAATATGCGTTCCGTGCACGAAGAAAGTGAGGAAATCTACTCCGCCAAAGGGATCAGCAAAAATACTTTAAGTATTATTGCGGAGCACCTGAAAAAAGAAGAAGAACCTGCGTCCGTCGATGTCGTTTCCAAAGAAATCGGTCTTGCCTACCCTACCGTCTATCGATACCTGATGCACCTGCTTGAGGAAGGGCAGGTAAAACAGGTGATCAGCCACCAGAAGATAGGAAGGCCGAAGAAACTGTATAAATGGTATACAAAATAGCCGGAGGACACCCCCCGGCTATTATTTGTTTCCCGAGAAATCGACTGGCGGGAACACTTTTTTGTTCTACCCTCTGATTTCTTTATATTTTTCTTTCCAGGGAAAAGCTTCTTCAAGTTGACGCGCAAGCTGGAACAGAACTTTGTCGCGTCCGTATCGGGCCTGGAAATGAGAACCGATCGGCAGGTTTTCTTTCGTCCAGTACGTCGGTACACTCATGGCCGGCTGTCCCGTCATATTTGCTATGGGAGTCAAGTAGGCGTATATTTCCGAAACGGATAATATTTCATCAATTGTTTTCTCTTCTCCGTTATAACGACCGAGGGGCAGGGCTTTTTTATGATTCACCGGATTAATCAGCACGTCATATTCTTCAAAGAAACGATCGAGCTTCTGCGTCTCGAGAAAAACTTTCTCCCTGGCTTTCTCATATTCAAGAGCACTGTAGCCGGCAGCTTTTTCCTTCAGCGTAGATAACATTTTTTCGATAAAAGGGTCAGCCGGGGCCTTATTGTTCGCACTGGCTGCTTTATCTACACTGAGCGCTCCTCCGACGACCCACAGGTAAATATAAGCTTCCATCATACCGTCGTGGTCAAAATCCGGATATACTTCTTCCACTTCATGACCGAGAGAAGCGCACTTTTCTGCCGCATCCCGCACCACTTCCTGTACTTCTTCGTCGATCTCGATATTGCCGTGTACGTTCGGGGCATAAGCTATTTTCAGTTTCCCCGGAGACTCACCGATGGTGTCAAAAAAAGGAAGATCTTTCTCCGGGAAACCGTAACCCGTCCCCGGAACCGGTCCTTCGATGACATCGAGCAGGGCGGCACTGTCCCGGACGGAAGTCGTCAGCGCATGCTGGACAGAAAGGCTGTTAAGATACATCGTAAGCGGAGAGCGGCCCCGTGTCGGTTTAAAACCGAACGTGCCGGTATTTGATGCAGGTATACGAAGGGATCCGCCTCCGTCACTCCCGTGAGCGAAAGGTACCATTCCTGCAGCTACAGCTACCGCAGCACCTCCGCTTGATCCGCCCGGAGATCTCGTCCGATCCCACGGATTGATCGTTTCCCCGAGAAACTGTGATTCCGTAGCAGGAGTGAATCCGAACTCGGGAGTGTTCGTTTTCCCGGTAATGTTGAGGCCCGCTTTTTTGTAGCGCCTGACGATCTCATCATCCCCGGGTGCCGTGAATCCCTCCATCACTTTGGAACCGTAAGTCAACGGTGCTCCTTTGACCGCGTTCAAATCTTTGATGAGGAACGGCAGGCCTGCGAAGAAACCATCCTTCCGGTAATCGGCATTCTTCACTTCATGAACGATCGCATTCAGCTCCGGATTTCTCTCCTCCTGAATCATGCGATAATGAAGCAGCACCTCTTCTTGCGATACCGCTCCCTCTTTCACCATACGGGCCTGGGCTATTCCATCTATTTCACTCAGCTCTTTTATGTACATCTGTCCATTCTCCTCTCTTAAATAAAAAAAGAACCCGTCTCCTGTTTTCCTCACCGGGAAAGCAGGAGACGGGTATTGCCTTTACATCACCTGGATTATTCTCCGGATGTATAGAAAAATTGCGTCCAGTACGTGACATAATAACCGTCGCTATCGACGTAACCGACACCGATTTCATCATAATTTTCATTTAAAATGTTGGCGCGGTGACCTTCACTGTTCATCCACGCTTCCACTACTTCTTCCGGAGAAATCTGTCCGGCAGCAATGTTTTCCCCGGCATACTGATAATTGAGTCCGAACATATTCATCATATTGAACGGAGACCCATACGTCGGTGACTGGTGGGCGAAATAGGAATTCTCATGCATATCGAATGATTTCTGTTTCGCTACACGACTGAGCTCTTCGTTCAGTTCCAGAGGAGGAAGACCGTACGCTGCTCTTTTTTCGTTGGTAAGTTCCACCACTTCCCGTTCAAAAGCGGATACTTCATACACAGCTTTGAAATTACGGGCTGTCTCCGTTTTAGTCTCGGAGCGGAGTTCGGGAGAAAGGTATAATTCATAGGTTTCTCCGTCCTTATAGAATTCTTCGGGTTCCAGCCTGATTGAAGCTTCCCCGATTGTTCTTTCCAGAGGGACGAATGTACCGTCTTCTCTCTTGATACCCACGTAGTTATTGCTTGAAAGAATATCTTCATCCACATTTTCCGTAAACTCGATCGTCCAGGCTTTGTCTATCGGCACTTCTTTCCCCGGTAACGTTTCCGTTTCTCCCTTAATAGGGTTGACTACTCCAAGCAGCACCATTATTAACCCGCTTATCCAGTATTTGTGCATCCTGAACGACCTCCTGTGTAATGTTAAAAACAGTTCATTTTCCCCAGATCTTATACTGTTCACAATAAAAGTATTCTTCTTTAAGAATCCCATATAAGGGAACTTTAGACAAGGGTCAAAACTCCTACTTAATCACTAAGTTTTACAATTTATAATTACTGATTGCCTGCAGAACTGGTTCCTTTTCTTTACATATATTAAACATAAAAAACTGCCCCACTTGAAAAAAACGGGACAGTACTGTTTTAAAGTAATGCTTCCAAAATTGCTTTTTGTACATGAAGGCGATTTTCGGCCTGTTCAAAGACAAAAGAATGTTCCCCTTCCATCACCTCTTTAGTGATCTCCTCTTCCCGGTGTGCCGGCAGACAGTGAAGAACACTTACGTCCGGCTTTGCTGCTGTCACAAGCCTTTCATTAATCTGATAGGGGAAAAGCGCCTCTTTTCTTTCTTTTTCTTCTCCGTCCTGTCCCATACTGGTCCAGACATCGGTATAAAGGATATCGGCACCCGCGGCAGCTTCTTCCACGTTTTCTGTTACTGTAACACTGCCCCCATGTTTTGCCGCCAGCTTCTTTGCATTCCCTGTTATAAAATCAAGCGGCCAATAGCCGGAGGGAGAGGCTACCACGACCTCGAGACCGAGAATTGCTCCTATCGTCATAAGAGAGTGGGCTACATTATTTCCATCTCCGGTATAAACGAGTTTCACCCCGGCTAATTGACCTTTCTGCTCATAAACAGTGAGCATATCGGCCAGTGCCTGGCACGGATGGTACAAATCACAAAGTCCGCTGATAACGGGGACACTCCCGTTCCCGGCCAGCTCCTCGAGTTTCTGATGCGCATCGGTGCGGATCATAATACCATCCACGTACCGCGACAGAACCTTCGCCGTATCCCCGATTGTTTCTCCGCGTCCAAGCTGCATGTCCCGGCTGTTCAGATTGATGGCTGTCCCTCCGAGCTGCGTCATCCCCACTTCGAAGGAGACGCGGGTCCGGGTCGACGATTTTTCGAAAATCATAGCCAGAGTTTTTTGAGATAACGCACCAGAGTAGGGAGACTGTTTCAATACCAGCGCTCTTTCAAGTAAATGAATGATTTCTTTTCTGCTGTAGTCTTTCCAGGTAAGCAGGTGCTTCCCTTTCAAAGAAATTTCTTCCTTTGGATCCGTGGTTTCCGTCCTCACACTATCACCTCTTCCTCTACGGATTTTCTAAGAGCGATCCTTGTCCTGCTGCCATCCTTCCGGTTCTCCTTATAAGCTCTGTATGCATCCGGGTCACTGAAAATAGTGATGCCTGCTTTTAATGCTTTCACCCTCTTCTCTCTCGCTTCTTCCGTTTCACCTTCGTTATGGTAGACCGCAGCTTCCGGCGTGTTCAGCCACGTATCGAAATCATCGTCGTGATCTTCATCGAAACATGCCGGACTTCCGGCTGGAGGTAAGTGTTCGAACACTTTTGCAAGCGCCTCTTCTTTCGTTTCACCGATATACATCCCCTCTCCGGTGGACATCATGTTAGCTCCGAGTTTGTGATCGAGTTCCGCCAGAGCATGAGAGGAGAATACCGGAAATTTCACTGCCACACAGGGTATGTGGAGCGTTTTTTCCGGGAAACATATCGATTCCCCGACCATCGCCCGGACCGCCCAGTCGATGAGCGGAAGTGCTGCGGTTTTACTCACAATCGGGACCGTACGGCTCGAACGCGGGTTCACTTCCAAAACGAAGACATTCGTCCCGCTCACAAGGAACTGTATATTCATGATTCCTTTATAATTTATGGAAGTTGCAATCTTCTTCGCAAATGTTTCTACCTGATGCCGGATCGTCCCCTCTACCTCTGCAGGGAACACGGCCATGCTGTCTCCTGAATGGACGCCGGCTTTTTCAATGTGTGCCATGAGACCGGGAATGAATACTTCCGAACCATTACTGACAAGTTCCACTTCTACTTCCTCTCCGGAGATGAACTGGTCCATCACCAGCGGGTAATGTCTCTGCTCCATCTCCTGAAGAGCCGACTCAAGTTCATTCTTCGAATGGATCACGACCATCCCCTGTCCACCTATAACGTAGGAGGGACGACAGAGAAGCGGATACTGATACGTATGTGCGGCTGCACGTGCTTCTTCCGGTGAGTGACACATCTCGCCGGGGACGTGGGGAACATCTATCATCTGCAGTAATTCATAGAAAGCCTCCCGATCTTCGAGTTTAGCGATGGTTTCGGAAGATGCTCCGGCCACCTTATATCCGGCTTTTTCCACAGCTTCCGTTACGTTAAGAGCCGTCTGGCCGCCGAACGCTGTGAAAACGACATCCACTTTCTCAAAAGCGGCTACATCGAGAATATTCTCCAGTTTCAAAGGTTCAAAGTACAGCCTGTCTGCCGTTTCGAAATCGGTGCTGACCGTTTCCGGATTATTATTGATCATAATCGTTGTATACCCTGATTTCTGCAGGCTTTCAATCGCTTTGACCGAACTATAATCGAACTCTACGCCCTGGCCGATACGTATCGGTCCCGCTCCGACGATCAGGGCTTTCTTGCCCGCCCGGAGTGGACTGATTTCCGTCACGCCTGCATACGTGCTGTAGGCGTAGTTTGTTTCGGCTTCGAATTCACCTGCGCACGTATCAACGATTTTGTAGGACGGTTTTATGCTATTCTCTTCTCTGAATTTTATCCATTCCCTTTCATTAGTGCCGGTGACTTCAGCAATTTTCGCATCTGACACTCCGTAGAGTTTCGCTTCCTTTATCGTACGTACGGAGGTGTCCTCCGCCAGGCGCTGCTCCCACGAAAGCATACGTTCAAAAGTATGCAGGAAGAAAGGATCAATCTGCGTAGCTGCAAACAGTTCTTCTGTGGTCGTGCCCTTCCGCATCAGATGAAGGAGGGCGAAAAATCTCGCATCAGTCGGTTTCTTTACGTGTTCCCATGCGTCCCTTTCTTCATTGAACACCGGCGCTGACTGATCCAGCGAATCGATCGCTTTCTGAAAAGCCGCTTCCAGTGTCCGGTCGATTGCCATCACTTCACCTGTCGCCTTCATTTTAGTGCCGAGGGTACGATCTGCTCCTGCGAATTTATCGAAAGGCCAGCGGGGAAACTTCACAACGACATAGTCCAGAGCCGGTTCGAAGCTTGCGTACGTATAACCGGTAAGAGGATTGAGCAGTTCATCAAGCCGATACCCGAGAGCCAGCTTTGCCGCCAGTTTTGCAATCGGGTACCCGGTAGCTTTCGAGGCGAGAGCGGAAGAGCGGCTTACCCGCGGATTGACTTCGATGACGTAATATTGCCGGCTGGCAGGGTCGAGAGCGAACTGCACGTTACAGCCTCCGATCACCTCGAGAATGTCCACGATTTTCAGAGCTGACGTACGCAGCATCTGATATTCTTTATCCGTAAGTGTCTGGGAAGGGGCCGTAACAATCGAATCTCCTGTATGCACCCCTACCGGATCCACGTTTTCCATATTGCATACAGATATACACGTACCATTTGTATCGCGCATCACTTCGTATTCCAGTTCCTTGAACCCCGCGATGCTTTTCTCGAGTATTACCTGGGAAATAGGACTCGCTTTCAGCCCGTCTTTCATGAGGGAGCGAAGCTCTTCCTCGTTATGCGCGATGCCTCCCCCGCGCCCGCCAAGCGTGTAGGCCGGACGGCTGATAACCGGAAAGCCTGTTTTTTCCGTAAAAGCCCGGGCGGCATCGAAGGTGGTAATCACCTGGCTTTCCACGACCGGCTGCTCCGTATCACGCATCACCTGTCTGAACTGTTCCCGGTCTTCCCCTTTTTGAATAGAGTCGATGGAGGTTCCGAGCACTTTCAGCTCATGCGCATCCATGACTCCTTTCTGTTGAAGTTCCACCGCAAGGTTCAGTGCCGTCTGCCCTCCCAGTCCTGCAAGCAGGGCATCGGGCCTTTCTTTTTTAATAATAGCTTCCACACTTTCGACTGTGAGCGGCTCGCAATAGACGCTGTCTGCAATAGCGGGATCCGTCATAATCGTGGCCGGATTGTTATTAACGAGTACTACCTCGTAACCTTCTTCCTTCAGGGCGATACATCCCTGCGTACCGGAATAATCGAATTCCGCCGCCTGACCGATAATGATGGGCCCGGAACCGAGAACCAACACTTTTTCAGACATATGCTTTCACCTCTTTCTTACGCAGAATTGCAAAAAACTCCTCGAACATCCACTCGGCATCCTCAGGTCCGGGATTCGCCTCCGGATGAAACTGGGCACTGAAAATCGGCATGGAATCATGGACTACCCCTTCAACCGAACCGTCATTTACGTTTACCATCCGCACTTTTAGAGGTGTGAATTCAAGGCTTTCCGCGGTGACTACGTAGTTGTGATTCTGAGAAGTAATGAATACCCGGCCGTTCTCCAGGTCTTTCACCGGGTGGTTGGCGCCCCGGTGACCGAACGGAAGCTTTTCCGTATCCGCTCCGTAAGCTAAGGAAATCACCTGGTGGCCATAGCAGATACCGAACACGGGGAATATATCGAAAAGGTCCTTGAATTCTGCAAGTTTTCCACTTACATCTTTCGGATCACCCGGCCCGTTGGACAATACAATTCCATCCGGTTCAATGGAATGGATGTCAGCTGCCTGCGAAAATGGTACAACAGTAACTTTTGCTCCTCTGTCCAGCAGTTTCTGAAGAATGGAGCTTTTCCAGCCGAAATCGATAAGTGCAAGATGAATGTCTCCCTCTCCATATACTTCACTTTTCTCACCACTTACTTCGTACACTTCCCCAACTGCTTCCACGGAAGAAGGAGTAGATCCTTCCTTACTTAAACTCGCCCGACACGTCCCTTTCGCCCGAATCGCCTTCGTCAGTGCCCTCGTATCAACTCCCGTTAAGTATGGAATATTCATATCGTTCATATAGGAGGATAACGACTGTTCCGCCTGATAATGACTGTCCTCGTCGGAGCACTGCCACATCACTGCCCCCTTCACCTGGGGTGTGGCGCTTTCATTCGCCGTTTCCGATACTCCGTAATTACCGATGAGAGGGTAAGTAAATACGACGATCTGTCCCCTGTAAGAAGGATCTGTCAAAACTTCCTGGTACCCGGTCATCCCGGTATAAAATACGACCTCTCCTTCGAGCGGCACGTTCCACTCCCCGGAAGCCGTTCCTTCGAAGGACCGGCCGTCTTCGAGCTGAATGACACCTTTCATATGACCATCCCTTCTATTGCATAATTATTATAGTTTATGAATATTTATGCTATTATCCGGTGAAATATAAAATTTGTCAAGGGGGCCCATGAAAGTCAGAACGAAAAATACTGGAGAACGGCTTAAAAAAAGGAGAATGAGCTCCCTTTTGTGTAAATTTCACCTTTCTTTCCACCCGGTTCTTCCTGTCCGAAGGGAAGAGAAAAAATATACACGTATCAAAACCATTACAACTCTACCGCCACTTCTTTATACAACAAAAAACCGGACATCGACGTCCGGTTCAGTGGTTGCTATTCAGTTTTTCACAGCTTTACTCGAAGGACTGGAACACATAGGAGTCCTGCACCGGGTACACCTCTTTACCAAGCAGCTGGTTGACGATCACTTTACTGCGGAAGACGGCGAGACCGAGGTTGGTGGACCCGACGCCGTGAGTATGGGCAATACAGCTGTTGGCAAAAATGTTATAAGCATTTTCTCCTTTGTTCACCAGTCTGTAGTCCTTCGTTACTTTGTAACGGCCGTAATCATCAAACTCAATTACGTCCGAAAGCTCTTTTATAAAAGAAGGGACGTTCGGCTGGTATCCTGTCGCGACGATCACTTTATCGGTCCGGTGTGAATAACCTTCTTCTTTCTGATAATGATGGCAGCTCAGTTCATACCGGCCTTCCTTCCGCTCTATACCTGTCACCTTCGTCAAAGGCAGCAGGGAAACATCGATCTTTTCCCTGCCTACTGTATATTCATACATAAGGTTATATATATCCGTAATAGTATGTTCGCTGATCCCTTTGTAGTACAGTCCCTGCGAGGCAAAAATCTCATCTTTCTTCTCCTGCGGAAGGGGATAGAAATAGTCAATATAGTCGGGCGAAAAGTGCTCAAGATTCAGCTTCGATTCTTCCATAGAGGCAAAACCCGGAGAACGGGTGATCCAGTCCAGGCGGAAACCGCACGTCCTCTGTTCTTTCAGCAGCTCCCGGAAAGCCTCCGCGGCGCTTTGTCCCGATCCGACGACCGTCACACTTTCCGCTTCCCGGCACGTCTGCCGCTGCATTTCGAAGTCGGCTGTATGGAATACATCCTGCCGTGGCATGTTCTGGAACGCCTCCGGGAGAGCGGGCGTACTTCCGGTTCCGAGCACTACGTGTTTCGTATAAAAAGTTTCAACTTCCCCGGTGCTTGCATCCTGCACATCCACCTGGTGGCGCCCGTCCTGCAGACGATGGACAGCCGTAACCTGTTTCCCGAACCGGCAACTCCCGATCCGTTCGGAGGCCCATTTACAATAGTCGTTATATTCTCTCCGCGGAATATCAAGACGCTGTAAAATATAGAACTGATACATCCGTCCCTGCTGGCTGATATAATTCAAAAAACTGTGCGGGTTCGTCGGATCCGCCATCGTTACAAGGTCCGCAAGAAAAGGAACCTGAAGTTTCGTCCCTTCGATCAGCATACCCGGATGCCAGGCAAACTCAGGTTTTTGCTCAAAAAACAGCGCCTTCGTCTCCTGTGTATCAAGGAGAGCGGCTAGACTTAAGTTGAAAGGACCGATGCCGACCCCTATGACGTCATAAACTTCCCTATTTTGTTTCAATTAACTTCGACCCCTTTTTTCAGAAAAGACAAGTATTTCTGAAGTTTTCCTTTGTTAATGGTATCACATCAAAAGGAGAACAGGACGAAAATTCCGAAAACTATTCAGGAAGTGGCCTGTTTAGTTACAAGATCCGCATACTTCCCGCCGAAAGATACCAGTTCATCGTGACTGCCTCGTTCAGCAATACGTCCTTCTTCCATAACGAGAATAAGATCGGCATTACGGATCGTATTGAGTCTGTGAGCGATTACGAAACTGGTGCGCCCTTCCATGAGCGTCTGCAATGCTTCGTTTATTTTCGTTTCCGTCACCGTATCGACACTGCTCGTGGCTTCATCAAGAATAAACAGGGAAGGATTTTTCAGTATAGCGCGGGCAATCGATAACAACTGGCGCTGCCCCTGGCTCACCCCTTTCCCTTCGGAATCGAGCATCGTCTCGTATCCGTCCGGGAAATTGCGGATGAAACCGTCGGCTCTGGCTGCTTTTGCAGCTTCTTCCACTTCCTCGTCCGTCGCTTCCAGTCGCCCGTACCGGATGTTTTCACGGATGGTCGTGTGAAAAAGAATCGCATCCTGCAGCACGAGACCCATATGTTCTCTGAGCGTCTCCCTCTTCAGGGAGCGCATGTCCTCGCCGTCCACGAGTACGCGGCCTTCCGTCGCATCATAAAACCTTGACAATAATGAGACTACCGTCGTTTTGCCGGCTCCTGTCGGTCCCACTAATGCTACGGTATCGCCCGGTTTCACGTGAAACGATACATCATCCAGTGCTTTTTCATCTTCATCGTAATAAAAATGGACGCGTTCAAATTCCACTTCTCCGTTTATGGAATCCACCGTCTTCGCCCCCTTTTCATCGATCCTTTCCTCATCCTCATCGATGATGCTGAACACTCTTTCAGCCCCTGCAACGGCAGAAAGGATCATATTGAATTGGTTGGCGAGATCATTCAGAGGCCGAGTGAACTGTCTTGAGTACGTCGTAAACGTAACAATCAGACCGACCGTCACGAACCCGTTCAGAGCGAGCACCGCTCCCCCGCCGACAATGATGGCGAAGCTCAGGTTATTAAGCATATTCATCAGTTTCGGAATGAATCCGGTGTACACCTGAGCCCAGTAACCCGATTCATAAAGGGCACGGTTCCTTCCGGCAAAGTCCTCCTCCACGTCCGCCTCTTTGGAAAACAGGGCGATGACCGGCTGGCCGGAAAACATCTCCTCGGCGTAGCCATTGACTTCGCCGAGGTCCTTCTGCTGGGCTTTGAAATACGGCCCTGTCCGCTTCGTAATCCACTTCATCCCGTAGTACATAAGAGGGACGACTGTCAGTGTCAGCAGCGTGAGCAGTGGACTGAGCACGAACATGATGATCAGCGTCCCCGAAATGGTGAGAGCACTCGTCACAAGCTGGATGACAGCCGAGTTCAGTGTACGACTCACGTTTTCCATATCATTGGTAAGACGGCTCATCAGCTCTCCCTGCTGATATTTTTGAAAAAAGGAAACGGGAAGATGCTGGAGATGGTTGAATAAGTGTTCCCGCATGCGATAAACCGTATTCTGGGAAAGCTGGATCATCGAGTAGCTCTGTATCCACATGAATACGGACTGAAAAATATAAACAGTGCCGAGCAGCAGCAGAAGCGTAAATACTCTTCCTTTGTCGGAAGCCCCGATTATAGTATCGATGACCACTCCGAGCAGATAAGGCCCGGCAAGAGACAGGGCGGAACTGATGAGAATCGCAAAGAGGACGAAGTAGAACCTTCTTTTTTCTTTCATCATATACGACCAGACCCGCCCGATCGTCGTTTTCATATCATCCACTTTCGGTCGTGCCGAAAAAGAAGCACTGTGCGGATGTTTCCTTTCAGCCATCAGCTCCCCTCCTCTCTCTGTGACTCATAGACGCTCCTGTAATAATCGTTATCTTTCAGCAGTCGTTCGTGACTCCCTTCCCCGATCAGTCGCCCTTCCTGCATAACGAAAATACGATCCGCCCGTTTAAGCGAACTGATCTTCTGGGCGGTCATAAGTACCGTACGCTTTTCCGACTGCAGCGTGTCGAGGAGTTCTTCTTCCGTGTTCGCGTCCAGCGCACTTGTACTGTCGTCCAGAATAAGAATCGCAGGATTACGGACGAGTGCCCGGGCGATAGAGAGCCGCTGTTTCTGTCCTCCGGAAAAATTCACGCCTTTCTGACCGATTTTCGTATCATACTCATCAGGAAGCGTTTTAATGAATTCATCGATTCGGGCTTGCCGTGCCGCCTTCTCAATTTCCTCTTCGGCAGCCTCCGGTTTCCCGAAGCGGATGTTTTCCCCGATTGTTCCGGAGAAGAGGTGGACCTCCTGCGGTACCATACTGACCCGGTGTCTGAGATGGTGGATATCGATGTTTTCCACTTCTTCATTTTCAAAAAGAATGGTTCCTTCCTCTTTTTCAAGCAGTCGGGGTATCAGTTGCAAAAGCGTCGATTTCCCCGACCCCGTTTCCCCGAGGATTCCTATCATCTCCCCGGCATCGATATGAAAGGATATATTATGGAGCACCGGATCTCCGGCGCGCCGGACGGAAACGTTACGGAATTCTATATTTCCTTCGAGTTCCGTTTTGAAATTATCCGTTTCCTCCAGATAGGCGGGAGTACCCTCTGTCAGCACCCGGGCTATACGGCCGGAAGATGCCTGACTTCTCGAGAAAACCATGATCAGAAACGTGAACATAGAGAAGTTTACGAGCATTCTGGTAGCATAATTGACGATAGCGACCAGTTCTCCCGGTTCCGCAGTACCGGCTAAGATGGCCTCGCCCCCGAACCACAATACGATAAGTATGACTGTATTCATCATAAGCATAAGGGCCGGCATCGCGAACTCCATCAGCCACAGCGCCTGTTTATTCGTGTGGCGGAGTGACGTGTTGATATCGTGGAAACGGCTTTCTTCATAGGAGGTGCGATTGAACCCTTTGATCAGCCGAATCGCCGTCAGGTTCTCCCTGATAATTCTGTTCACCCCGTCCAGCTTGTTCTGCACGAAGCGAAACAGCTTCACCCCTTTCAGACTGACGACCACCATAAATACAACGAGCACCGGAGCAGCAAGCAGAAGAATGAGAGCCATCCCTCTATGTACCGTGAAAGCCATCACTAATGAAAAAATGATGAATAATGGGGCTCTTAACCCGATTCTCGTAAACAGAAAAAGAAAGTTTTGTATCTGTACGACGTCCGTCGTGATTCTCGTCACAAGATCGGGAGTCGAATACCGATCGAAGTTCTCTCCGGTGAATTTCTGGACTTTGTTGAATATATCTCTGCGAAGATCATACCCTGTCCCCTGACTCGCTTTTCCGGCAAAAAAGGAGTTGATGATCCCTGCTGAGAAAGCCAGGAGAGAAAGAACGATCAGCACCGTCCCCCAAACAAATACGGTCCGATAATCTTCCTGCAAAATCCCTTCGTCTATAATCTTACCCATGATCAACGGCTGAAACAGCTCGACTGTCAGCTCTACGAACATAAGAGCAATCGCAATCAGAGCCGCCCGTTTATAGATAGATACATACTGCAGTAATAATCTCATATATCCCACTCATTTCTGTCACGCATCAGCCGGGAATACGACTCCTATCTGTTTTCTCACCTCTTCCATCAGGCGGGCCGTTTCCAGGGAGTGCTCCGGCGCAGCTGCGGAAGATTCAGACAAGTTCCCTTCCTGGACCATATTCGTAAAAGCTTTCAGTTCTCCATACATCGAAGGTTTCGACAAAGTACCCGGCAGTTCTTCAACGGATCCGTCTCTGTACCTGATCGTCATCCCCTCGGGTGTGGAAATGTCGGGTATCACTATAGAACCTTCCTCCCCCTGAATCTCCGACGGGGCGTAGGAATTGTGGATTTTAGAGAAAGAGACGACCCCTTCCATATCATCGTATTGAAAAAGTGCCGTGCCTTCACCGTCTACGCCTGTCTCGAGAAGCACGCCTGTCGCCCTGGTGGAAGAAGGTGTTCCGAATAGCGTAACCATTGGATAAATTCCATATACGCCAAGGTCCATCAGCGCTCCGTTTGATAATTCTCTCTTGAAAGCATTCAATACCTCCCCGTTTCTGTAGGCTTCATAACGGGAGGAGAATTTGCAGTAATTCCCGACATAACGTCGTACTTTCCCGATTTTATGAAGATTTTCCCTGATTTCTTCAAATCCTGGCATGAACAGCGATTTTATCGCCTCCAGAAGAACAACACCTTCTTCCTCGGCTATACGGAACATTTCTGCAGCTTCCCGGTAATTGGAAGCCAGAGGCTTCTCGCACAACACGTGTTTCCCGTTCCTCATACAAAGGACCGCCTGGCTGTAATGCAGGGCATTGGGGCTCGCTATGTATACAGCATCAATTTCGTCACTGGCAGCAAAAGCTTCCAGATCAGTATATGTAAGGGAGATTCCGTGTTTCCCGGCAAATTCATCCGCTTTCTCCTGCGTACGTGAATATACGGCCGCCGTCTGCACTTCCTCCAGATGTGTCGCTGCCTCCAGCAGTTGATCAGTTATAAAATTCGTTCCGATGATTCCCAGTCGCATAACAAAAACCTCCTTCATTGATTTCCCCTCATTATAACAAAAAGAAGAGCAGGAGGTGCTCTCCCCGCTCTTCAGGTGGAATGTATAAAGTGATTTTCATGACCTGTCTTTGGTCTGTAATGAAACGGTCTCTCTCTTACTTGAAGTCGTCTGCATATTCTTCATACTCTGTTCCAGGCAGCTCATCGGCCGGTATGAATTTCATAGCCGCCGAATTCATGCAGTATCTGAGGCCGTGTGGCTCAGGACCGTCCTGGAAGACGTGGCCCAGATGGGAATCCGCCTGTTTACTGCGGACTTCCACATTTGTACCGAAAACCCCTGTGTCTTCTTCATAGGTGATATTCGCGAGTTCCAGAGGCTTCGTGAAACTCGGCCATCCTGTTCCGGAATCGTACTGGTCCCTGGAACTGAACAGCGGCTCTCCCGAAACGATGTCCACGTATATACCGTCTCTCTCATTGTCATGATATTTGTTGTCATACGCAGGCTCCGTCCCGTCTTCCTGAGTCACTTCATATTGTACACTGCTAAGTTCGGAAACAGCTGATGCTTTATCTTCCACCGCAAACGGCGAGGTTTTACTTATTTCGTATTTACGGTCTTCTCCCCACGTTTGCTTCAGGTAGTCATCACGCCCTGAGTTATCTCTGTAATGCTCATAACGGCCCGGATTCTTCTTGTAGTAATCCTGATGGTACTCCTCCGCTTTATAAAACGTGTCATATTCTTCGACGGAAGTCACGATCTCACCGTCGAACCTTCCGGAGTCTTCCATTTCCATCAGGGAAGACTCAGCAGCCTGGCGCTGTGCTTCATCGTGATAAAAAATCGCCGATAAATAAGGCTCTCCCCTATCCACGAACTGCCCACCATCATCTGTCGGGTTTATTTGACGCCAGAAAATCTGCAGGAGATCTTCATAACTGATCTGTTCCGGATCGTACGTTATCTGAACGGCTTCCTGATGCCCTGTTTCTTTACCCGAAACTTCTTCATATTCCCGTAATTTGAATTTCTGAAGTTTTCCACTGGCATTTCTCGGCAGCTCTTCAACAAACTCGTACCGTTTCGGCCGCTTGTACCGGGAAAGCCTATTCCCCGACAAAAGAAATTCATCGATTTCCTGAGCGGAAACCTTCTCTTTTTTCACGATAAAAGCTACGACCTGTTCTCCCCATTTCGCATCCGGCTCCCCTACTACGGCAGCATCTTCGACAGCCGGGTGTTCGCTCAGAGCATCTTCCACTTCCCGGGAGTAGATATTCTCTCCCCCGGAAATGATCATATCTTTCACCCGGTCCCGGACCCAGAGGTATCCTTCCTCGTCCATCATCCCTACATCTCCGGAGTAATACCATCCGTCCCGTATCGACTGCTCTGTCGCTTCCGGTCGTTTATAATATCCTTTCATCATACTCGGCCCACGCACGATGATTTCACCAAGCTCGCCCGGGGCGCATATATCTTCGGGGGTCCCGCTCTCCTCATCTTCCGATCTGATGATACGGACTTCCTGATTCACCAGGGGTTTACCGGCCGAACCGGCTTTCTTTATCTGTTCATCCTCCATCTGTACCGTAATGGCAGGACCCATTTCCGTCATCCCGTAAGCCTGTACGAGACCGATACCGAGCACGTCATACAACTCCCTCGTAAGGGACGGGGGCATGGGTGCGCCGCCGTAGAGGCCCTGACGCAGCGTAGTTATATCCTCTTTCGTAAATTCCTCCTGAATCATCATGTGCCACATAGTCGGAGCCCCGAACATCGTGGTGATTCCTTCTTCCCTCACCAGCCTTATCGTTTCTTTCGGGTCGTAGTGATGCAGAATCGCATTCCCGGCACCTACAAGAATTCTCGGGAAAATCGCACAGTGAAGTTCGGCACAGTGAAACATAGGACCGATGGACAGGCCTTTATCGGCTGCAGTGAGACGCATGGTCAAAGCCATAGCCATCGCCTGATCCACCATATCCCTGTGCGTATGAAGTACGCCTTTCGGTTTCCCTGTCGTGCCCGATGTGTACATGATTGCATACGTGTCGTCTTCGTCGAGCTCCGTTTCCACATTCGTCACGTCGGAAGAGAGTTTGCTGTAGAGATACTCCCCTTTCCCGTCTTTCTCATCAATGGACCAGAATTGAACATCTGTCATATCTGCCTGAACGGGATCAACCTGAGGACTCGTCGCCCGTTCATACAGAACCACTTTCGGTTCTGCATCCGCCAGAATAAATGCGATCTCCTTTTCTGTCAGTCTGAAGTTAATCGGATTAAACACCGCGCCCAGCCTGGCACAGGCAAATAACACAGTCATAAACTCCGACGTGTTAAAAAGAACAGTGGATACTACATCCCCTTTTGATATACCGTTATCCTGCAGTGTATGGGCAAATCTGTTCACTTCTTCCTTCCATTCTCCATACGTCCACCTTACATTGATACGTTCATCCACCAGTCCTTCTCTTTCGGGAAATTTAGCTGCTGTCTGATCGAACATCGACTTTAGTGTCGGTCCCATCTCCCCACCCCTTATCTAAAAATTCAGATTTCTTTCATATAGTATCTATTCGACAGGTAAGGTACATTTTCCTTCAAAAAAAAGCAGGAGTATTAAACTCCCGCTTTTGCATCTACCACACGGTTTATAACGCTGGCCACTCCGTTCTCCACGTTCGTTTCCGTAACCAGATCCGCTTCCTGTTTCACTTCTTCCTGAGCGTTCCCCATCGCTACACCGATCCCCGCTTCTTTAATCATGGCAAGGTCATTCAGACTGTCTCCCACTGCCATCACTTCGTTCAGGGAGAAACCGAGTAATCCGCTGATTTTATGAAGAGCAGCCGCCTTACTCACTCCGGCCGGGTTGATTTCTATATTTACAGGACTCGAATTCGTCACTTCAAGCGCAGGGTTGGCCGTCACTTCTTTAAGAATGACGTTCCGGACGTCTTCATCCGGCACTTCCAGACCGATTTTCAGCCATTCATACTCTTCGATCGGTTTCTCAAATTTATAATCGGAGTCAAAAGCTCCTTCCACCGTGGAAGTCCAGAGACGTACGCCGTGTTCTTTCTGTATTTCCCACAGCCGCTTCACTTCTTCCATGCCTAGTACTTCACGTGTCACCAGATTAAAATCTCCGGCGTATATTTCCCCGCCGTTGACAGTAACGATGTACTCGGAATCCCCGAGCGACCGGACCAGGCTGCGACAGTGACCTATCGGACGCCCGGTACTCACGATAACGTGGATTCCTGCGTCTTTCGCCCGCTCTATAGCTCTTTTATTTTCCTCGGATATTTCGAACTCATTTTTCAAAAGCGTTCCATCCATATCCAGAGCAATCAATCTTATATTATCTTCCATTATTATTCACGTCCTCTCTACGACTATATTCTAATACATACACACCCCTTCGTCCACCGGAACGGAGCTTCTCCCCGGCGACCCAAAAAAAAGTCCCCGGTCCGGGGACTTTTTGCAGTATTATGCTTCAATCAGTTTATTGACCTGTTTCTTCCATAGACCGAAACCCCCATCCATATTACGGATATCGGTGATGCCGTTCGCCTGGAGAACACTTGCAGCGATAGCCGAGCGCACGCCGGAGCCGCACTGAACAACGAGCGGCCGGTCTGCCGGCACTTCATCGATCTTATCCGGTAATTCTCCGAGATAAATGTGAGCGGCACCTTCAATGTGCGCTTCTTCATATTCTTCCTCGGAACGGACGTCGAGCACTTTCGCTTCTCCGTTCTCGATCATCGATACCGACTCTTCCGGAGTTACGTTGTGGTAGTGCTCCGTACGGTCACTCATAGTGGCTGCCTGAGTGGCATCCATATAATGGGTGGCATTGTCGATTCCAATCGAGCGGAGGGCTGTCAGAACTTCGTGGTGATCCTTCTCATCGGTAAGGATATAAAGATCCCGGTCGTAATCCACGAGCCATCCGGCCCAGTTGGCGAAGGATTTATTAATCGGGATATTAAATGTCCCTTTCAAGTGATTCTTCGCAAAACGGGCGGAGTCACGGGTATCAAGAACCTGGACACCGTTATCGATCGCTTCTTCAAGTTCTTTAGGGTTATCGATACGTTTTGGATCATTAAGGTCGCGTACGATTTCCGCTCCGGATTTGTTCACCTTCTTCATTTCGGCGAAATATACCGGAGGCGCCGGCTGTCCATCCGTCAGTTCTTTAACGAATTCATCGGCGTCCGTATGACTGAACACCCAGTTTTCTTTCTTTTCATAACCGAGGGTGGACTGTGGCACGGCACCGAGAGACTTACCGCAGGCACTGCCTGCTCCGTGACCGGGCCAGATTTGAAGGTAACCCGGAAGTTCACTGAACTTCTGAAGAGATTCAAACATCTGCTGTCCGCCTTTTTCTGCAGTACCTTCAGCCCCTGCAGCTTTATCCAGAAGATCCGGACGGCCGACGTCGCCGACAAAGAGGAAATCACCGGTGAAGACGCCCATGGCGTTATCCGTTCCTCCGTCTTTCAGAGTGAACGACAGACTCTCCGGTGTGTGACCCGGAGTATGAAGAACGCCTATCGTGACGTTTCCCACTTTCACTTCGTCTCCGTCTTTCAGAAGCTGATGGGGAAGGTGGTCGATATTTTCGTACTTCCAGTCGTCATCTCCTTCATCGGAGACGTACAGTACAGCTCCGAGACGCTCTGCCATTTCACGGCCTCCGGAAACGAAATCCGCGTGGATGTGAGTTTCAAGGGCACCGTTGATGGTCAAACCGTTTTCGTTCGCTTCTTTGATATAAGGTTCAATCTCGCGTGCAGGGTCGATGACTACTGCCTCACCGGTTGCCTGACAACCGACGAGATAAGACGCCTGCGCCAGATTATCATCATAAAAATGTTTCAGTAACATAGAAATTGACCTCCTATTGTTATTTTTAACTACCGTACGGGGTATATTAGAGGTATATCCGTTCCGGAAAATCATTAAACCTATTTCATTTCTTCGAGCCTCTGTTCCATCAAATCTTTGTTCATACCTCCGAGAATCACAGACTGGACTTTCCCTTCCTTATCTATAAACACGGAAGTCGGTACAGGCCCTACTTCGTATTTAGCCATCACGTCCGAATTGCGATCAAGTAATACAGGAAATGAAAGGTCGAACTCTCCCGCAAACTGGCTTACATCATTTCTTGTCGCTTCTGTTTCCGTAAGGTTCACCGCAAGTATTTCAAAATCATCCCTGGAGCTGTACACTTCTTCCATATCCGGCATTTCTGCACGACACGGCGGGCACCACGTGCCCCAGAAGTTCACAATTACCGGGGTTCCCCGATAGTCGGAGAGACTCACCTCTTTTCCACTTAATGTCGGAAGCGTAAAGTCAGGAGCCGGTTCCCCCTTTTCAAAACTTGAAGAATCGTTCTGGCCACCCGGTCCTTCGGCTGTCATCACTGTATCTCCACTTTCCTGTGTCGCCGTCTCTTCCGGTTCATATAGAAGGTCGTAAAGAGCCCATCCGAACAATACTACAACGACTGCAATTACAATCCATTTCTTCACTACAATATCCCCCTGAATATAATTGTACCCAGGTTAGAAAGCCAGGTGTCCTGCACCATACGGAGAAGCATATTGGATATTCTCGTGAGCTGACCCGTATATAGCATTATCCCCATCACAACCATGAGGCTGCCTCCCACTTTCATGAATATCTGGCTGTAGCGCACTACCGCTCTTGCAGAACCAACGAAGAATGAGAAAATCAGAAACGGCAAAGCGAAACCGAGTACGTAAAATACGCTGTAAACCATCCCCTGCGTGGGGTTACTGGCTGCAAGTACGAGAATCGAACCGAAAATCGGGCCGATACACGGCGTCCATCCGGCTGCAAATCCGAGACCTGTAAAAACAGAACCGGTATACCCCAGGCTTCTCTTAGGCTTTACAGAGAACCGTTTTTCCCGCATCAGCCAGGAGAAATTGATCCATCCTGCTACAAACAGCCCCATCACGATAATGAAAACGCCGGCGATCCGCTGCAGGAAAACTCCGGAATCCCCGGTCAGCACTCCCTGCATCCATTGTCCGGCAAGTGATGCCCCGAACCCGAGGCTCAGGAAAACCGTTGCCACCCCGATCAGGAAGAAAACCGAATGCAGAAGGACTTTTTTTCTTATTTGAGGATTGTTCTGATCCTGTATATCTTTCACACTCATACCTGTAATATATGATAAATAGGCCGGAAAAATCGGCAGCGTGCACGGCGAAAGAAAAGATAAAACGCCTGCCCCGAAAGCCAGCCAAAACGTTACGTCCGCTTCCATTTAAATACCCCCCTGCCCATAATGAACACGCCGGCAGCGATTACAAAATAATACCCGGCGTCCACCGGCACTCCCATAACGTCAAGTACCGGGACGATCAGACTGACAGCACCCGCAGCAAGCATCACACTTCCAAACAGGGCTGACCAGTAATTCTTCCATAAAAGACTTCCCGCATAGATAATAAACCATATAACGAGTTCATGTAATACGTTATCTTCCATAATTATTATACTTCCAATATAGTAGAAGAAAAACGAACCCGAAAGAAGAACAGTCATTCCGTACAGTTCGTCCTTGCTCAACTTCAGCCGGAAAGCATGAATAGCCGCGGCGACCGACGCTATGTAGAACTCAAGCGTACCGCTCGGATAACTCAATACCGTCACCGGGTAATCAAGTACCATAGGAAAGGTGGTAACCAGTTTACTGCTGAAAAACACGAGGAAAAACGTAGTCAGCAGGGTCGTTCCCTTTGAAAAGACCTCTTTTTTCCCCTCCATACCTGTCCGTGCAAACCGGAACACACCTGCGCTTACCAGTAAAGCAGTCAATCTTATAATTAAATATGGAGGCACAAACATAATCTCCCTCCCTCTCCTTTATACCATAATACTCTTTTCCTTTTGTGAATAATGAATGAACTTCACGTGTTTATTTATATACCTGCGAGGGTACACTTATTTGAGAAATACTACAAAAAGGAGTGATATGACATGTTCCACTATACAGTAGAAACGGATAAAAACCTCGAAGAAGCAGTAGAAAGTCTTCAGGCAAGCCTTCAGGAAGCGCAGTTCGGCGTACTATGGAACTTCGATGTGAAAGAGACGCTTCAGGGAAAAGGTCTCGACTTCGATACGGATTACCGGATACTTGAAGTATGTAACCCGAAAGAAGCCAAACACATCCTCGAAAAAGATCTCCTCGCAGGCTACTTTCTCCCATGTAAAATGGTCGTATACAACGATCAGGGGCAGATTAAAATCGGTATGCCGAAACCTACGTCCCTTATGGAAATGATCGATGATAAAGAAATTAAAGATGTAGCGGCCGATATTGAAGAACGTCTGAAAGTCTGCATCGATAACGCAGCTTAAAACCTCCCTTCTGAAGGGGGTTTTTCTTTTTCTCCGGAGATCTCAAATAAAATAAGCATATCTTGTTGACAAAATACCTATAGGGGTATAAGATGCACTTAGTTGATTAAAAGAAATCACCTTACATTAAACAGCAAATTTTTTTCGTTGACAATATACCCCAGTAGGTATAGAATAAGCATCAGTCTCGCTAAGGGAGGGAAGACAGATGGAATACAGCAACAAAGAAATAAACAGAATAAAACGTCTGGAAGGTCAGCTTCGGGGTGTACTGAAGATGATGGAAGAAGGAAAAGATTGCAAGGACGTTATCACCCAGCTCTCAGCCTCCCGCAGTGCTATCGACCGTTCCATCGGCGTACTCGTAAGTTCCAATCTTGTAGCGTGCGTCAGAGAGGAAGAAAACGAGGAAGATCAGGAAGTTGCAATCAACGAAGCAGTGCAGCTTCTGGTGAAAAGCAGATAATTTTTTTCAATAAAATAATACCCCTGTAGGTATAAGGAGGAAATAATCATGTCATCCGAAAACAAAAAAACCAACATTATTCTATTCAGTGGAGATTACGATAAGGCAATGGCTGCCTACATCATCGCAAACGGTGCTGCAGCCTACGATCACGATGTAACCATTTTCCACACGTTCTGGGGACTGAACGCCCTCCGTAAGGACGACAAGATGCTCATTGAGAACAAATCAAGACTTGAAAAAATGTTCGGTCGTATGATGCCGCGCGGCGCCAAACGAATGGGCATCTCCAAAATGAACTTCGGCGGTTTCGGTCAGAAAATGATCAAGGACGTTATGAAGAAGCACAATGCCATGCCCGTCGAAGACTTGATAGAAATGGCTCAGGAACAGGATATCAATTTGATTGCCTGCACCATGACGATGGATCTTTTAGGTCTCAGAAAAGAAGAACTTCTCGATGATATCGAGTACGGCGGCGTTGCTGCTTATATCGGTGAAGGTGAAGACGGAGCTATCAACCTGTTTATCTAAACAATTAGGAGGTATTGTTATGAAAACAATCCAGGCACATGAAGTAGAAACGCAGTATAGCGATTTAAATGTTATAGATGTCCGGGAAGCGGACGAAGTAGCCGAAGGAAAAATACCCGGAGCTATTCACATCCCTCTCGGGGTATTGGAATACCGGATGAATGAACTGAATAAAAAAGAAGCTTACGTTACCGTATGCCGTTCCGGAGGGAGAAGTTCCCAGGCCGCGCGTTTCCTTGAAAACCAGGGGTACGACGTCACCAATATGGAAGGCGGCATGATGAATTACGACGGTAAGACTGAATAAAAACAGGAGGTCATCATTATGAGTATTACAACTGATATGCAATTAGACGCTAAAGGGCTTGCGTGCCCTATGCCGATCGTCAAAACGAAAAAAACGATGAAAGATCTCGAGGCAGGTCAGGTGCTTGAAGTACAGGCTACAGATCAGGGATCTACAACCGACCTTAAAGCCTGGGCAAATAAGTCGGGACACCAGTACCTCGGCACCAACGAAACGGACGGTGTACTTTACCACTACGTCCGCAAAGCGGATGAGGAGAAACCGGAAAAAACCCATCCGAATACAGTAGGAAACGAAGAACTTGAAAATCGTAACGACGATGCAGTGGTTGTGGATGTGAGAGAATCAGCAGAATATGCTTTCGGCCACATCCCGGGAGCTGTCTCCATTCCTCTCGGGGAGCTTGACGAGCGTATGAACGAGATCGATTCCTCTAAAGAAATATATGTCGTGTGCCGTACAGGTAACCGCAGTGATATGGCGGCGCAGAAGCTCACGGAAAACGGCTATGACAAAGTATACAACGTAGTTCCGGGTATGAGTGAATGGTCAAAAGAGACGGAAAAATCCTGAAGATATAATACAGAAATAAACCACAGGGGGTTATGTAATTGTCACTACAACCAATGAAACCATCTGAACTGGCAAGGAAAGCAGTAAATAAAGAAGAATTGTTTATTCTGGACGTACGGAACGAAGATGCGTTCGAAGACTGGAAAGTAGAAGGGGTAAACTTCGAATATATGAACGTTCCCTACTTCGACCTGATCGACGGGGTTGAGGAAATCATGGACGATCTCCCAAAAGATAAGAACATCCTTGTCGTGTGTGCCAAAGAGGGGTCTTCGGTTATGGTAGGAGAAATGCTTGCTGATGAAGGTCTGGAAGTGTCCTATCTTGAAGGCGGTATGAAAGCATGGAGTGAACACCTGGCACCCGTGAAAATAAGCGACCTGGCGAATGGCGGTGAACTGTATCAGTTCGTTCGTCTCGGTAAAGGATGCCTTTCCTATATGGTTCTTTCAGGAGAAGAAGCTGCGGTGATCGATGCCAACCGCATGACTGATATTTATACGGATTTCGCCAAAGAAAAAGGAGTTACCATCAACCATACGATGGACACCCACCTGCACGCTGATCACATTTCCGGAGGTCGTGCTCTTGCCGAAGAGTCAGGCGGTACGTACTGGCTGCCTCCGAAAGACGCAGAAGGTGTAACGTTCGATTATAAACCTCTGGAAGACGGGAATACCATCAGGGTAGGAGAAACAGACATTGATATCCAGGCGCTATATTCCCCGGGGCACACCATAGGCTCCACTTCTTTCGTCATCGACGGGCAGTATTTACTGACAGGGGATATCCTGTTCATTGCCTCTATCGGACGTCCGGATCTTGCCGGGAAAGCGGAAGACTGGGTACAGGATCTCCGTACCACCCTTTACGAAAGATACAGGGAACTCTCTGACAACCTCATCGTTCTTCCGGCCCACTACACGGCTACAGATGAATTGAACGACGATGGTTCTGTTCAGGAAAAACTCTCGGTTCTTTACAAAGAGAACCACGGGTTGAACATTGAAGATGAAGCCGAGTTCAGAAAGACTGTCACGGAAAATCTGCCACCGCAACCGAATGCCTATCAGGAAATCCGCGAAACGAATATGGGACAGGTTGCACCGGACAGTGAAAGAAAACGCGAAATGGAAATCGGTCCAAACCGCTGCGCCGTCCGTTAAAAGCGGACAGCAGCAGAAGCAAGAACAAACTTTCATTATATTATTCAAGGAGGATGTTGCTTAATTGTAAAATGAAATGCAACAACGATCTATCCCCATTTTGGGTATAGAAAAAGCCATGGTACATCCGTTATGATTGAGTCGACCAAAA